>JBBRYU010000007.1:0-38636 GCA_038237345.1 Pyrinomonadales bacterium
ACGATTCACGACTTCCGGGCCAAGATGGCGTGCTTCGTCCAGCCGATCACGTCAAGTGGCGGAAAGCGGTATTGGGAGACGATGTGAAAGTGGCGCGTCGTGGCTGCTTCAACTTCGGCGGGTGGGTGTGTCTTGAAGCGGAATAAGAGTTCGAGAAAGGTGCTGGCGAGCGCGGGGCGCACGGGCAGGTGTAGCAGATGTCCGCCGGGGCGCAGCACGCGCGCCAGTTCATTCAATCCTTGCGCGAGCGGCACGTATTCGAGCGCGCCGCTCGTGGCGATGAAGTCGAAAGAGTCAGTGGCGAAGGGGAGCGATAGCACGTTGCCTTGGATGAAGCGCACCAGATGCGGGCGGCGCGGGCGCGTCGCCACAATAGCGCGCCGGGCTTTGTGCAGCGAGGGGCCGGAGAGATCGAGCGCCGTGATGTGTGCGGGGCGGGGCAGTGCGCGAAGCATGGCCAGCGTGAGCAAACCTGTGCCGCAGCCGGCGTCGAGAATTTGCGCCCCAGTGGGCAACGGTAACAGGTGCTCGTGGAAGTAGCGTTCGAGCGAGCGACCATAGCCGTTGAACTTGAACGTGATGTCGTAGAGGTCTGCGAAGCGATCATAAAGCGTGGCCCCGCCGCTCGCCCGATTCGTCATTGTCTCCGCGTGCTGCTTCATGTATGCTTCGCACTCCAATGTGCCGGGGCGGTTACATAAAACTCACGCCGCGTCCGCAAAAACGAAACATCGCCGGCGTGCCGTTCGCGCTCTACGGGCATGAAACGCTCGTAACGAGGCGCATCAATCCACTGACCTGCGCTGGTTCGTAAGTCTGTTGGTTCAATACTAGCATCTTTCGTGTTTTAAGGAGACCTCCTCAAGTGTTCGAGACAGAAAGCGACGTGCTGACGTGGTATGAAGAACAGCCGCGTGCGCTCACCGAAGATTTTGTCAGCAATATTCCGTGGGCTGAGGTGCGCAAGCATCCGCTCGACCCTGCGTTTGTGCCTGTCCTCGTCTACATGCGCGACGTGGAGGCGTTCACGGACATCTATTATGCGGAGTTGCGCCGCACACCGACCGGCAAAAGCCCCGTGATTAAGCGCTTCATGGATCGCTGGAGCGTGGAAGAGTTCCAACATGCGGAACTCCTCAATCGTTTTCTCAACGAGGCCGGCATCCCGACGAGTAAAAGCTGGTTCGACGAAGCCCGGGCCGCGATTCCGTTCAACTACACATTCGAGAACCGCTTCTACCCGCTCATCACCAACTGTTTCGGCGCGCATTTCTCGGCCGTACACATGGCGTGGGGCGCGATCAACGAGATGACGACGCTGCAAGGCTACCGCCGGCTGTGGCAACTGGCGAAGCATCCCGTGCTGGAACATCTGTTGCGCGCTATTGCCCAAGAAGAAGCTGCGCACTCGAAGTTTTACTGGAACATCGCGCGGCTGAAACTTCAGCGTTCGGACTTCACGCGCAAACTGGCGCGCACCGTCATTAGCAAGTTCTGGACGCCGGTTGGACAGGGCACGAAGCCGAAGCTGGAAACCAACTATTTGATCGCGACGCTCTTCAAAGGCGAAGAGGGCGTTGACTTCTTCGACCGCAACGTCAACGAAAAGG
Organism: Pyrinomonadales bacterium; assembly: GCA_038237345.1. Classification (GTDB taxonomy): domain Bacteria; phylum Acidobacteriota; class Blastocatellia; order Pyrinomonadales; family Pyrinomonadaceae; genus QHXQ01. The sequence goes on from JBBRYU010000007.1 coordinate 1,611, forward strand.
TCAAGCAACTGCCCGGCTTCGCGGGCGTCGATACGATCACGCAACGCATCGCCCGCATCGCGCTCTAAGGCGACGCCATATCCTCTGCCCCGCAGCGACGGGCAAAAGCGGCAACCACGTTCCGTGAGTTGCACTTTTGCCCGTTTGCTTTTAACTTTTGCATGCCCGCTCGGCTAAACCTTTTACCGGGAGTTGCTTCCGCACAGCTATGAAACGTCTGCTACCCGTGATCATCATCGTCGTCGTGCTGCTCATCATGCTCGGCGGCGGCGCGTTGCTTATGCGCACACCGCAGCCGGAGTCGGCCCGGCCTGCGCTCTCCACTGCCACGCCCACGCAGCGCGTCGTCCCGCGCGACAACCAACCGGTACACTTCAAGGGCCGGCTCGATGCACCCGTGCAACTTGAAGAGTTCGGCGACTATCAGTGTCCGCCCTGCGGCATTTTTCATCCCATTGCGCAACGTGTGCTCGCGCAGTACGGTGACCGCCTACGTTTCTCGTTCCGCAATTTCCCGCTGCCCAAGATTCACAAATTCGCGGCCGAAGCCGCTCGCGCCGCCGAGGCCGCCGGGCAGCAGGGGAAGTTCTGGGAGATGCACGATCTGCTGTATGAACAGCAACAGGAGTGGAGCAAGGGCGAGGCCGCGCGACCGTTCTTCCTCAAGTACGCGCAGCAGCTTGGACTAGACGTGAACCGCTTCACGCAGGACATAGACGGCGCAGTCGCCGGCATGCGGGTCGCGCAGGACGACAATCTCGCGCAGGCGCGCGGCGTGACGGGCACGCCCACGCTGTTCCTCAACGGGCGCGAAGTGCCGTTCGAGCAAATGATGGATTACGACAAACTGCACGTCGCGATTGAGGCGGCGCTCGCGGGCAAGTCCTAAACGGTCGTGGCGGATTCCATCGTTAACAGTGAACAGCTAGGGCCGCAGCGTCGTAGTGCGCTTATGCTTGATGTGCTCGCGGCCCTGCTGTCGTTGGTGGGTTTGGCGGACGCCGTCTATCTGACGGTGGAACATCTGACGGGCCGGAGTGTGCGCTGCACCGCCATCGCGGGTTGTTCGGAAGTGCTCAGCAGTTCGTATGCGACCATCGGCCCCGTGCCGCTTGCGGCGCTTGGCGCACTCGCATACTTCACCGTCTTCAGCCTCGCCACGCTCGCCGCCTTCGGTTATGCGGCGGCGCGCAAACTACTCGTCGCGCTCGTCGCCGGCATGTGCGCTATGTCGCTCTGGCTGCTCTTCGTCCAAGCCTTCATCATCAGACATTTCTGCCAGTATTGCCTGCTCTCGCTCGCCGTCACCCTCAGCCTGACCGCTATCGTCATCATCGGGCGCATGCTTCAGCGTGCCGTGCGGAACAGATGAACTAGCAACCACATCGCACCCGCCAGCGCGAGCAAGAAAAGCAAGCCGCAGCCGAGCATCGTCAGCTTAAACTTTCGCGCGCGATTCGGATCGGGCGGCATCAGCGAGCCTTGCGGGAAATACGGCGGCGGGGTTGACGTTGACATGATCCCTCAACTCAACTCTTCCAGTTCACAGCGTAATAGTTCGGCGACGCTCCACGCTTGAGCGATGCAACCGCGCGGGGTATGGGGCGGCTCTGCGTCGAAGATTTCGGAGACTTGACCGAGGCCGCCCTCGCGCAGATGCGCGCCGAAGGCCGCCGTCCAGCCGCGCGCGGTTTCCAGACTCGCAGGCGAGCGCTCGTTGACCTTGAGGTACGCGGTGATGAACGGGCCCAAGAGCCAGGGCCAGACCGTGCCTTGATGATAAGCCGTGTCGCGCGCGTGCCCGTCGCCTTCGTAACGTGGGCGATACGCGGGTGATTTCGGCGAGAGCGTGCGCAAGCCGACGGGTGTGAGCAGTTCGCGCCGGACATTCTCGACGATGCGGCGTGCGCGCTCGCCGATGACGAGCGGGTGCGGCAAACTGACGGCGAAGATTTGATTCGGCCGCACTGCGGCGTCCGGCTCGCCTTCGTCGCTCACGCAATCGTAGAGGCCGCCGGTCTGTTCGTCCCAGAAGAGGCCGTTGAAGCTGGCGCGCGTGCCGTCGGCGATGGCGCGGCAATGCGCGGATGTTTTTTCATCGCCGAAGCGGCGCGCCATTTGTTCGACCGTGCGCAGCGCGTTGTACCAGAGGGCCTGTATCTCGACGGGCTTGCCCGTGCGCGGCGTGACCACGTAGTCGCCGATCTTCGCATCCATCCACGTCAACTGTACGCCCGGCTCGCCCGCACGCAACAGCCCGTCTTCCGTCATACGAATCGCGTAGTGTGTGCCGTGCTCGTGCCACGTGATGATGTCGCGCAGCGCCTCGTAGAAATGCTCGCGCACGAACTTGTCGTCGTCTGTGCGCCGGAGCAATTCGCCCACGGCGTGAACGAACCAGAGTGTGCCGTCCACGGTGTTGTATTCGGGCGGCGCGTCGCTGTCGGGAAAGCGATTCGGCAAAAGACCTTGATTCAGATAGACGACGAAGGCGAGCAGGATTTCGCGCGCGATGTCGTCGCGTTCGAGTGCGAGCGCGAGACCGGGCAAAGAGATCATCGTGTCGCGGCCCCAGTCTGTGAACCAGTGATAGCCTGCGATGACGGTGTGCAAATCGCGCCCTCGCCGCACGATAAATTGATCGGCGGCGGCCACAAGTCGCTGCACATATTCGTCGCGGTCAGCGTACTTGGCCGCGACATCTTTGCGGCGCGCACGCTCCTGTGCTTCGTATTTGTCCGCGTCGCGCACATCGCGCCGTTCGGTCGAAGCGATCAGGCTGCGTGGCTCGCCGCCTTTCAGTTCGCAGACGAGTAGGCTTGGGTTGAACAGGTCTTCGTGATGATCGAAACCGCGCGCACGTTCCTCCAACAGCACGAACTGCCGATACCAGATGTTGTCCACATAGATGTGCTGGGCATCGTGGGCGAGGTAGAGCATCGTGCTGTCGTTGCGCCGCATAATGCGAAGTATGCCCGGCTCAACGTCAACCGGCGCGAAAGCGCTATGTTCTTCGTGCGCCATCGCATGATAGTTGCGCATGGCGACGAGCGGGCGCAGTTCGAGCGTGGCGCGCACGTTTGCCGGGGCGTCGAGCCGATAGCGAATCACGGTCGTGTTCTCGTCATACACCATGAAGACGGACTTTTCGAGCGTGTAAGGGCCGACACGATAAGTGGCGACCGGGAATGGGTCGAGGCGAAAGCCGGCGGCTAACAGATAGCCGTGCGGGTGGATCGTGCCGCGCTCGTAGTAGTTGGTGGACAGCTCAAAGTGCTGGTCGCCGATGATCAGTTTTTCTTCGATCTTGGCCAACAGTACAGAGCGCTCGGTGGGCGGACGGACAGCGGCGACGAGCAAGCCGTGATAGCGGCGCGTGTTCGTGCCCGTCATGGTGGCTGAGGCATAACCGCCCAGCCCGTTCGTCTCCACCCACTCGCGTTGCGTCGCGCCGGCCAGATCACGGCACTCCGCCTCGTCGAAACTGATCATTGTGCCTCTACTCCTCTCACAGTTCCTACATTAGCGCCCGAAACCTTGTTTGAATTGCGCAGACTTGTACCACAAAACAAGGCGGAGACCGCAAGAAATAATCGCTGACGACGTTCAAGAATCGGCGGGCGCAGAAACCATTGAGACAGGAGTGTATGCCGATGCGAAGAATGGGTCTGTTATTACTGGCCGGTGCGTGCGCGCTGGCCACGCTTGCGGGTGGGTTGGGCGTAAGCAAGACGGGTGAGGGAACTGGGCGCGGGGGCAGCCTACTTGTAGCTGCGGCTGCGCAGCGAGAAGGGAGCCGACCGAGCTACGAAAGGTCGTTCAATGTACAGGTCACGGTCAACGGCTATCCGCTCGAACAATATCCGGCGCGCGGGCGGCTGTACGTGGAGGCGCGCGAGGGGGCGGAGTACGGCATCACGATCCGCAACCCGCTGCCCGACCGCGTCGCCGTCGCGCTCGCGGTGGACGGTCTGAACACGATTGACGCGCGGCACACGACGGCGCGGGCCGCGAGCAAGTGGGTGATTGAGCCTTACGGCTCGATCACGATCAGCGGCTGGCAGATGTCGTCCACGCGCGCGCGCCGTTTCTATTTCACCAGCGAGCGCGATTCATACGCCGCTAGAATGGGCCGGCCTGACGATTTGGGCCTAATCACGGCTGTCTTCTTCCGCGAGCGTCGCCCTGTCGCCGTCGTCCCGCCGCCGCGCCCGCCCTACATTCTCGAAGACGAAACCACCCGCGTCGAGAGTAAAGATAAACGCGATGCGCCCGCCGAACGGCAGCAGTCGCGCGCGGAGAGCGCGGGGCAAGCGCGCAACCGCTCCGCCGTGCCTTATGACAACGACGAGTACGCGGCGACCGGCATCGGCCGCGCGGTCGATCACGATGTACGTTGGGTCAATCTCGATCTGGAAGAGCGACCAATGACCGAAGTCTCGATCCGTTACGAATATCGGCCCACGCTCGTGCGGCTGGGCATACTGCCGCGCCCCTATCCGCAAACCCCCGAGCCTTTGCAACGGCGCGAACGCGCACGCGGATTCCGTGACGGCCAATTTTGCCCTGAGCCGTGAGTCAGGGCTCGACGCGCAAATATGTGCGTGACTACGAGGAACGAAAGCGACAGGCTGGTGTCTAATCAAAGGCGTACAAGCAATGCGCTCGGAGGTGAACACATGTCGCGTTTCCTACACCCGCTTAACCACGTGCGCGTGGCCGCACCGTGCGCCGCCGATTGGGCGCGGATGCATGGTAACGACCGGGTGCGCTTCTGCGACCGATGCAACCTGAACGTCTATAACTTGTCGGCGATGTCCTTGCGCGAGTCTGAACAACTTATCATGCGGACGGAAGACCGTTTGTGCGTACGTTTTTACCGTCGTGCCGACGGCACGGTTTTAACGCAAAATTGCCCTGTCGGACTGCACGCACTCAAACGTCGCATCTCCAAGATCGCGGGTGCCATCTTCGCCGCAGTAACGAGCTTCTTCGTCAGCACCGGAATCACGATGATACCGAGGAGCAGTGCGCCTGCCGTGCAACCCGTGCCAATAGCAGTCGAGGAAGATACTGCTTGTATGGGAGCGTGTTCGACTACGCTCAGTCCTTTTGGCGAACAATGTGAGGCCGGGGCACTCTTGGCCGGTGGTCTCTTTCTATTCGGATATCCTTTGATGAAGATCAGAGAGCGGCGCGAGGCAAGGCGACGAGCAGAGTTGCACATCTGGCGTAGGTCATAGCGAATAGCTGGGCCGAGTTACAACCGTTGAGTCAGGCTCGTGATCTGTCTCACCCATGTCTTAGCTTGCCGTTCACTAACGTTGTCGCTTGAGGTCTGCGGTGTAGAGTAGTTTGTAGGTGCGATAGTAGGCCATGACTTTGAAGACGTAATCCTTGCTCTCTGTAAATCCGACCTCGGCGGCAAAGACGCCGTGGTCTTTCTGTTTTGCGCGCTGCAACCAGCGTGCGACGTTGTCTTCGCCGCCGTTGTATGAAGCCGCTACCGCCTCCGGCAAGTTGGGAAACATGCGAAAGAGCGCGGCCAGATACTGGACGCCGACGGGGATGTTGACCTCGGGCCGGTAGAGATCATCTTCCGTCACGCGCGGCAACCCTGCGCCCGCGCCGTACTTCGCGGCCGCGTCAATCGTCAACTGCAACAGTCCGCGCGCACCCGCTTGCGAGCGTGCGCGCGGATTGTAACTACTCTCCTGTCGCATGATCGCCAACACGAACCGCGCGTCCACGTTGCGCCCCTGCACAGCCTTCAGCAAGACCTCGCGGAACGGCACGGGATACGCGCCGGCCGCACTCAAACTCTCGCTCCGGACGCCGGCGGCACGATTCATGGCAGCACGTTTATATGCGCCGCCAAGGTCACGCAAATGCTCGGTTGCCAGCCCGCCGTAGTAGGACGCGGCGCGATCAGTGATGGCCTGATAGGCAGCCGCGGCCTGCGCGGTCTGTTGCGCGCGTTCAAGACTGTAAGCTCGCAAATAAGCGACCTCATCTCTCGTCGTCTGCGTGCCGGTTGGGAAATTGGTTGCGCGCAATTCGTCGGCCGTGCGCACGGCGGACGACCAATCGCTGTCCGCTACATTGAGACGTAGACGCGCGAACAGCGCATTGGCGTCGGTGGCTGTGCCTTTATACTTTTCGCGCGTGACGTTGATCCAACGTATCGCTTCGGCCGGCTGACCCGCTTCACGATAACTGTCAATCGCATTCAGATATGCGTTCTCGATGCGCTCGCCCTGCGGGAAGCGATTCGCATACTCGATATACTGTGCCGCCGCATCGGCCGGGCGGCTCATACGCAACACTGTCGCCGCGACGTAGTAGAAACCTTCGCGTCCCTCTTTCTGTCCGGTGAACGCGCGACCCAGCCGCTCGAAGAACGGTAACGCCTCCGCATAGCGGCGCTCGACGTAGAGCGAGCGGCCCATGCCGAAGAGCGCGGCGGGCACGTTGCCGTCAGTCGGGTAGCGGCCGATGAGCGTCTGCCAGTGATTGCGCGCTTCGGCGAAGGCGCGGTTGGCGAGATAGACGGCGGCGCGGCGCATATGTTCCTGCGGCGAGAGTTGCGGCAGTTCGCCGTCAACGCCGCGGCCCTGTGTGTCGAGCCGGCGCGCCAGCACAAGCGCGTCGTCGCCCTGATCGTCTGTGGGCAGCGTCTCGAAGAAGACGGCGGCGGTGGCCGGCGTGTTCGCGCCGCGTGGCGACTCGACCCGTGCGCAAGCAACAGGCAGCAGGGCGATCAGCCACGCCAAAATGTAAGGAACAATTAGTGCCGGCATATTAGATGGACGATGCAAGTATCTATTGCGCATCGTGATCGTCCGCTGTGATGCATCGGGGCCGAGTTTGGGTTCACTCGGAAAGAGAAGTGGCGTGCGTAGCACGCTGGGAAAAGTGCATGACCGGCTGAAGCGTAAAACGCAGCAGTGCGCGCGTGCTTCAGCCGGTCATGTGCAACGGTTAGATGTTGCCGCCGCACTCTGGGCAGCCGCAATCGCAGTCGATTGTGGTCGTGCCCGCCTTACCCTCGCAGTAGGCGCTGCAATACTTTTCGCCTTCGTCGGCGGGGCAAGTACAAGTCGAGTTCCCGCATTTCCTTTGCTCGTCAGCCATAGCCGAATTCTCCTTTATGAAATTGTTTGACGGTCTGCCCTCATTCTAACAGCCAATGGCCAAGTCGTACACGGCGGATCATGGGGTCGTATATCTTGCTCAGGCAATGCCGGCCGCGTCCTCTTCGATCAACTCGTAACTCGACACGATCTCGGCCATCGGGCGGAGCGTCGCGGCCACGCTGCAATACTTCTGCTCGGACAACTCAATCGCCTGCGTGACCGCCTTCGCTGATAGGTTGCGCCCGCGCACTATGTGCCGCACTTCGAACCGCGTGTAGCTGCGCGGATGCTCAGCGCGGCGCTCGCCCCGTACCTCGACGCGATAGCCCGTCACCTGCTCGCGTTTCTTGCGTAGGATGGAGACCACGTCAACGCCCGTGCAACTGCCAAGTGCCAGCAGCAGCAACTCCATCGGCGTGGCGGCGCTGCCGCGCGTCGAGTCAGTCTCGATGGCGAGCGCGTGCCCGCTCGGACTGATGCCGACAAAAAGATCGTTGCCCGCGTAATGAATGACGGCCGGTGCGTTATTGGTGTCCATAAATTGTGCTTCCTTTCTTTGTGCAAGAGCATAACATGTTGGCGCAAGTGGTTACTTATGCGTGCCTGTGCATGCGAGTTGCAATACGATAAGGTCGTGTGGTGCAGTTGGCGGGGCAAACGCCTGTAAACACGATATTGCGCGTCTCATGCGGTGAACCTGCATGATACGCAGAGCCATACATGGTGCATGAACTCTGTACGATTGCGGGCAGTAATCGTTTTGACCGGCTGACAAATTGAACGGCAACCCATGAGTCGCTGACGCTAATCACAAACACGGGACAACGCAAAATTGTGCGTGTGTGTTCTGCTGAAGAAAAATTTCTCTCCCCTTTGTCAACGCAGCGGTTCCCCATAAGACACAGAACCGGCACTACGGCGACAGCACGAGTAACGCGCGGCGCAATGTAGCCGGGTTAACAAACAGTTAAGGGTGGAGGGCAAAGATATGAATCACATTAGACAGGCAGTTTCCTTCGCGTTGGTGTGCGCGCTCTTGAGCATCGGTTTGACCGCACAGGGACAGCGGCGGCGCGCCCCGCAACTCAGTTATTACCAGATTGGCGATACGATCACTCGCGTCGAAAATGCATCGGCGCAATTCAGTTCGCGTCTGACCGACGAATTGAATAACGGCACGATTGGCAACAGGCAACAAGATAACGTCAGCACCTATTTGATCGACTACCCGGGCGAGTTGAAACAGTTGCGCGCACGTTATAACAATCGCTCCGTGCGCAACGCCGACGTGCAACTCGTGCTCGACCGCGCACTGCTCCTAAACAATTTTGTCAATCGCAACCAGATCAGTTCGTCTGTCGTGAGCGATTGGGCCACCACGCGCACAGAGTTGAACGGATTGGCTCGCGCTTACAATATCAACTGGCGGCCAGGCATGGTGGCGGCGCGTGATAATCAGTACCCGGCGAACAATTCGCAGTACCCGACTGACAATCCGCCGTATAACCAGTCTTATGGCGCCGACGCCATGCTCACCGGCACGTTCCAACTCGACACCGGGCAGAGCGACATTGCGCGCAATCAGGCTGAACAGGCTACGCGCACGTTGCCGTATCGTAATCGGCAGCGTGTGCTGGATGACGTGATGACGCGGCTCGACGCGCCAGACGCGCTCGCCATCGAGCGGCGTGGTCGCACCGTCACCATCGCATCTTCGCGTGCGCCGCAGATCACGTTTGAAGCCGACGGGCAGCAACGCTCCGAACGAGCCGCCGACGGGCATAATGTCCGCGCCGTCGCAACAATTACCGGCAACCGATTAACTGTGAGCACGACCGGCGACCGCGACAGCGATTTCACCGTTACCTTTGATCCGGCGGACAACGGTCGTCGTCTCTTCGTGACGCGCCGCATCACGGACATTAATCTCAGTCAGCCCGTCGTCGTCCGCAGCGTCTATACGCGCACAGACAATAGCGCGCGCTTCGACATCTACAACGGCGCGCAATCGTACCCGTCGGACACGACCGGCAACGTTGGCACGGCGAGCAATGGCTATATCATTCCGAACAATACGAAACTCGTCGCCACGCTCAACAACGATCTCTCGACGGAGAATGCACATGAGGGCGACCGTTTCACCATGACCGTGCGCGATTCAGGGCAGTTTGACGGCGCGATCATCGAAGGCACAATCGGGCGCGTCAGTCGCTCGGGCCGCGTCACGGGCCGCTCTGAGATGGCGCTCAATCTCGACACGATCCGCCTGCGCAACGGCAGTTCGTATCGCTTCGGCGGCATTGTCGAGAGTGTACGCAACGCCAATGGCGATGTTGTGCGCGTTGATAACGAAGGCACGGTGCGCGACGATAGCCAGACGAGCAAGACCGAGCAGCGCGCGGCGCTCGGCACGGCAGTCGGCGCGATCATCGGCGCGATTGCGGGCGGCGGCAAAGGCGCGATCCTCGGCGGCATCCTCGGCGCGGGCGGCGGCGCTGGTTCCGTCTACGCGCAAGGCCCGAACGACCTTGAGTTGCGTAATGGAACGGAAGTGACCGTGCGCGCAACTGCGCCGAATCAGTAAGCGGCTGGCTTGAGCATAATGCGTCGCTCGCAGGTTGAGGCGGGTAGTCGTCTTAGCGCAGAGGCGCAGAGTTGCCATAGAGGGTCGCAGAGAGTTGTTGGTCTCATTTGCGAGATCAACTTTTCTCTGCGACCCTCTGCGCTTACTCCGCGCCTCTGCGGTAAACTCTCTTCATGCCCGGCACGAAACTAGCCAAATATCAAACAGCACTGCCTGAAGAGATCGAGGCATATCGTGACCGCATGTGGCAACGCGAACCGGACGCGCGGGTTGAGACTGCTGCTGCTGCCGAAGGTTTGATCGAGCGGAACGGCTTTTGTGCCGCGATGACCGACGCACGCCGGCCCGGCCCTTCGCTCTATGTGGCCGTCTGCGGCCGGCGTGATGCCTTCATGCCGCGTAACGTGCAGAAAGACCTGGAGAGCAGTCTGACGTGGCGGCTCAAGGACGAGGTGATGGGGCGCGGGCGCGTCTATTACGCGAAGCTGATGAAAGGGCGCACGCTCTTCATCGCGCCGCGTCTTGTGCCGCATTGCAATGCGCTCTGGGGCATCCCGCGCCGCGCGGAACGCACGCGCCTGTCGGCTGACGCGCAGATAGTGTTGCGCGTGCTGCGGCGCGAATGGGAAATGGCGACCAGCGACCTACGCAAGGCCACGCGCATCAGCGAACGCGCACAATTGACGCGGGCGCTCGATGAGCTACAAAGGGCGTTGAAGGTAGTGCCATGTGACGCGCTCTATGAACCTTGGTTCACTTACATCTGGACGCCGGCGGAAGTGCGCTTTGCCGCGGAGTTAAGTATGAAGATTTCACCCGCCGAGGCATTGCGCGAATTGGCCCGCGCCTATCTGTTGGGCGCAGGACAGTGCGCGCGTGGTGAGTTGGCGCGCGTAAGCGGACTCACGCGCCCTGCCGCCGGCCGCGGCAACCATGCGCTCGTCGCCGGAGGTTTCGCCGTCAGACTGGAAACGGGAGTTTACCGTCTGGCCGATTTGGAGCGGCGGTTGGTGCAACTGACGATTGAAAGTTAAGCGGGAAGAGTATCGCCATACTGATGCGAGGTGGTTTGCTGGAAACTGAATTGTACCGCAGCGCCTAACAACGCACCGCTTCATGTGCTGCCCGACCGTAGTTAAAACAAAGGCGCAGTCGATATGTTTCGTGCGGGCGAAGCTATATAATGCTCGGGCTGAGAGGTGGCGACACGAAACGGCGGGAGTGATGATGAGAGAAGACTCGAAAACTCGGATTAGCAAGCGTATCGCCGCGTGCGTCTGCGCGACGTTCTTGCTCGTGGCGGCGCAAGGCAGCACGTTAGGGCAAAAGGAAGGCGAGCAGGGGGACGGCGCGGCGAGTACGCGCTCACGCAGGAGCGACACGCGCGGCAGCGTGCGCTCGGTCACTATCCCCGTCACGGTGAATCGACGCAATAGCAATGCCACGCGCGAAGAGTTGCAAACGTTAGAACTGATTGTGCAGGAGGATGGTGAGGCGCAGGAGATTCTGTCGGCGCGGGGCGTGGATCGCGCGCCGTTGGCGCTTTCGATACTGGTGCAAGAAGACTTGGGCGCACCCATCGGCAATGAGTTGAAAGGTCTGACCTCGTTCATACGCGGCTTGCCTGATGGCTCGCGCGTCATGATCGCTTACCTGCGCGCCGGCTCGCCGCAGATCAGACAACGCTTCACGACCGACCTTGACCACGCAGCCAAGTCCCTACGCGTTCCCGCCGGCTCGCCCTTCGCCGCGCCATTCAATCCTTATGTCGAACTCGTAGACACGCTCAAGCGGTTTGAGTCACTGCCGACCGGGCGGCGAGCCGTGCTGCTCATCTCTGACGGCGTTGATGTCTCGCGCGGGATCGACAGTTCCGCCCCGAGCCAGAGCCTTGATCTCGACCGCGCGATCAGCAACGCGCAACGGCGCGGCGTCGCCGTCTATTCGATCTATTCGCCGACGAGCCTGACCGCCGGCGGCAACTTCATCCTCGTTGGCAACGGACAAGGGTCGTTGAAACGTTTGAGCGATGAGACAGGCGGGCGCGCTTTCTATCAGGGCGCGGGCGCGCCAGTCAGCTACGATCCGTTCCTGCGCGAGTTAGGCGGGCTGCTCAGCCGACAGTTCGCGCTGACTTATCTTTCGACACATCCGAACAAAGACTTCCACCGTATCAAGCTTCAGACCGCACAGACGGACATCCAACTCGCTTACCCCTCCGGCTACACGCGCAAGTAGCTCCGCGCCAGCGCGCAAATAAAATAGCGAAGGGCGACCGCCAAAACGGTCGCCCTTCACTTTTGCTTGGATGGGCGGCTAGTGGGGCTTGAACCCACGACCTCCTGTTCCACAGACAGGCGCTCTAACCAACTGAGCTATAGCCGCCACAATTTATCTATCAGCCAGCACATCATACCGAAGCCGGTCTAGCACTGACAAGCGCGCGCATTGAGCAAGTAAAATACCCCCGGCTGGACTCGAACCAGCGACCCTCTGCTTAGAAGGCAGATGCTCTATCCACTGAGCTACGGGAGCACATGAATCGGGCGTTCGTGATGTTAGCACGCCGGTGACCGCTGGCGTCAATTTAGCCCGAATGATGAAAGAATAGCTGTTAGTATCTACGCGTAACAACGTTCATACGACCGTACTGGATTGGAACTCGGCGAGATGAAACGTGACTGGCAAATCAGAATAGTTAATACCAGAGAGTTAAGCGATGGATGAAGAGACAAAGAGTCCTTGGCACACGCTGACGACGAAAATTGTTTATGCGAATCCATGGATCAGTGTGCGCGAGGATCAAGTCATACGACCGGATGGTGCGCCCGGCATCTACGGCGTCGTCCATTTCAAACACATCGCGGTCGGCGTGCTGCCGGTCGAGGATGAACACGTGTATCTAGTCGGGCAGTATCGCTACCCGCTAGGCCGTTACTCGTGGGAGATTCCCGAAGGTGGTTGTGCGGCGGCCGAAGACCCTTTGCTTGCGGCCCGACGTGAGTTGGCGGAGGAGACGGGCTTGCGCGCGGCGCGCTGGCAGAGAATGGGAACAGCACATCTATCGAATTCCGTCTCGGACGAGTTAGCGATCTGGTTCCTCGCCACCGAGCTTACACAGGGCGAGCACAGACCGGAAGGGACGGAACAGTTGCGCGTCCGCCGCATACCCCTTCGTGATGCGCTGCAATTGGCATTCAGTGGTGAGCTAACTGATGCTATCAGCCTGATGGCGTTGATGCAGTATCAGCTCCAACGTAAACTGTTTGACTGAGGATGTGGACAAAACTTTGTCGACTTACCAGTGCACAGGACAGAACAAGGGAACAGGCTTTTGACCTACAAAGGTCAAAAGCCTGTTCAATGTTTGTTAAGTGCTATTGTGGATGGGCAGATTAAGCTGCGTAACGGCCGGGCACAACCGGTTCTGCATAGACGCGACGGCCATTCAGCGCGTCGTCAATGATCTCGCGCACCGCTGCGACATCCGGATTCACGTCCATCTTGTCACAGGCCCGCAGATGGCGCATGATGCCTTCGGTGGCGATGGCAATTGTGGAGCCGGTCAGTTTCGAGAACCGCCGCGCTTGGATGTGATCAATCATTTTCAACCGCTCTTCGAGCGGCAATGTTAGGTTCAAGTTCACTTGCTTCGGTCGCTCCTTATTATTTTACAGTCCGCCCAATAAATGGTGGCGGTACTCACTTCTACAATTGCTTACTCTAGATGCGCGTGCCGCGCATTTAGATGCGTTTCGGTTACATTCTCCGAACACTTCACACGTACAAACACCCGCTAGAGACCTTTACTGGCTAACTCGGCCGAAAAGTTGTGAGCTGACAGAAAAAGGCATTTTAATAGAATCCGCTAAAAATAGCCAGAAAATTTTTCCTCACTCTGAGGATATCGCTGGAACAGGCAATTGGGCTAGTATGGTGTTCTATCAAGAGCAGTTAGCCAGGTTGTGTGAGCGCGATTAGGTGGCAGCTATGCGAGTATGAAAGCGGAGTCTGTGTTGCCGGCCTGATGAGGTATGAGAATGGTAGGCAGTGAAAAGCGCAATACCGCTTGCGAGTCAGGCGCAAGACAATTGTGCCAACTCGCAGGCGGCGCGCTCGGTCGGTTGAAGACGCACGGTGGCGATTTAAAGGTAATTACTTCTTTGGGACAACAGTATCCTTCATCGCTTTACTAACACGGAACTTCAGCGCGGTCTTAGCCGGGATCTGGATAGTCTCACCGGTCTGCGGATTGCGCCCTTCGCGTGCCTTGCGCTCCGAGAGGACGAGTTTACCGAAACCGGGTAAACCAAACTCACCGCTGGTCTTCACTTCACCACTGGCCAAGCTGGCCAGTTCATCGAACAACTCACGCACCTGTGTGCGTTTCATGCCGAATTTCTCGGCAAAATGGTTGAGCACTTCGGACTGCGTCATGCGTTTCTTGCCTGCTTTAGTCGCCATTTCGAAGTCTGACTACCTCCTGCGCATAGGGAAGATTGAGCAAAGCTTGTGGAAGCACATATATCACACCCAAGCCCCTCGCGTCTGCAAAAAAAGCCGATATTTGACCTTTTCGTGCGAATAATTTGGGCTGCGCGGCCCGCCTTCATGCGACCGGCCGGCTCGTCGCTAGCAAACAATCGGGGCGGAGTGATTCGAACACTCGACCTCTCGGTCCCAAACCGAGCGCACTACCAGGCTGTGCTACGCCCCGTGCAAACGCGAACATTATCTATGCATTGTGACTTAACAATCTGCGGCGCATTCTGCCCAATAAATGCAGAAAACGCAAGTTAGCTACTTGTTACTTGATTCTCGACTGTCCGCGCTACCTGTTATTTAGCCGCCATTTATTGCCGAATAAGTAGATGATTAAGTAGATGAATAAGTAGATGGCGGCGTGTCCGTTACAGGCGAAAGGCACGCGACAATGGCGAGAGAACGCAAAGGAACGATAACTGAGAGAAACGGTAAACTCTATGCGCGGGTGCAATTTACAGATGAAGCGGGTCAGAGGCGAGACCTATGGCGTAAGGCAGATAATCGCACGCACGCGCGACAACTAATCCGCGAACTGCTCAAAGAAATTGAGAGCAGTACAGCAGCAGTGCTAGATGCAGCGCAAATGACCTTCGATGAACTGGCTGATTATTTTGAGCAGCATTACCTCAAGCCTGCCATCTATGTTGACGGGCGTAAGGTCGCAGGTGTCCGAAGTCTAATACCGGCTAGAGCCGCATTACAGGCACTCAGAGAACACTTCGGACGTAAGAGACTGCGGAGCATTACCTATGGGGACATTCGCGCCTACAAAGCACTCAGGCTGCAAACTAAGACCATGCACGACAAGCAACGGTCAATTGCTTCGGTCAATCGTGAACTCGACAAACTGCGCCGGATGCTCAACATAGCCGTACAGCAAGGCTGGTTGCTCAAGAATCCATTTAAGGCAGGCGAGCCACTAATCAGTCAGGCGGATGAGCGACAGCGTGAGCGTGTGTTGAGCCGCGATGAAGAGATACGTTTATTCGCCGCTATTGATGCTGAGCCACAACGGGCACATCTGCGCGGAGTCTTGCTCGTCGCGCTCGACTGTGCGTTACGACGCGGCGAGATTCTTACGCTCATATGGTCTGATGTTAGCTTTGACTGTCGTACACTCACCGTTCGCGCCTTCAACTCCAAGACAGCACGCGCACGCATTGTTGCCATGACAATGCGCGTTTATGTTGAATTACAAAAGTTGTCTGTAGTATCGAGCTATGACCCGGCTAGGCTGGTCTTCGGCGGGCGCAAGACAGTGAGGACAAGCTTTGCAAAGGCATGTAAGATGGCTCAGATTACGGATTTCCGCTTGCATGACTGCCGTCATACTGCCATCACACGAATGATTCGGGCGGGACTGCCACCCGTCGAAGTGATGCGCGTGAGCGGGCACACAACTTTAAGCTGCTTGTACCGCTACGCTAACTTGGACAGCGATACAGTGTTTCGCGCGGCGGCTGCGCTTGATGCTTTCCATGCGGAATAGGAACAACAAAACTTAAGCACGAACGCGCCAGAGTTAGTCAACTAACGCGCGCGCCAGACTTAAGATAAAGAGTCAGCCTGAAAGCAGGTTGGCTCTTCTTTTTACGGCATGTCCGTTGCTCTTGAAGTTAGAACTTTTTTCCGCGTAAACACCCCGCACAACCATTCGCCGTGGCACGCCAATTGCTTTAATATAGGATGTTGTAAATAGTGGCGATTTTGCAGGGGAAAACGCTGATTTAGAGTTGATGCGTAGAATTGTTTGAAGCGCAAACCCTGCTAACTCGCGGCACGCCAGTTGCATTTTCCAGTTGCATTTTATGGTGGGCGACTATTCCGGCAGCGAGGACAAGTGAAATAATAGCTCCGTCCGTATGAGGACAAGTGAGATAATAGCTCCGTCCGTATAAGGTAGAGGTAAAATAAGGTTAGAGGTAAAATGAAATGACAGACGATGAGCCAAGACTTCATACTGAAGAAGAATTGATGGCTATGGTGGGTAAAAGTGTTTCCGTGTGCTTCGATGAAAGCAACTCACATAAACCGCAGATACATATTCGATTTCCAAATCAACGCCACATCTATGTCGTTGACATAATGAAGTCTCTCGAAAAAGACCCGACCAATATAGCTCACCCCGTCATTGTCGCCGCAGTGGAAAGATATACGGCAGTAATCCAGTGGAGACGTTATCCGAAAGACCCATTGCTTGATACGCTGCCAGATGAGGCGACGGCTAAAACATGCCTGCGTAGAATCTCCGAAGCGTTGATTTCGGGAGCGGAACAACGCAGCCGGAGCGAAGATACCAGTGCCGTGATTGCTTGGACTCTTAACACCGCCGATGCGCCTCTGGCGTACTTTGAAGCTGCTTGGAATATCCTACGTGAGAAGGAAATCAGAAGTGCTGACACTACTATACTCAGCTTACAGCTTATTGAGCGAAGATTAAGGCAGGTTATGCCCGATGAGAATCACGAGCCATTTTTGGAGTATCTACGAAGTTTAGATACAGTTGAAAAGCAAATCGTACCCTTACCGAAAAGAGGCGGCGGGGCTGCACTCCGAAATGCTTTCCTCGCTTGGCAGAATGAGGTTGAGCCTCGAACAATCAAAGACTATCTCTCAAGGGGCAACATAGCAATACGCAAACTTAAAAAATCAGATAAGTGGAAAACGCTCGTTAAGATTGGCGATGGCAGATATACGTTCTCCCATGGCGCGCCATTCAACAATCCTAGGCTCTTCGGAATGGATGATATCATTAACACTGAAGATGAAATAAAAGACTCTCGGCTTTCGTGGAAAGAAGAACACACTTCAGATTCTTAGCTTTACTTCCTTCTCAATAGCTGCCACCCGTCTTAATCCTGCATCACGTCCCACTCGTCTAGAGCGTCGCGTCATACCTGCCGTTAATGTCTATAAAGTTTCCCGTTTTCAATAGACAGGTGTGTCTATGAACATGAGGTAAGCTCGGGACGCTTCAGGGAACAACCGGAAGCGAGAACAAGCTCTAGCTTGTAGAACTAGACAACAGGAAGGACGTACGAGGATGCGCGAGAAATTGATGACTGAAAGCGGCGTGTTATCCGAAATGGATGCTTGCCGTCTTCTCAACGTGAGTCGCACGACTCTTTGGAGATTCAGGCGGACGGGCAAAGTTCGCTACTTCAAGCTCGGCAAGAGGGTCGGCTACCTGCTGACTCACCTGCACGAGTTCCTGCATTCCTGCGAGAAACAAGGGTAAGAAAAGGAGAAATACGGGTATGTCACGACAAACAAAAGAGGCTCGGTGCTATGAACACCAAAGCCTCTCGTTATTGAAAACACGCAATGGGCTTAGCAAAGGCATTTTCATGTCTAATAGTACTGCTGAAGGAAGTGAGCGTCAACTAGTGGACTGCGAACGTTGTGGACGCGTCAAGTGGGACGTTGGCGTGAGCATAATCATCTTTTGCGCCGAAGGGCGCATAGAGGTTGTTTCGGTTTGCACTACATGTGCGGAGAAGGGAGCGCGCCATGAAACGCTTTAATCACTCAAGACGCTGCCCTATCTGCAGTGGCTACGACGGAGCAGAACGCGGCACAGGCAAACGTTGCTATGGCTTTCTCTCAGACGATGGCGAGTGGGCGCACTGCACACGCGAAGAACATGCAGGCTCAATCGAAAAGAACGCGAGCAGCGACACGTATGCACATAAGCTGGTCGGAAGCTGCAAATGCGGTAAGCAGCATGACAATTCACCTGTAAAACAAATCGTTGCTACTTACAATTACTCTGATGAGAGTGGCGAACTGCTCTATCAGGTCGTGCGCTTCGAGCCGAAGGACTTCTGCCAGCGGCGTTCTGACGGGCAGGGCGACTGGACGTGGAAACTCGAAAACGTGCGCCGCGTGCCGTACCGCCTGCGCCAACTTTTGGCAGCCGACCCGCAAGCAACAGTGTTCATTGTCGAGGGCGAGAAGGACGCTGACCGCCTCGCCGCGCTCGGACTCGTCGCCACTACAAACGCGAGCGGCGCAGGCAAGTGGCGGGACGAATACAACGAACACCTGCGCGGGCGGCGCGTTTGCATCCTGCCTGATAATGACGACGCGGGGCGGGAACACGCGCTCATGGTGTCTGGCTCGCTTCAAGGTGTAGCGGCGAACGTGAAGGTCGTAGGGTTGCCGAACTTGCCGGACAAGGGCGACGTGAGCGACTGGCTGAAAGCGGGCGGCACTGTCGAACACCTTCTCGGTCTAGCGGAAAGCACTGCACCTCTGACCTCTCAGCCGGTCAATCCACAAAATATCAGCGAAAGCAACGCTGAGACGCATGAGGAAGACAAGGCGAGTCGGTCGAATAACGCAGACGACGACATTGACGTGTGCATGGCTGACGTTGAGCCGGAAGAAGTAGAGTGGCTAATTAAGCCGTTCATTCCGCTCGGCAAACTCACCATTGTCGAGGGCGACCCCGACGAGGGCAAGAGTTTTGCCACGCTCGCCATTGTTGCCGCTCTGACCAATGGAAGTGACCTGCCGTTTGCGAAGGTGGGCGATGTGGGGAACGTCTTGCTTCTCTCGGCAGAGGACGGACGCGCCGACACCATTCGACCGCGTTTGGATACTCTAGGGGCTGATGTGAACCGCGTGTTCGCTGTGACAATTCCTCTCGCATTAGACGATAAAGGCATTGAGCAGCTTGAGCGGCTAATTATTAAACGGCAAGTCAAGTTGGTTATATTTGACCCGTTATTTGCCTACGTCGGCGGGCATACGGACATTAACCAAGACAACAAAGTGCGCGCGATTACGTCTCGGCTGGCTGATATTGCGGAAAAGACAAGGTGCGCCATTGTCGCCTTACGTCACCTGTCGAAAGCACAGCAGCGGAATGCTAAGAGCGCAGGCAGCAGCAGCATTGCATGGACAGCAGCAGCGCGGAGCGTGCTGTTGTTCGGGCATGAGCCGGACGATGAACAGGCACGCGGCTTCGTTCACACAAAGCACAACCTCTCTAAGGCAGGCACGGCACAGGGCTACCGCATTGACGACGTAAACGGCAAGCCGCACTTCAACTGGACTGGCGAGTGCGACCTTACGTCCGACAAAATTCTCGGCTCGCAAAACTACAATGGCAACGGCTCGGCAACGTCAAAGGTGGATGAAGCAGTAGAGTTCCTACGCGACGTGCTAGAACACGGAGAGCAGCCAAAAAAGGAAATTGCCAAGCGTGCCGGGAAAGAGCGAATTTCAGAGGCAACTCTACGCCGCGCAAAAGACAAGCTGAAAGTTATTCCTTACCGCCCACAGTCTAGTAACGGAGCATGGTGGTGGAAGCTACCAGATGTTCTTACGAATGAGCCAGACGCCCAAAAAGCCGGACACCCAAATGAGCATGTGGCGGTGGGGCAAGAAGTACAAGTAAATGAACCTCTTAGCGGCACAATGCCAGATGCTCAAGTGAGTATGTGGGATGACGGTGATGATAATGCCAGATGTTCAAATGAGCATGTGGACGACCAACCGCAAACTATTCATTCTTATTCTCTTACACCGTTAATTCCAGATGCTCAAACAGGGAGTCCAGAGGCAGTTGAGCATGTAGAAGTTTGCACTCTTCAGAGTTTACCGATGCGAACAGAAATAGAGCAATCAGCTCCATAAAGACTCTAGCGGTTGAAATAAAGTGCAATGCAATAGTGTTTGTTCCTTACTGTTACAAACTTACACGAAAATCCTCTGAATACTCCGTGTCTGTCGCTTTGACCATTCAAACGCAATTTTGTTATTGAGGCTTGGGTTGCTAAGACCGTATAAGCCATAAGCTGTTGAAAACGCAGGGTTTCTGCCCGATATAGATGGTTTTATCACGAAAGAGGCACTCATTATTACCACTCATAAAGAAGTAGCTAATGAGTGGTGAGCGGATAGGCGTCCAAAGTGCAGAAATCGCGCTTGCTATGGCAACACCTGCCCGTAGTCCTACGCCCTTACCGCTCCGTGAGCGATAGAAATAGGGTTGACCATTCCGGTTACAACTTGACCCTCTTTGACCCTGCACGTCGGCTCTAATTCAGACCAACACCCGCCGGATTGTTGCTTAGCATCGCGGATTTCCGCCCATGACGTTAATCAATATACAGGACAGGCGCGAAGCTCCCAAAAGCTGTCGCGCCTGTTCGCTTTTCTGCGGCGCACAAAATCTAGCAGTCCGCTTGTGACTCGTGTAAGCTAACGCCTGCCTGAAACAATCTTTTATCCCATTGACTTTGCTCCTAGATGAAACGCTGTCCCCAATGTAATCGTGTCGAAGCTGACGACGCGCACACTTTCTGCCGCGCCGATGGCACACCACTCGTGCGCGAGTCGGGTGCGGTGAGTCAGAGCGCAGAGACATTGAAGTTTGACTCTGAACCTATCGCAACTGAGACGGAGACGCGCATCCTTCAACAAGCGGGAACGGCTACCACCGACGAAAGCCTGAGCAGACCCACCGCACCTACTACCGTGTTAGATGTGCAGCGGGCTGCGGGCGGCACACAGGAGTTAAGTAAACCGAAGTCGCGCCGCAGAGTCGTAATCGCAATAGCCACAATTATCGTCGTTGCTCTCGCTGCTACCTCATACCTCTACCTGTCACGCAGCAAGAACGTTGCAGCTAAGAACTCCATTGCCGTGCTGCCGTTCCAGAACGCGAGCGGCGACCCGAACATGGAGTACCTCTCTGACGGTATGACAGAGAGCCTCATCAATAGTCTGTCGCAACTGCCGAACCTTGCAGTCAAAGCTCGCAGCACAGTGTTCCGCTACAAGGGGCAAGAGGCAGACCCGCAGAAAGTCGGCGCGGAGTTGAACGTGCAAGCCGTCTTGAACGGGCGCGTCGTTGAGCGTGGTGATGATTTAACGCTGAGCTTGGAATTGGTGGACGCGAAGACAGGCGACCAGCTTTGGGGCAAGCAATATAGTCGGAGGCTGTCAGACCTTGTGACTCTGCAAGGCGAAATTGCGCGGGACGTGTCAAACAAACTGCGCGTGAAGCTATCGGGCGCGGACGAACAGAAAATAGCGAAGAACTACACGGAAAATGCCGAAGCCTACCAGCTTTACTTGAAAGGTCGTTTCTACTGGTTAAAATTTCCGGCGAAAGAGTTTGAGAAAAGCCGCGATTATTTTCAGCAGGCAATAGATGTTGACCCAAACTATGCACTCGCGCATGCGGGATTGTCGGGGTATTACGGCTTCGCGGCGGCAACCGGTCTCTTGTCGCCCGACGAGAATTGGCTCAAGTCGGAAGCGGCAGTGAACAGAGCGTTAGCGTTAGACGATGCGCTGCCTGAGGGATATAACTCGCTGGCTGGGATTACGCTCTATTATTACAATAACTGGGCGAAGGCTGAACAAGAACTCAGGCGAGCGATTGAATTGAATCCGAACTATGCGGAGGCACGCCATCATTATGCGTGGAATTTAATGGATTTCGGACGGTCTGAAGAGGCTTTCGCGCAGATTAAAAAAGCCTTGGAACTCGAACCTCTGTCAGTTCCTTATAGCAGAATTTTGGCAATTATGTTTTACCGGACGCGCCAGTATGACCGCGCCATCGAGCAATATCAAAAAACGCTTGAGCTAGACCCGAACGATGCCTACACACACGAACTTCTCGGCGATACCTACGAGCAGAAAGGAATGCAAAAAGAAGCCATTGCCGAATGGAGCAAAGCGTTGACGCTGTCTGAAGACAATGACTTGGTGATGGTTCTTGAGCGCACTTACGCCGCTTCGGGGTTTAATGCTGCTGTCCGCGCCCTCTGGCAAAAGAAGCTCGAACGATTGAACGAAAAAGCTAAACGCGGCGAATATGTTCCGGCGATGAATTACGCGCTTGCCTACACCCGACTGGGGGACAAAGAACAAGCATTTGCGTGGCTGGCAAAAGCCCAACAGGAGCGTAACGGGCTGATATTTGACCTCAAGCTTGACCCAATCTATGACAGCCTGCGCTCAGACCCGCGCTTCGCAGACCTCATGCGCGAAGTGGGACTCCCGCAATAAGTATAAAACGCTGTCCTTAACATTACCGCGTCGAGTTGCTGTACCTGTTCGCTTTTTATGCCGAGCGTTAAGCGTCCGTCAGGTCTTCTACTGCTGCGCCGGAAGCATTGCGCTTTACCGACTCGATGCCATTCTCCATCGCGGAAGTTGACGAGTAAGTTTCGCTACGCCCAATTGCTTCGCTGTTAGCTGCCTTAAGCACAAAGTACGGCTGGTTGTTGCTCGCCGTCTTCCGCTCGTACCGCTCGTCGTTCGGTGCGTTAGTCTTGACGGATTCAATGCCGTTCTTCGCGCCCTGCTTGGTCTGGTAGGTTTCGCTGCTTAGGATTATCTCACCGTTGCCAGCCTTCAAGTTAAAGCGATACTGCCCGCTGCTGCCCTTTTGAATTACAAATTTAGCTGCCATGTCATTCTCCTTCACGGGCAAGATTCAACAAATTAAAGCAGCCAAGCTATACCACAATCAACAGCTATAGGACAGCAATTACGAATCGAACAGGTGCGGGCGTTAACCGGACTAGAACAGGCGCGAAGCTCCCAAAAAGCTGTCGCGCCTATTCGCTTTTCACCCCTATTTTCAGACTTCCTCTACTGCGCTGGTGGCGGCTCTCCGATGTTGCTGACGTGATTCTGGATGAGTTGCCAACTATTGCCGCGCTTCGCCCACACGTGCGTGCTGCGGTAGGTCGGCTTCCCATTAACCGTCCCGCGATGTGACATAACGGCCAGCTTGCCGCCGTCAAAGAAGCGCACCACATACTCATCAGCTACGTCCGTGTCCTCGGTGTGCTTGAGGTTTGCCATGTACTGCGTCTTGTTCTCGATTTGACCGAAGGGCGTCGTGCCCGTGTAGTCGGCCGCCACAATGCGGTCAATGGTCTTGCGGTCGTCGTCATTCAGCCGCAACTCGGCTGTCGTCCATTGCTTGTCTAAGGCTATCAACGCCTGTTCGCCCGTCGTCTCTGGCTTCTTTTGTGCAAAAGCGATGGATGATGCCGCCGCGACCATAACCGCGAGCAGCAGCATGCGTGTCAGTTGCTTCATCGTTCTACGTCCTTTCGTTGGTTCGGGCAGAAGGCTCGACAAAAAGAGAGTCGAGGTTAGTTCGGATGGAATTGGCGGGCGGTGCGTCATTATCACCGCTAGACTCATTACCCTATGGTTCGGTGCGGCAGACGATATGACTAATGCGGGAGCATGTCAATTAAGGGTAAGGCGTCCGGCTGTGGAAATAGACGCCCACTTACTTCGCATCTGGCGGACGTAAATCTGCGGAGTCTTGACGCCGATTCTCACTACTCAATTGACGTAAGCGATATGCCTCTTAACATAGCTAATGCCTCTGCAACGTCACGCCCTTTCAGTTCGATGAAGTCTAGCAGTTCATCCGGCGTGCGTGTGTCTTCAACATTCTTAACATTCGGATTGACAGCCTTCAAATCATAAACAGCATCTTCGATGGCTTGCGCTTTGTTCGTCAAATCGCGCGCTTCTGTCTCAAGCATTGAAACTGTGCTGGACAGTTCAGCAATCCTTGCTTGCGCCTTTGGCGTGTTCTGTTTCTTTAGTTCTTTAATTTGGGCGCGCAATTCTGTCGCTTCGGCTGTGAGCGGTTGCGCCTTCTCGCGTAGCGGGTCGGCTTGTCGCTTCGCCTCTTGTCGGCGTGCGGTTATGTCCACCGTCCAACTGCGCTCACTGTCGCCGCGCTCTGGTAAGAGTCGAAAGAAGTCTGCAAACTTGTCGAGCGTGAATGGCGTTTTCTTGCCAACCTTTATGTCTGACAGGTCGTAGTACCAAATCTTTTCCGTCTGTCTGCCTTTGGTGAAGAACAGCAAGTTTGTTTTAACGCCCGCGCCCGCTGCCGTGAAGACCCCACCCGCGAGACTCACGATGCACCACAGGTCGCAATCATCTAACAGCTTGCGCTTGGTCTGTACGAATGCGGTTTCGTTTGTGCGGAACAAAACAATACGCCTTCATCTATGACCATGCCGCAACGCCCGCCTTCGGGTCGCAGATGGTTGATGATGTATTGCAGGAATAGCACCTGCGTTGCGCCAGTCTTATAGGCAAAGTCTGTCTGCGCCGCTTTACCTTCCTTGCCGCCGAAAGGCGGGTTCATCATTATTACGTCAAAGAACGGCGGCGCACCTTCAAATAGTCCGCCGTAAGTCTGCTGTCCGGTGAGTGTGTTGCCGTGCCAGATGTGCGGCTCGTCTATGCCGTGTAGAATCAGGTTCGCCAGCCCAATCGGGTAGATGATGTTGTCCTTCTCGCGCCCGTAGAAGGTGCGGTGCTTGAGCGTGCTTAACTCTTCGCCTGACGGATTCTTGTCCTTCATGTAATCGAAGGCTTGCGCGAGAAAGCCGCCCGTGCCAGCCGCCGGGTCGAAGATTGTTTCGCCGATTTGCGGGTCAATGACTTTGACCATCGCGCGGATAATCTCGCGCGGCGTGAAGAACTGCCCGCCGTCGTTGCCCTTCTCGCCCATCTTGAGCAACAAGCCCTCGAAGACTTGCGAGAGCGGGAAGACGTGCGTGGTGTCTATGTTCTGCTCGCTGATTTCATGCATCCTGTCCAGCACGTCGAGCAGATTCTTTTCCGTGTCAATGCGGGTGTGCTGAACGCCGGACATGATTTCGCCGATAACCTTTTGGCGCGGCGTGGCATCGGGATGCTTTACGGGGTCGCTGAATGAGCGCAGGTGCGGCAGCAGTTCGTTGTTGACGAAGTTGATAACGCCGTCGAACTCCTGCCCCTCTTGTAATTCTTTGCGCTTCCAGCCTTGCGGCTTGTCTTCGGAAATGGCGACGAGCGGGGGGGCGTCTGTATCGTAAGGCGCAGCCCAATCGCGCCAACGGTAAGGCGATTGCAGCGACGGCGTGAATGGAGAGCCGATAACTTCGGCTTCTTCGGCTTCTATCTGCTCGCGCTCGTCAAGGATGCGCAGGAAGAGAATCCAAGACAGTTCCGGCACGTACTGTAACGCGCCCGCGAGATTTGAGCGGCGCAGGATATTGCAGATGTTCCAAACGGCAGCGTTGACGGATTGCTGCGTGTTGAGGGTTTTGCCGTTATCGTTGCCGTTCTTCTTCTGTTTTGCCATTAAAGTTTTCCGGTGAACGCTTGCCGCAACAACGCGGCGGGTAATTTGTTGATTGAATCGAGTTGGTCCTCAAGCGACTTACACGCTTGCTGTGCTGTCATCATCTCGTTTGTTACGTTTGAAACAATATGTTGCTGTTCTGCAAGTGAAGGAAGATTTATTTCAACCGTTGCCACTTCTTCTGTGCGTATGCGCGGTAATTGTCCCGGTGTCGTATCAATTGGTGCTCTATCCAAATAAGTAGAACTCCGCATAAACCACGCGACAAATTCAGTCACCGCCTTACTCGTTTCGACAGAGTAAACATACTGGTCAACAGAGCATAATCCATCGAACTCCGCAATCCAGACCTTGTTCAAATATGGTCGCAGATAACCGTAAACAATATCGCCTTTGTAGAATTGCGGTTTGCGTCCTGTTAGGTTGGATTTCTCAAGTTCAACCGAGCCTATCCTTCTACCTGTCTGCGATTCAATATGCTCTAAACCGACAAAAGTCGCTGCGCCTTTGGGATTGTCGCGTGGATGGATGACCTCTTTACGCAGGCTTAGAAGTTCACCCAATTTGACCCTTGACCATTGTTGCGCTTGCTGGCTCTCAAAAACAGCACGCATGTAAGCGGCGGGCAAATCTTTCGCGGCTTTCAACTGCGCTTCGGCGGCAGCACGCCCCCGCTCTACTGCTGCCATTTGTTCTTTGAGAATTGCTGCGATGCGCTTTTGTTCCGTGAAAGGTGGTAAAGGTAAATCCGTAGCAATCAACTTCGGATAATGTCCGCCATAGAATGATGGTGGCACTCTGTTTACCAGTAGCCAATAAAGAAAGTGCGTATCAAGGTCTTCTTTGCCTTTTAACGCGAATACGTTTTGGATAGTTGAAAAAGGTTTCTCATGTAGGCGGACAGCACATGTATGGTTTGCGAAAGTAACTATTGGCTGTTCTTCTGAAGCAAACACTCCATATTCGTTGTCGTGAAAGCCCATGTACCCGCTTTCGCTTTGGTCAATAACCGGAACTTTCCCTTCAACCTTACAACTAAGCCTGTCGTACTGTGTTCCTGTAGAAAGTCTGTCTGCAATATCAAGCAACTTCACCCAACGCCAACCGTCCGGCAAAAGCGTATTATCAGAAGTTACTTGCGAAGTCTCAATAACAGATGAAGCTGTCTGGCTCACGCCGCAAATATCCTTTCCTTCGTCTCGTTCAATACTTCTCTCGCCGGTCTTTCAAGTGCCTTGAGCGCATTCAACCCGCCCGCCTTTTGCACTTCCGGCGTCCGCAACAGTTGATTGCTTTCCAGCCCTTCCGTGCCGCCACGCGCGAACTGCGCCGCGATTGCCTGCACCGTCTTGGCTGTCGCAGGCGGCATCTGTCCGAGCCATTCCGCTTGCTTGTAGCCGAAAGACTCCGCGCGCTCAAGCCGCGTGTGGGGACTCATGCCGTAGCCAACATCTGCCAGCACGTCGTACAGGTCATAATCTTCCATCTCTTCGACCGCGCGCAGAGCCTTCGGCGAATATGGGCGCACGTACTCCATTAACTTATTGCGCTCGTCCGGCACAATCCACTTCGCCCGAAACTCGTCAAGCGTCTCTGCCTGCTCGACAAGTCGAGCCGCAAGACGCTGCCTGTATTCTTCCGCTGGAATCGGCATCGCTCTCCCGTCAACACTGGCAACGATGAAGCGTCCTGCATCTGTCACCTGTACGCTGATGCCTTCTTCTACTTCTGCAATAGGCGGCGGCGGTGGTGGGTCAACTATGGGGTCAGGGCGTTCAGTCGGCGCAGGTCGCAGTCGTGTCTTGAACTCCGCGCCGAAAAGCCTTGTCGCGTCCGTGTAATCGTAAACCCGAAACATCAGCTTACCAGTCGCAGGGTCTAACCGAGTCCCGCGCCCGACCATCTGGTAAAATGCAATCGGCGATTTGACGTAACGGAAGAAAACTATATTCCGCACGTTCGGCACGTCAACGCCCGTCGTCAACAGGTCAACCGTCGTGGCGATGAAGTGATGCCGCGTCCCGCCTTTCAGGTCTGCAATGTAATCGCCGCCGCCGCTCTCCGCCGTGCATTTGAAAGCATAGTTATCAACGGGCGCGCGATTATTCTCTCGACACCATTCCGCATAAAGGTTGTTCAGCGCAATCGCTACATCGTCGGCGTGGCTGTCACGCACACAAAAGATAATCGTCTTCTGTTCGGGCGTGCCAGTTGCGACAAGCTGACTGAACAAGTCTTGCGCCATCACGCGCACGCGCGCTTTTATCTTGATTGAACTCTCGAAACTACTGGCTGCATATCGCTTGCGTATCTCTTCCACGCTTAACGGCTCGCCTGTGGTCGCATCAACCAACTTCACGCCTGCAAGGTCTTTTGCTTCTAAGCCTGTCTCGCGCTCTGTCTTCGCCTTCGCATTGATGAAAATATCGCGCCGGATAATCTCACACGCCGCAAGGTAGCCATCTTCGATGCCCTGCGCCATATCATACTCATAGACCGGCAAGCCGAAGTGAAGAATGTTGTCCGCGCTTATCTCTGCATCCTTATCATCCGGCGTGCTGCCCGAAGTAATCAGCAGTTGGCGCGGCGTGGCTGTCAGACCAACTTGCATGGCATCAGGGTTGCGCTTTAACACTTGTGACCACTTGCCCCATGCTGACCTATGGCACTCATCA
Source organism: Pyrinomonadales bacterium (assembly GCA_038237345.1). GTDB lineage: Bacteria > Acidobacteriota > Blastocatellia > Pyrinomonadales > Pyrinomonadaceae > QHXQ01. The sequence goes on from JBBRYU010000007.1 coordinate 29,688, forward strand.
ATGACGATGTGCGAGAAATAGTTTTCGGGATAATTTCTCAGCAGGAAACTAGCGTCCGCTTCGTCACTCTCAACTCCGAGCGTCTGGTAAGTCGCAATCAAAATGCGCGCGTTCTTCTGTGCATTGTTTGACGAGACGGCGGCAGCGTTCGCGCCGAAGACGTTTTGCAGCGCACCCGTCGCCTGCGTCCGCAACTCGTCACGGTCGCAGATAAACAGAGACTTGCGCATCTGCCCCGCGTCGGCAATACGCTTGAGCAGATGCACGGCGATAAAAGTTTTCCCTGCACCCGTTGCCAGCGTCAGCAACGCTCGTTTGTCTCCCCGTGCCAACTTCTCTAGCACCGCTCTGATTGCCGCATCCTGATAATAACGTCGCCCTGCTTCGCCGCCTTGATAAGTCTTGAGCAAAGGCTTGGCGGCTTCGTCTTCAAGATTAAACTTTACGTGTTGCTCGTAACGTGTGCGCAGTTCGGCGGGCGTAGGGAACGCCAGCATCGGGCGTTTGTCGCTCGTCAGCTTTGTGCTGGCGTCATACTCGACAAACTGATGCCCGTTAGTGGCAAAGACGAAAGGCACGTTGAGCCGTCTAGCATCGGCGTAGAGCTTGCCCTGTTCGAGTCCGTGCGCGGGCGCGTAGCCTTCGGCTTTCGCTTCAATCAACGCCACCGCGACGGGCTGCGGATTGTCGCCCACCTTGACGCGCAAGGTGTAATCCGCGCGCCCCTTGCCGCGCCTGCGCGCTCGGTCGCCGTGAATCTCAATCGCCCCGGCTGTTTCTTCGCGCTTGATTAAATCCTCTGTCCACCCGCGCGCATGAAGCGCAGGGTCAATCAACTTGGCGCGAGTGTCGGACTCATTCATCGTCATGGTGAGTAAGCGGTGAGTTTAATAAAACTGCTGCAAGCTATTCGGTCTTGCGTCGTCTGTCCGGCTAATAATCTTCGATTTCGCTCCGTTAAACAAGACCACGCTCGCCAGCCTTCACTGAGCAGATGCGCCATGTTCGGCGTTAGTTTCCATCTGGTACATACTTGAACAACTTATCCGGCTGACACCTAAGCACACGGCACAAGTTGTTCAAAGTGTCAGCTACACCAATCATCTTAAAATCACCGCGCCACAGCCTAGCCGCCAATGTGGGCGAAACGTCCATCGCCTTCTGTAGCTGATAGGCATTCTCAATACCGCATTTCTGCGCCCGCTCTCTAATCGTCACGACAATCATAACCGCACGATAACACGGTCACATTGATTACACAAGGGTGTAAGTTTCTGCTTGCCGCGCTTACACAGATGTGTAATACTGTCTGAGCAGTCGGAAGGCAAAACCAACACCGGAGAAAAGAAATGTTCATCCTCGAAACGACCGAACTAGACAGGGCAATTCAGAACGCAAAAGCATTACGTCCGAAAGTTCGCATGGTTCGCTTCGGCGAGTATGCCGTGACAGGCAGCAAGGGCAACGACTACACCGTCAAGTGCTACCGCTTCTTTGGAGAGAAGGTAATTGATTGCAACTGCCGCACGAAAGACGGCATAGCGTGTAAGCATGGTGTTGCCGCTCTCCCGCTTCACCTGCACGTTGCGGCGCAGCGAGTCGCCGCCTAAAGGGACGGGCTAGGAAAGCGTCTGATTCACGTTTCCTAGCCCTCATTCAACTTCAACCGGATAGGAGAAACTCGAATGTCAGCAAACCTTAGCACCGCATCTAACGCGAACTCAACACCGTCACCCGTTCGCTTCCAGCTTGGGCATATCCACGCTACCCCCGGCGCGATGGATGCGATGAGTGAAGCCAACCAGACCGCGCACGAGTTCATCAACCGGCACGCTCGTTTAGAGCAGGGCGAACTATCGAATGAAGACCACCGCGAGAATCTTTTCAGCGTGGATAAGCACTTGCGTATCTTTAGCGCGTTCAAGACGGCGCAGGGCGTGAAGGTGTGGGTAATTACCGAAGCAGACCGCAGCAGCACTTGTCTATTGTTGCCCTCTGATTACTGATAAGATGCTGCACAGGCGAGCCGTCAATGCCTTTGTGCGGCGACGGCTTAAACAAACGCAAATGAAGAACAGGAAAACGCGAATAAGTAGATGAAAAAGTAGATGCGAGAGTACGGCGGGATTATGGGATGGGTAAGCTATTGAAAACGTGGCAGGAAACAGAGCAGGCGGTATTGACGAATGCTTGCTCCCAAACCGAGCGCACTACCAGGCTGTGCTACGCCCCGTGCAAACGCGAACGTTATCTATGCATTGTGACTTAACAATCTGCGGCGCATTCTGCCAGAGCGATCGCGCAGGGTCAAGCCACTATGCCCGATTGTTCGAGCAAGTATGTTTTCGCGGCAGTTAAAGCGCGTGCGCGATGGCTAATGTTTTGTTTCACCTCATCGGACAATTCACCAAAAGTTTGCTCATAACCATCGGGCACAAACACCGGGTCGTAGCCAAAGCCGTGCCGGCCGCGCTCGGCATGGGCGATGCGCCCCGCGCAGATGCCGACGAATAGCTCAGGTGTGGTTGCCTCAGGTTGCGCCAGCGCGAGAACGCAGACAAAGCGAGCGCGCCGTTCAGCAGTGCCCGTTTGCGCTAACTCCGCGAGCAAATGCGTCCGGCGCATCCCGTCAGTTGCGCCTGCGCCCGCGCAACGGGCTGAGAAGATACCGGGCGCGCCGCCGAGCGCGTCCACCTCTAGTCCTGAATCGTCAGCCAGCGTCCAGAGTCCGGTCTGCGCGCAATAGCTGTTGGCCTTGAGCGTGGCATTCGCAGCGAACGTCGCGCCGGTCTCGGCCACCTCCGGAATGTGTGGGAACTCGGCGAGGCTGCGTAGACGCACCGGCAACTCACGCAATAGCCAAATGAACTCGCGCAGTTTCCCCATATTGTTTGTTGCGATAAGTAGTTCCGGTAGGTCTGTGTTTAGAGTTGTCATGTCTTCTCATGTTTCGCCAGGGCTTTCAGCAGCATAATTCCATCATAACAAAGCACGGAAAGTTTTTGCCGTGCGCTAGTGTTCGCGCTTACAATCATGCTGTCCATACGCGCCCCGCGCGGCGGCTTTAGCCACCTCGGAGGAATAGAATATTTGGACGGCAGCGACGCAAGCACGACCGATGTCCCCATGACGTCTGACGCCCCCCCACCGCGAGATTCTGCGGAGGCACACGCGCCGCAACTGCGCGAGCTTGGTCTCTGGCTGCACGCGCTTCGGAGTTTCTTCAATCTAAGTAACCATCCGCTCAGCGAAACTGATCGCGCCGAACTCTTAAATCGCGACTTCGCCGCTGAGACGCGGATCGCACAGCAGACCTTGCGCCGTTGCCTGCGCCTCTTATTATCTCTCCAGACGGAGAAGATCGGCAGCTCCAGCTCGCAGCCGGCAAGCGCGCCAGACCGCATAACCATGAATGTAGCGCAGTCCGGCACGGAGACCAGCGCGGCCGTCCCACTGCTTGAAGTGCTTGGCGATGGACACGGACTGTGCGAAGCGCTACTCAGCGCGCCCCACGTCAGTTTCCATGCATGGGGCAGTTTAGGCCGCTTGCTCGCACGCGAACTCGAACAGGCTGATGGCGCGAATCGGCTCTTGAATGCGCGAGCGCATACCTTATTCGAACAGCAGCCCGAACTGTTTACGCTGACCGAGCGGCTCGCGCCCGACACGCTGGGCGCGGACATGCACGCCATCTTCGCGCGCCTCACGCTCTTGCTTGACGAACTGCGCTTCGTCGAAGAGACACTGCGTGCCGACGTGCCACTTAAACAGACGCTACCGCTCTTCACGCTCGCACACGAAGAAGCGCGCACCTTGATCGAGTTGATCGAACGGCGGGCTGTGCGCGCGGACGAGTTAGGCGCGTCGGTGCAGGCTGCACTTGATAGCGCGAGCTATGCTATGGGCATGGAGCTATGCAAGGTCTTCGCGCATGAGTTGGTCGGGCTGTCGGCTCTGCGCGATCCAGTCGTGATCTTTGCGCGCTTTGAAAACGCGCACGGGCTACTGCGCGACTGCTTTCAACAGATCATCGTCGCGCTCGCGCAAGGGTTCGATCCAGCTTTCGACGGCGCACGTCTCTTTCAGACTTTTCGCACGCGCCTTGAACAGTCGCTCGTGCTGCGCCGCGAGTTGTGGAATCTACTCGAACATGTGCGGCGCGCCGAGCGGGCCGTTGATGGCCAACCGCTCGCGCCACTATTGGTGCGCCTAGACGCATTCCAGGCGGGCAGCATGTCGTACCTGATGTTTAAAGACTGGGAGGCGTTCGAGCGTTTTGTACAGGAACTAAAGGACGCCGCCGATCCAACCGAAAGCATGAACGTGCTGCACCGCTTCGGAACTTTCCTTGAAGCTCTCTTTAGTCAGATCAACATGCGCGCAGGCCTCGCGGAGCATCCATTCGACTACACTACCAACAGCGAATAAGCGAATCTCGCAGCGGCTCTCATCTACTGGCAGCAACCGCGAACTGTTCGGCTATCGTCCCGAACTGGCCACAGGCGGAGCGCGTGCGCTTCTCGAACCCGCCTTCGACCGGGCGCGTGGTACTGACCGCGTAAGCCCGTGCATCGAGCGCACGCCTGAAGGCTGCATCGTCAGGCGCGTTACCGCGCAACAGACGCTGCCGCGCGAACAGGGAGATGAAGCCCCGCGCGGCTGCGCGATCATCGTAATAGGTCGTGATGCCGGCGGGCTCGTCAAGCGCAGTGGCTTGTGTGGCGCGCCTAAAGGCGTTGTTTGCGGCGAGCGTGTGCGCGGCTGAGCGCGCGGCCAGACACCGGCGCAGATCGTCAGCGCCGCCGAGGAGTAGATAATCGCCTACAAAGCAAGCCGCGCCGCGCTCCTCGTCTGCGCTCACCCACAACTCCGCGTCCGCGCTCCGTTCAATACGTAGATTGCCGAGCTGCTTCTTCACCTGTGCAGATAGCGCATCGCGGTCCCGCACCTGCGCGATTAGTAGCAACCGTTCGCCTGCTTCGTCGAGCCGCACAGTTGCGAGTTCAGGGCCGGCGGCACTCAGGAACTCGCGCGGTTCTGCGATGCCGAAAGGCCGCAACGCTTCGTCGAGAAAGCGGCCGACGAACGGGGCGATGGTGATGTCGAGTTGTGCCGAGAGCGCCGCATGCAACTCACGCCATGCCACTGACGGCACGCGAAAGCTGTAACGCGTTAATTGATTCACGTCGGCGGGCAGCAATGTGGCCACATCGGTCGCCGGCTGCGCCGCGGCCGTTAATGCTTCACGCAGACGCGGCGGCGGCCCGCTCGGCACTGCGATGAAGTATGTGTCCGTCACCGCGCCATCGCTAACGCGCACACTCCACGCCGCGCCGCCGAGCAGTTTATTGGCGAGTTGCGGCAACAGGATTGCGGCCGCGCTCTGCGCTCGCTGATCGCCGGCAAGTTGACCAGCATAGGCGAGAGCGGCGACAGCGAGCAGACGGTGCGCACCGGCAGTAGGGACGTAGCCGAAGACGAGCGCCTCGTCAGCGCGCATGCGCTCGCGCATCTCCGCGAGTTGCGGGTCGCTCGTGAGCGCGGCCCGCTCGCCGCGGCGTACTGCGAGGCAGGCTTGCACAGTGGCCTCGTCATTCCCGATGATCGCCACCGTGTCTGCGAAGACCGCAATGATCGGCAGTCCGCCGCGCGGGTTCGGCCAAGTGACGAACGATGCGCCACCTGATTCCTTTCGTTCGATTCTAGTCTCGCCATACGCGCGGCGCGCGAAGTCGCCCAATACCTTCTCTATCGCGGGTTGCATACGCCGCTTGCCCGTGTGAGTTTCGATGATGATGGCAGCACGCGGTTTAATGTGTAGCGCCTGTTCCGGTTCTTCGGCCGCCTCGAAGCCCGTCACCACGATCACCACCTGTGCACGTGCCAGCACCACAGATTCAGCCGGACCGATGCCTGTCCACGCCGCCACAGCGCTCAGCCAACCAATCGCTCCAAGGTTCTGTCTGAGTCCGGCGGGTGGCGCAAGCTCGCGCCATGCGTCAGTTGATATAAGACCGCTGACAATGTCGGGCAGGCTGTTCGCTTCGAGAAAAATGAGCGCGTCTGCGGGCGCGTAAGTCGCCATATCGACAGGCTGTGGGCGATTCCACCAGAGCCAAGCAGCGAGGAGCAAAATAAGCACGCTCGCGGTAAGCAGCAGTCTACGCGGCCAACGCTTCATGCGAGCATCCTAACGGCCGACTCTGCGGCGCGCAAGAAAAGGAACAAGAATGAGACACAACAACAAATTGATCGGCAGAGTTATTTCTAGCAGATAGCGCGCTTGGGAGATAGTCCGAAGCATTCGGTACTGCACATCCCTGCCAGATACCTGAGCTTGTCGAGAACCGACCGACGCCGCAAATCTATGAAGTGTTCACGAAGCGAAAATTCTGGAAGTTGGATCCTGTCTTTCCAGAAAAATTGTCTGATAGACTCTTTATCTGGAAACAAACTCCGTCTCTGCTATAAGTTAAACATATAAAATTGTGATTGACAGTGGCAAACAGGGTAGGTTATAGTCTCCAGAGACGGCGGGTAGATGGCTCCCGTTCTCATGAGACAGAGGCGATTCGCAACGCAAGTATCCCTCCCCGAGTTAGCTTTACTAGCGACAATTCAGATGCGCCCGAACCGCCACCATTATTGACACTCGACCGAGAAAGGCACACTTCGCGCGAGCGGAGGTCGCAAAGCCGACGGGAGTCAAGTCGCGCACAGAAACGACTGACTCGGCCGGGTTGCCGAAGGGGGGACTTGCTGCTGCGCGAGCCGCTGCAAGGATCACGTCAAGGTTCGTTCCGCCAAACCCCTTCCATTCTGGTCCAAACCACACGGCGCGGAAGTCCATGTCGCTGATGTTAGAAACAACCTTCCCCGCAAGTGCTGACTGCCCACAGGCTAATGCAGCCGACATCAGCGTGAGTCCTCACCATTCGCGCCGCAACAAGATGATGAGCAACACCGCCGTACGTCCCGTCCGACATTCGCGCACCACGCGCGCCCGCGCACGCCGCATCAGAACGCGCCTGCGCCGCGCCAGCCGCAGACGTTGCCAACAGATCGCAAGGAACAGGTAAACGCATGTTCAGCAAAAATACTGCAAAAAAAAATCTGGTCGGTTTAGACATCGGCTCAAGCTCGGTCAAGGCCGTGGAGTTATCGGGCAAACCCGGTAACCTCATGTTGACCTCGCTGGGGCATGAGGCGCTGCCCCCCGACAGCGTCGTTGACGGCCAGATCATGGAGTTGAACTCCGTCTCCGGCACTATCGCCAGTGTGTTCAATGCGCATCAGCTCAAGACTGAGCGCGTGGCGGCGGGCGTGAGCGGCAGTTCCGTTATCGTCAAGAACATCCTCGTACCGCCGATGAGCCAGGAGGAGTTGGAAGAGTCGATTGAGTGGCATGCCGAAGAGCACATCCCGTTCGAGATCGCGGACGTGAACCTCGACTATCAAGTGACGGGGCGCAACCCCGATTCGCTGCAAGTGATACTCGCCGCCTGCAAGCGTGATTTCGTCGCCAACATCAAGCAGGTGATTCAACTCGCGGGCAAGCAGCCGGCCGTGATCGACGTGGACGCCTTCGCCTTACAGAACTGCTACGAGATCAACTACGAGCCGACGCCCGATCAGACCGTGGCGCTCCTCAACATCGGCGCGGCCACGATGAACATCAACATCCTGCAAGGCATCCGCTGTGTGTTCACGCGCGACGTTTCGGTCGGCGGCAATCAGTACACCGCTCTCTTGCAAAAAGAGTTGGGTCTCACATTCGAGCAGGCCGAGGCGGTCAAGCGCGGCGGGCCGCAGCCCGATAGCGCGCAACCACGCGACATCGGCCCCGTGCTCGAAACCGTCTCCGACATCCTCGCGCTCGAAATCCAGAAAACATTCGACTTCTATCGCGCGACCTCGGAGGACGGCGAGTCGGCGGTGCGCAAGATTCTGCTTTCGGGCGGCTGCGCGAAACTGCCGGGTCTCGCTGAATATCTGGCGAAGCGTTTCGAGATGAGCGTCGAACACTTCGATCCGTTCCGCAAGATCAAGGTAGACACGCGCCGGTTTGATCCTGAGTATCTGCGCGAAGTGACGCCGGAGATGGCCGTCGCGGTCGGCCTCGCGTTGAGAGGAGTGGAAGCGTAATGATCAAAATTAATCTATTGAATTCGGTTACGGGCAAGGCCGGCAGCTTCGCGGCGGTCGAAGCGCGCGTCGCAACCCCGCGCATGCAGGGCAAGCTGATGCTGCTAGTCGTTATAGCCCTGACTGCGCTTGGCATCTTCTTCGACTATTCGACCGCGAACTCGGCGAAAGCCGCCGCGCAGACGCAGCTTGAAGAGCAGCAGCGCATTGCGGCGCAGATGGAGATGGTCAAGCGCGAGCAGGCCGAACTGGAGTCGAAGACGAAAGACGTGCAAGTGCGCATTAATGCGATCAAACGCCTGCGCGATTCGCAGCAGGGGCCGGTCGCGGTGCTGTCGGCGATCAATGATCGCCTGCCGAAATTACAGGACTTCCGTTTGGCCGGCATCGAGCAAAAGGATGGCAACCTGACGATCACGGGCGACTCGCCGAACGAGAGTGCGGTGACGCAGTTTGGGCGCAGCCTCGAGTTTTCGGCCGGCATGTTCACGAACGTCAGCATTGAGATGAAGCGCGACGTGTTGAAGCCGCCAGCCGATAATCCCAACAGCACGCATGCAGCCGATGCGGCCGACAAGGATACGCCGAAACCGCAAACCTTGACCTTCACGGTTAAGTGCAAGTACACGCTCGGCGGCAGTGGCCAGACCGTGCCCGCGAATGCTCCGGCGACGCAGAAATCTACTGCCCCGCAAGTGGCGCAGAAGTAAACAATCGCCGCGTTCAAGTGTTCCGAAGGAAAGTTAAAACGCCATGTCAAGACTCGAACAATTGCAACAGCAGCCCTGGTACTTGCAACTCCTG
>JBBRYU010000008.1:0-38285 GCA_038237345.1 Pyrinomonadales bacterium
ATGGCACGTTCGACACGTGGTCGCCCGGCTATCTTATGTTCCTCGCCGCCACGCACAACGGCATCAGCCGGCTTTATGAGACCTTCGGCAACGGCGGCGCGGACACGGTCGAGCGCATGCTGCGGCCCGACGACTACGAGCGCACCTGGTATCGGCAGAATCCGCCGCTGCCAAAGACGAAATGGTCGCAGCGCAACAACAACAACTACCAGCAGACCGGTCTCTTGACCGCGCTCAACTACTTCGCCGATAACACACAACTCTTCCTGCACAATTTCTATCTCAAGAGCAAGCGCTCGCTCTTGAAACCGAAGAACGAAGGCCCGGCGGCTTACGTCTTCCCGGCCGACGAGCCGCGCCCCGGCGCGCAGGCTGAACTGCTGCGCACGCTGCAAGCGCAGGGTTGCGAAATCTCGCGCGCGGGCGCGGCGTTCACGGTCGCGACGACGAAGCGGGCGCAGAAGCCGGCGGGGCGCGGCACGCAGAGCGGAGACGCAGTGCCCGTGCAAACGCCCGCCACGTCCGCGGACAAGTTGAAGCAGGCCAACGAGGCGAGCAAGAATGAGCAGCCGGCCGGCACGCGCCAGTTCCCGGCCGGCAGCTACGTCGTGCGCATGGATCAACCCTACAGTCGCATCGCCGATATGCTGCTCGACTATCAATACTGGGCCCCGAACGATCCGCAGCAGAATCCTTACGACGACACCGCTTGGACGTTCGGCGAAATGGGCAACGTGCAGGTCGCGCGCGTCACCGATGCGAAGGTTTTGGACGTACCGATGGAGCGTGTGCGCGGCGACGTGCGCGCCCCCGGCGGCATCGCGGGCAGCGGCGCAGTCTTCGTCGTCAATCACAACACGGACACGGCGTTGATGACGCTGCGATATCGTTTGAAGACTGCTGCTTTCGCCGCTGCTGAAGAACCGTTCGAGGCAGGCGGGCGCAAGTTCAATCGCGGCTCATTTATTATCCGCAATGTCGCGCAGGCAGAGCTTGAGCGTGCGGCTAATGAACTGGGCGTGCAAGTGCAGGCGTTGCTGGATGCGCCCACAGTCAAGACGCATGCGGTGAAGGTGCCGCGCATCGCCATCATGCACACGTGGCTTGGCACGCAGGACGAAGGCTGGTGGCGCATGGCTTTCGACAAACTGAACATTCCTTATAGCTACATCAGCACGCAGACCGCCGCGCAGGATGGCGATCTCAACGCAAAGTACGACGTGATCCTGTTCGCGCCGGTCGGCCGCGATCCGCAGTCAATCGTGACGGGCATGCCGATGTGGGGTAACGCCTTGCCGTGGAAGACCACGCCGCAGACACCGAACATCGGCCGCATAGACTCGACCGACGACATGCGGCCCGGCCTGGGCTTTGTCGGGTTAGAGAATTTGAAAAAGTTCGTGCGCCGCGGCGGGCTGCTCGTCACCGCGATGGACACGGCCGAGTTCGCCGTGGGCTTCAACTTCACGCCCGGCGTCTCCATTCAACGCCCACAACGCTTGAAGGCCATCGGCAGCATCCTGCGCTCGAAGTTCGTGGATAGCGCCAGCCCTATCGCTTACGGCTACGGCGACGCGCTGCCGATCTACACCTTCAACGGCCCGATCTTCAACGTGAGCAGCATCATGGGCGCAAGGGGCGGGCGCAGACCCGGCGCACAGACGCGCACGACGGGACGCGGCACACCAGACGAGCCGGACACGGTGCAGGGCCGCGCGCCGGTGGAAGCGCCGGCCGAGCCGACCGCCGAGACGTGGGAGGCACTGCCGCTCACGGACGAGCAGCTACGCAACGGCATCTACGTGATTCCACCCGCGCAACGCCCGCGCGTCGTCTTGCGCTACGGCGACAACAAAGATTTATTGATCTCAGGTTTGCTCGACGGCGGCAGCGAGATCGCGCAGCACCCGGCCGTCGTGGACGTGCCGTTGGAGCGCGGGCACGTCGTCCTCTTCTCCAACAATCCCGTCTGGCGCGGCGAGACGCAGGGCAGCTACTTCCTCGTCTTCAACGCGATCCTCAACTTCGATAACTTGAACGCGGGGCGCAAACTCGACGAGAAATGAATGCTTTGATTCAGACTCTAGGATTAGGTCTCGGCGCGGCATGGACATCCGGGATCAGGTTGTATGCCACCGTCGCCGTGTTGGGCCTGCTTGCACATTACAAGCTGGCGCACCTGCCGGGTAGTCTGCACGTGCTGGATAACTGGCTCATCATCGGGGTCGCCTTGTTCCTCGTCATCATGGAATTCGCGGCCGACAAGATTCCCTACGTCGATAGCGTGTGGGACGCCGTCCATACCTTCATCCGCGTGCCGGCCGGCGCGATCATCGCGGCGGCGGCGGTGGCGGATTTTCACCCCACCGTGCAAGTATTGGCGCTGCTCTTGGGTGGCGGTCTCGCACTGTCGAGTCACGGCACGAAAGCGACTTTGCGCGCGGGCGTGAACGTTAGTCCCGAACCAGTCACCAACTGGGCGCTGTCGTTCGTCGAAGACATCTTCGCCGTTGGCGCGGCGGCGCTGGCGGTCTTGCATCCGCTCGCCATCCTCGCGGTCATCGCTGTCTTCCTGCTACTGCTCGTCTGGTTCTTACCTAAAGTAGTGCGCCGCATCCGGCGCATGCTCCAAGCCGTGCGCGCCTTCTGCGGGGGGCGTGCGCCGGCCGACTCTGCCGGCCGGTGAAGCCGCACATCAAGGCGGTCGTGTCCGCACCTGCCCGCTCCGGCTCAGGCTGGCTGCCAGAAAATTGGCGTCGCCGGTTTGAGACTGCGTGCGGCGGCGACCGCGACAAATCCCATCGTGTAGCGGGCGTTGATTTCCAGTAGCGGATGCAAGCCGCGCGCGTGCTCAAGCGCATCTATGCCGACAGGGCCGCAATAGCCTTCCGCGCATAAACGCGCGCTGACTATGTCGGCTATGTTTTCCAATTCCGCCATGCGTTGTGATGTGGGAGGGCGACCGAGTATATACCCTTGCCCTGTGCCTGCGCCGTTAGTTTGCAAGTCGCTGATGCCATGCAACTCGTATGTGCCGGTGGCCGAAATTTCCAGCACGATACCGTACTCCCGGATCACTTCCAGCCATGGTTGAAAGAGCAACGTCTCGCCTTGCGCCAGCCGCCGCGCGCACCAGGTGGCCTGCGGCCCCGCTAAGACGGGGCCGCGGCCCAGCACACGGTCGCGGGCGGCAAAGCCGAACGGGCTTTTGATCACCCATTTGTCATCAGCGCGGGGGCAGGCGCGCGCGACCGTCTCCTGTAGCTCTTCAAAGGTCGCGGCGGTTGCTGCGCCGGGTTGCGCCCAGCCCAACTCGACTTCGAGCGCGTGGCTCCAGAGTTTTGAATTAACGCGCGCGACGATGTCGAAAGCTACCGGTTGCGACACGACCGCCCCGACCCGTGCGCCGGCCGCCACGGCGCTCGGCGTCCAGCCCCAGGGCGTGAAGCTGTGCGCGGACAGTTGGGTCGCATGATCCGGCGAGACTAATTCCACGCCGCGCCGCCGCGCTTCGGCTTGCAGTTGCGCAGACCAAGGCTCGCGCAGCAACAGCGCGTCGCCCGCATGCGCCAACCATAACAAGCAGGGCGCAAGGCGTTGGTTGAGCGCGGCGTACTTGGGCAGACGGCGGTACGTGCCGATTGGGTGCGCCAGTTCGATCTCGAAATCGGCATTCATGTGCCATAATCTTGTGCCCATGAGCGAAATGAAAAAATCCTCGTCGTTATTTTTGCGAGCCGACGATTGTGTTCGCTTAAGCCAACTCCGCCAACTCTGACCACCGCTCCAGATCGCGTGCGAGTTGTGCGTGCAACGTCTCTCGTTCCTCGTAGAGTTGATGCACGAGCTGTGCATCACTGGCATTTGCGGTCAGGGCCGTTTCTATGTCGGTCTGCCGTTGTTCCGCTGCCGGTATGCGTACCTCCAACGCGGTCAACTCTTTTTGCTCTTTGAAGGATAGTTTGCGTTTGCCTGCGGGCGACGTGGCGCGCTCCGGTTGCGCCAGCGATTTTACCGTTGGCGCAGGCGTAACCCGCACGTCCTCGCGCTCGTCCCGTTGGCGCGCTGCCAGAAAAGCGGAATAATTGCCGGGATACTGCCGCACGTGCCCGGCGGCCTCAAAGCGAAAGATATGCTCCACCGTGCGGTCGAGAAAGTAGCGATCATGGCTGACGACGACGAGGCAGCCGTTGAAGCCATCCAGATAGTCTTCCAGCGTCACCATCGTGGGAATGTCGAGATCGTTGGTCGGCTCATCCAGCAGCAGCACGTTCGGCGCGCTCATCAACACGCGCAAGAGATACAGCCGCCTGCGTTCGCCACCCGATAACTTGGCGATGGGCGCGTACTGCATCGCGCCCGTGAACAGAAACTTTTCCAGCATCTGACCGGCCGTGATAAACGTGCCGTCCGCCGTCTCGATTCGCTCGGCCACCGCGCGTATGTAATCGATCACGCGTGCATCGTCTTGCAGCGCGCGGTTCTCCTGATCGTAATAACCGAAGCGCACCGTCTGCCCCACCTCCACCGTGCCGCTGTCCGGTGCGACGCGCCCCGTGATGATCTCCAACAACGTGGTCTTGCCCGCGCCGTTCGGGCCGATGATGCCGATGCGTGCGCCGGGGCTCAACAGGTAGCTGAAACGGTCGAGCAAGACGCGCCCATCGTAAGCTTTGCTGATCGCGTGCAACTCCAAAATCTTCTTGCCGATCCGGCTGGAAATGACGGAGATGTCGAGCTCTGCTCTGGCGGTCTCCTTGGGCAGCGCCATCAAACTTTCCGCACGGTCAATGCGCGTTTTAGACTTGCGCGTGCGCGCCTTCGCGCCGCGCCGTAGCCACGCTAACTCACGCCTGATCAGCATCTCGCGCTTCTGCCCGGCGGCGGCCAGCGCGAGTTCCTGCGCTTCTTTCTTTTCCAGATAGTAGGCGTAGCTGCCTTCAAACGTTTGCACCGTGCTGCGATCAATTTCGAGTATGCGGCTCGTGACGCGGTCGAGAAAATAACGGTCGTGGGTGACGAGCAAAAGTGCGCCGCGATAGCGCGCCAAGTAGGTTTCCAGCCACGTGATCGTCTCTGCGTCCAGATGGTTGGTCGGCTCGTCGAGAATGAGCAGCGCCGGATTCTCAATCAGCGCATGCGCGAGCGCGACCCGCTTGCGCTGACCGCCGGAGAGCGTGCCCATCCGCGCCGTAGTGTCATTGATGCCCAACCTGCTCAAGACCATCCGCGCGTTAGTCTCCAACTCCCATGCGCCGGAGACCTCCAACTCGTGCGCCAATTCTGCGACCCGATCCAATCGTCGTTGCTCATCGCGGCCGGCGGTCGCTAAGGCCTGACACGCCCGCTCGTAGTCGTGCAGCAACTCCATCCGCGCGTCGCTGGCGGCGAACACGGCATCGAGCACGGTCTGCTCCGGCACGAAGAGTGGGTTCTGCGGCAGATAACCAACGGACACACCTACAGCGAACACGATGCGCCCCGTATCCGGCTGCTCTGCGCCCGCGATGAGCCGCAGCAGCGTAGTTTTGCCCGAACCGTTGACGCCGACCACGCCGACGCGGTCGCTGGAATCCAGTCCGAGGCTGACCTGCGCGAAGAGCGGGCGGATGCCGTAGTTCTTACTGATCGCTTCGATGGAGAGAATATGCATGCCGGGTGCAAACAGGCGCTGCCTGCGCTCAATGATCTTCGGTGCGCTGTCTGTACGCGGTCACGGCCTCAATCGCGCCCTCGTGCATCCGTTCCGGGCGGACATAGAGCCAATGTTCGTCAAACTCAGCGTCACCGAGCGCCGGCTGCGCGGCCCGTTCTTTACCCTTGAGCCATTGCTCGGCCCACTGCCTGAGTTCGTAATCACGATTGAGCGCGGTGCGCGCCTCGTGCATGCTGATCGGCTTGTTCATTATTTTTTGCCTTTCTCTCCGGCCGCAAGAGATGAAACTAACATCGCCTGCGTGTGGTAACTGCGCTGGAAATTCGTTGCGTTGTGTCGTAATTCCGCCCTGCTGCGATTGCCCATTCCGTCTACGCTGGCGCTAACAGCGCAGGGCCATTAAAGTGCAAGGTAGCTCTAACAGTAAAGCGTGCGAAGATGGACATGAGACCAAACGTTGTCCCGGCCGGCGCGGCGCGGCTGCTCCTAATGAACGCGCAAGGGTTGCTGGCCGACCCGGGTCGCCCGGCCACACCGGCGACGCTGCAAAAGCTCGTCGAGCAGATGGGCTTTATTCAACTCGACTCGATCAATATCGTAGAACGCGCCCATCATCTTACTATTGCCAGCCGGCTCGACGGCTATCAGCCGGCGCACTTCGTCCGTTTGCTGGAGCAAGAGCGTAGTCTCTTCGAGCATTGGACGCATGATGCTTCGGCGATCCCGACCAAATGGTTTGCGCATTGGAAACCGCGTTTCGCTGACGAGCGCGAGCGCATCAGGCAAAGACCCTGGTGGCAGGAACGCATGGGGGCACAGCCGGACAAAATCATCAAGCATGTGCGCGAGCGCATCCGGCGTGAAGGGCCGCTGCGCTCGCAGGATTTCGAGCACGACCGGCGTGGCGAGTCTTCAGCGTGGTGGGGCTGGAAGCCGCAGAAGGCGGCGTTGGAGTTCCTGTGGTCAACGGGCGAGCTGATGGTCGCGCGCCGGGAGAAGTTTCAGAAGGTGTACGACTTGACCGCGCGCGTTCTCCCTGCGCACAGCGCCGCGCCGCCGCCGACCGAACAAGCGCACGTTGATTGGGCTTGCCGCACCGCGTTTGAACGGTTGGTTGTTGCGACCCCGAAAGAGATCGCCGAGTTCTGGCAGGCGATCAGCATTGAGCAGGCCAAGGCATGGTGTGCGGAGGCCGCGCGGGCTGATCAGATTATGCCGGTGCTGGTTGAGGCCTGTGCTGGCGCGCCAGCGCGGCCCGGCTTTGCCCTGTACGACTGGGAGCGCAGATTGCGCGCGTTGCCTGACCCGCCGGCACGTATGCGTTTGCTCAGTCCGTTCGATCCGGTGCTGCGCGACCGCGCCCGCGCACGCCGATTGTTCAATTTCGATTACCGCTTCGAGGCCTTCGTGCCCGCGCCGCTGCGCCGCTTCGGCTACTACGTCTTACCCCTGTTGGAAGGTGATCGTTTGGTCGGCCGGCTCGACCCGAAATTCCATCGAGATGATAGTCTATTGCATGTCCGGCAAATCTATTGGGAGCCGGGCATCCGTGTCACGCAAGCGCGGCGCAAGGGGTTAACAAAGGCGGTCGCACAGTTAGCCCGCTTTATCGGCGCACAGAAAATCGCATGGCCGGAGCAATGAGATAGGCGCAGCCCGCGTGGCCCGCAACGATAGGGCGGCACAATATAGTCGTTTGCAGATGAGTGTAACCGAGCCAAGCAAGGCCACGGTGCTGGGCGCGCAAATCGCTATAATTAATCAAGCAAAGGGGATTATCAGAACACTGATGAGCACACACACTCTCTCGCTCGTTCATCTCGTGCGCGAACCGGTTAAGCGATCATCATCCGCGCCACCGCTCCTGTTACTCCTGCATGGCATCGGCAGCAACGAGGCTGATCTGTTCGGTCTCGCGCCTTATTTGGACGAGCGGTTTCTGCTCGTGAGCGCGCGTGCGCCGGTCGTCATGGGCCAGGGCGCATATGGCTGGTTCAACATCGAGTTCACTCCGCAGGGGATGACAGTTGACATCGAGCAGGCGAAGCAAAGTCTCGCGTTGCTGCCGGGGTTTATCGCGGAGTTGGTCAATACATATGAGGTCAACGCAAAATGTATCTACGTGGCGGGCTTCAGTCAGGGCGCGATGATGAGTCTCGCGCTGGCGCTCAGCCGGCCGGAACGGATCGCCGGGGTGGTGGCGATGAGCGGGCGTTTCCCGGCGCAAGTGTTGGCAGGTGAGTTGGATCGGCAAGCTCTCGCGGGCCTGCCGGTGCTGGTCACGCACGGCATCTACGACGCGGTGCTGCCCATCGAATCCGGCCGCGCCATCCGGCAGCAACTAGCGATGCTAGGGGTTGCGTGCGCATATCATGAGTACCCGATGGGGCACGAGATAAACATGGACTGCCTGCGGGATGTTACCGCATGGCTCACCAACTCACTCGACACTAACTGCCGCGCTTAACGCGCACGGGACAGCGATACGTGTGCGCGGTTCGGTTAACGGCTGCGAATAAAAGGTTACTGATGGCTGAGCAGAAAAAACGTCTGACATTATCCACCGCATGGCGCGACGCGAAAGACTTGATCTGGGCACACCGCTATCGGCTCGCCTTAGGGCTGCTGCTCATGATCATTAACCGGCTGGTCGGGTTGGTCTTGCCCGCCAGTTCCAAGTATCTGATCGACGAGGTCATCATCAAGCACCGCAGCGATCTGCTGACGACGCTGGCGCTCGCGGCCGGCAGCGCGACACTGATTCAGGCGCTTAGTTCATTTGCGCTCGCGCAAGTGCTCGGCGTCGCCGCGCAACGCGCCATCACCGACATGCGCAAGAGCGTGCAAGAGCACGTCGCGCGTTTGCCGGTGCGCTATTTCGATTCGACGCAGACCGGCGTGCTTATCTCGCGCATCATGACCGACGCCGAGGGCATCAGAAATCTCGTCGGCACGGGGCTGGTGCAACTGATCGGCGGCTTGGTCACGGCGGCGATTGCGCTCTGCGTGCTCTTCTATTTGAACTGGCGACTGACCGCGTTCACGCTGCTCGCGCTCGCAATCTTCGGCGCGTGCATGACGCTGGCCTTCAAGCGGTTGCGCCCGCTCTTTCGCGAGCGCGGTAAGATCAATGCCGAAGTTACAGGCCGGCTCACGGAATCGCTCGGCGGTATACGCATCGTTAAGGCTTACTCGGCCGAACGCCGCGAGTCGCTCGTCTTCGCGCGCGGCGCGCATCGCCTGTTCCGCAACATAGCGCGCTCGATGATCGGCGTCTCCGGCGTCACGGCCTTTTCCACCGTCATCGTCGGCGGCATCGGCGTGATCCTGATCCTCGTCGGCGGGCGGGCCATCATCGCCGGGCAGATGACGCTCGGCGACTTCTTCATGTACATCTTCTTCACCGCGCTCGTGGCCGCCCCGCTCGTCGAGATCGCGTCTATCGGCACGCAGATTACGGAAGCCTTTGCCGGTCTCGACCGCATACGCGAGCTGAAGCAGATGGCGACCGAAGACGAAGACGATGCTGAGCGCGCACCGCTCGCCGAGATCGCCGGCGAGATCACGTTTGCCGACGTGAGCTTTGAATATAACGAGGACGCGCGCGTCCTCAAACACGTCTCTTTCCGCGCGCCCGCCGGTTCGACGACCGCGCTCGTCGGCTCAAGCGGCTCAGGCAAGAGCACGCTGATCAGTCTGGTGATGGCGTTCAATCGCCCGCTCG
The DNA here is from genome assembly GCA_038237345.1 of Pyrinomonadales bacterium. Classification (GTDB taxonomy): domain Bacteria; phylum Acidobacteriota; class Blastocatellia; order Pyrinomonadales; family Pyrinomonadaceae; genus QHXQ01. The sequence continues at coordinate 9,381 of JBBRYU010000008.1, forward strand.
CCGGCCAAGTGACGGTTGACGGGCACGACCTCGCCTCCGTGCGCTTGCGCGACTATCGCACGCAACTCGGCGTGGTTTTGCAGGACAATTTTCTGTTCGACGGCACGATTGCGGAGAACATCGCCTTCGCGCATCCACACGCCACCCGCGCGCAGATCATCGCGGCCAGCCGCGTCGCGCACTGCGAGGAATTCATTGACGGCTTCGCCGACGGCTACGACACCATCGTCGGCGAGCGCGGCGTGAAGCTATCAGGCGGACAGCGGCAGCGCGTCGCCATCGCCCGCGCGATCCTCGCTGAGCCAAAGATTTTGATTCTGGACGAAGCTACATCAAGTCTCGATAGTGAGAGTGAAGCGATGATTCAGGACGGGCTGCAATCTCTGCGGCGCGGGCGCACCACCTTTGTCATCGCGCATCGCCTCTCGACGATTCGTAGCGCGGATCAAATTCTCGTGTTGGAAGCAGGCGAGATCGTCGAGCGCGGCACGCACGAAGAGTTGCTCGCCGCGGCGGGTCGCTATAAGCAGTTGTACGACAAGCAGTACAACTTCGAGCGCAATCAGTTCATCAATCCCGGCGAAGATTTCACGCCGGAGTCGCCTAAGTCGTTGGCGGCAGCAAGCAGTTCAGCAGCACTGCCTAAGAATCTCTAAAAAGCTGTTTGAAAAGCCCCGTCAGGGGCGGCATGTTTGTAGTCCGCGCCATTCTCTGTTCCGCTGTAGCTCCGTAGGAGCGAAATATCAGCAACATTTCGCTCCTACGGAGCTTGGGGAGTGTTAGGCCACACGGGCTACAAACATGCCGCTCCTCCGGAGCTAACTTTTCAAACCGCTTCTAACTGTGCGTGGCGGTATCATTGCCGCCGCTCCGCACCGGGATGGTAAGCGCGTTCCAGATGCGTCTTGATCTCGGCGCGGGTGAACCATGCGGGCTTGAACTGCATGCGCGCGTAGAGTGGCGCTTGATCGAAGTAGTGCGGCGAGCGGGGGTCGGCGCTCTGCCCGAAGGTGACGATTGAGCGCGCACGCACCTGCGGCCCGAATTCGACGACGCTCACATACGTGTTCCCGCTCGTGCCGTAGCGCCGCTTAAGACCTTTAACGGGCGGCGCGCCAAAGGTGAAAATATTGCCGAGCGCGCTGGGGCCGCCAGCTACGGGCAGACTCGGCCGCTCGTCGCTGAACGCTTCCTGCCCGCTCGTGTGCGTGCGCTGCAACCGATTAACCTCGCCCCACGCGACGCGCCATGTGCCCCAGTCGCGTGCGAGTTCGCTCAACGTCTGTTCGAGCGCGCGGAGGGCTGGATAGGCGTCTTCCTCCCGCTTGAAATTGCGGCCGTTATAGATGTTGACCCAATAGCTCAACACGGTCATCGCCTGCGAGTCGAGGGCGCTGTCGCGATTCCACTGCTGCAACACAACAACAGCGTCGTTGAGCTTTGCGGCGCGCGTAGGCTGCAACACTTTCAGCCGTGCCCATTCGCCGACGATCTGCGAGATAAACGTATCCGCCTCGCTCTCGGTGGTGTCGGCGGTAGCGTGCGCCCATTCGGCAAAAGTGAACTTAGCTTGGCCGGCGAGTATGCGCCGCGAGTTGCGTGCGCGCGGTGTGTCCGGCTCAGGAGCCATGTAGGCGGGAAAGTTTTCCTGCTGTGGATTACCTGTCGCGGTGGTCAGGAACGGTGTCGAGTTGCAGTTCTGCAACCAGCCGGTGGGCGGGTTTGTGAGTTGCGGCAGTTCACTCAAGGCGTGATAGCCCTGCCACTCCGTCTCCGGGTCGCTGCCGTTAACGGGCTTCGTCCAATCGAACCTGGTGGCGCGGCGCGGGATGGCGCTGCCATGGACGTAAAAGATGTTGCCCGCGCGGTCGGCGTAGATCGTGTTCGAGCCGGTGAGCGAGACGCGCGCCAGTGCGGCCTTGAACTCAACGAGCGTGCGGGCGCGGCTCATCGCGTAACGCTGCTCGAACGCGCCGTTGTCGCCGAGCCGGGCCGGTTTTAGCGTCAGCCATTTGCCGTCGCGCAGGGCGAGGACGGGGCCGTGGTGCGTCTTACGGAAGCTGAAACTCCGTGTTTCGCTGCCCTGCGCGGTCTTCACTTTGATCTCCGCGCGCCACTCGGTCGCAGTGCGGTGGCCTGTGCCGTAGCGGTAAGCGAGCGGGTGTTGCGGATCGTCGAATTCTTCAATGTACACGTCGGCAATGTCGGCGTAGTTGTTCGTGTGACTCCAACCGAGGTACTCATTGTGCCCGGAGCGTATGAAGGGCGTGCCCAGGATGGCGAAGCCCGCGACGTTCCAACCTGCGTCGCTGTGCAGGTGCGCCTCGTAACGCTGGCCGCCGCCGAAGAAACCGACGTGTGGATTGATGAGCAGCAGCGCGTGTCCGCCGGCGCTCCGCGCGGGCGCGACCACCCACATGTTTGAGCCTTCGTCGAGCGCGAACTGACGGTCGTTGTCGTTAACGCGCACATCGTCCGGCGCAACATTGTCTGCGCCGCGTGCGGTTTGCCGGCTAACTTCAGAGATCGCCGCGCGTAACTCTTCGGGCTTCAGCCCCGCATTCGTTAACAATCCTGTGCCGCCGACGCCCGCGAAGACGTACCACGGCTCGAAGTGTGTGATGAGGCGCGGTCTGACTTGCGGATTGCGCGCGAGGTAGTAGTTGAGACCGGCGGCGTAGGCAGCGCACAGCGCGCGTATGCGCGGCGCGGCGCGCTGGTAGTGCGCGACTGCGAGTTGGTTGCTCTCGAACGCCGCCTGCACCAGATCATCGTTCAGCGTCGGCTCGCCGTATAGCTCCGCGGCGCGGCCGAGGGCGCGCACGAGATCGTCTTCGAGTTGCCAGAAGTTGTCCTCGGCCTGCGCGTACATCAGCCCGAAGACGACGGCCGCGTCCGTCCGGCCATAGATATGGGGCACGCCGTAGCTGTCGCGGTAAATCGTCACGGTGCGCGCGAGCCGTTCAGTTTCCTGCTCGACAACCGACTGCGCACGCAGGGCCGGAGCGCACGAGAGAAGTAGCAAGAGCATGGTGAGCAGCGTCTTTTTCATCGCGAGACCTCTTGCCATAATGATTTGAGCCGGACGGCGCTCTCCGGCTTGTTCACGCGCCGGCCGCCGGGGCCGCTGGCGCGAAAGGTCTCGACCGCGCATTCGCGCAGCAGATCTTCATCAGCTTCAGGCAGTATAATCATGAGCAAGTTTACCGCACGGGCGCAATGGCGATATTAATGTTCATGATACCGCAACGGGATTAATTAACTGAGGTCCGGGAAACCATGAAGAAACTGCTGGCTTGGACGCTGCTCATTATCACACCTATCGCAACGCTCGCGCAGACTGCCGCGCGCCGGCCCGGCGGCGAGACCGCGCTGCCGCACGGTTATTGGTCGCTTGATCAGAGCCGCCCGGTCATCGAGAAGACGCAGACCGTGCGCCTCGCGCCCGACCTCGCGGGGTTGAGCGTGGGCGAGCGCAAAGCAATTGAAAAACTGTTGGATGTCGGCCGGATATTTCAGACGGTCTATGAGCAACAACGACACGCGCGTGCGCTCGCTGCGGAGCGCACGCTTATGCAACTCGACCAACGGCTCGGCGCGCCTGCGGCGACGCAGAATCTCATCACGCTCTACCGGCTCAACCAAGGCCCCATCGCCACGACGCTGGAGAACAAACGCGCGCCGTTCCTGCCTGTCGAGTTGACGCCGCCCGGTCAGAGCATGTACGGCGGCGTGAGCAAACAGGAGGTTGACGCATTCCTCGCCGCGCACCCGGCCGAGCGCGCCGCCATAACCGATCAACGCAACGTCGTGCGCCGCGCGACCGTCGAAAATCTGCGGCGCGACGTGGCCAAACTCCGGCAGTACGGTGTACTCACGACCTTGCATCCCGGTCTTGCCGCGCAGTTGAGGCTGCGCCTTAAAGCGCCGAGCACGCAGACGCTGTATGCCGTGCCATATGCGCTCGCCTTCGCCGACGAGATGATCCGCGCGCATGCGCTATTGAACCAAGCGGCGGACGCGGTGCAGTCGGACGATTGGGAGTTCGCGCGTTACCTGCGCAACCGCGCCCGCGATCTACTGTCGAATGATTACGAGTCCGGCGACGCCGCGTGGGTCACGGGTCGCTTCAAAAACCTGAACGCGCAGATCGGCGCATACGAGACTTACGACGATGCGCTCTACGGCGTGAAGACCTTCTACGCTTTCAGTCTGCTGCGCAACCGGCGACAAGAGACGGACGAACTGCGCCGCGCGATGCGCGGGCTGCAAGCCCTCGAAGACTCTCTGCCTTACGAGCAGCATAAGCGTGTGCGCGAAGACATCCCGGTCGGCGTCTATGATGTCATCGCCGACTTCGGGCAAGCGCGCGGCGGCAACACCGCGACGATCCTGCCGAACGAGACATATCTCGCGCGCCGCTACGGGCGCACCATCCTGCTGCGCGCCAACATCATGCGCAGCCCCGAAATCTTCGCGGGCACGAACAGCACGTGGACGGCGGCAGTCGCGCCCGCGCACCGCGACGAGTTGACCGCGGACGGCAACTTCTACCGCACGCTCTGGCACGAGGTCGGGCACTACCTGGGCGTGGACGCGACGAAGACGGGGCAAGACCTCGACGCGGCGTTGCAGGACGACGCAGACTTGCTCGAAGAGATGAAGGCCGATCTGGTCTCGCTCTACGTCGCCGAGGCGCTGCATAAACAAGGCTACTACACGGACGCGCAACTCCGTTCCGTCTATGCCGGCGGCATCTTGCGTGTCTTGCAGAACAACAAGCCGCGCCGCGATCAACCCTATCAAACCATGCAACTGATGCAGTGGAACTTTTTTCTCCAGCACGGGCTGCTCAGTTTCGACCGTGAGAGCAAAACTCTGCGCATCAACTATGGCAAATACCACGAAGTCGTCGGCCAACTGTTGGCGCAGGTGTTAGCCGTGCAGTACGAAGGCGACAAGGCTGCGGCTGATCGGTTCGTGGCCGAGTATGCGCAGTGGGACGACAGCTTGCACGGCGCGGTGGCGCAGAACATACGCGCGCAGCAAGGCGCACGCTTCCGCCTCTTCAAGTACGCCGCACTCGGTGAGTAGTTGCAGCCAAGCGCTGCCTGACCTCTATCGGCACAGCAAATCTCTCTTAGCATTGTCTTCCCTCCATGAGGTGGATTTGACTCAGGGGCATGTCTATCTTTTAGACCCTGCGGCACCGACAAGCCCTGCGAGATTCGTGCTTGACCGCACAGTTCCAACTTCCGCCAGCGCTCCCTCGTAAACCAAATGCGCCATCTTGCGCGTTTTCATACTGTGCAGACAGAGAGCTATCGCGACTGCCGATGTACTGTCACCAGCATCAAAGGCGGCACCACGGCCGCCAGATCGCAGACACGAGCTTTTCCGCATCCACGCGTGCGTCGGCTCCGTCATTGAACAGAGGCTCGACCCGGTCTTCTAAAATCGGGGTTGACGCACCGGGAGGCGAATTTCGGCCACCGTAGCTTTTCCTTGCAAGACACACCGGCGAGTGGCCTTGCTCAAGATAAGGCGCGGTGGCCTTTTGTGCATTTTCTAAAGAGCGATTTTCGTACTGTACTCAATGGCGCTCCTTCGCTTAATGTATGTGCCGGTGATTTGACATCTTGGGAAACACTGTGCCGTGTAAGGTTTCCCCTTGTTCGGGAAGATCGAAAATATGCCGCAACTTTTAAGAATGCCCCGCTCTTCGCTGCTACAGTATGGCATCGGGCTGCTGATCGCCGCTGCGGCGCTGCTCTTTCTGTGGCCGGGACTGGCGGGAAATCTCTTCGCCACACACTTCGGCATGGAGATGTTCATGCCGCACAGGTACTGTTATCTGGAAGTGCCCTCGCTGGTTTGGCTGCACCTCACCGCCGATGTCCTGATTGGCATCTCCAACGTGGCGATTTCACTGACGCTCGCTTACCTCGGCCATCGCGCCCGCCGCGACATTCCTTTCCACTGGATTTTTTTGGCCTTCGGGTTGTTCATCGTCGCCTGCGGCGCGACGCACTTTATGGAGGTGTGGACGCTCTGGCATGCGACGTACTGGCTCTCCGGCTACGTCAAATTAGTTACCGCAGCAGCTTCGGTAGCGACAGCGGTCGTGCTTCCGGCGGTCGTGCCCCGGACGCTGTTTCTCGTACGTGAGGCCAAAACCTCAGACGAGCGCAAACAGGATTTGGAAAAAGCTAACCAGCGGCTTGAAGAAGAACTCGACCGGCGCATCCGAGCCGAAGAAAGTTTGCAGCAAACCAGTCAGACACTCGAAGCGATCTTTCAATCCGCGCCCTTGGCGATCTACGCCGTTGACCCTGATGGGAAGACGCTGATGTGGAACCCGGCAGCCGAACGCATCTTCGGCTGGCGCGAGCAAGAAACAGTTGGTCGGCCGCTCCCTATTGTTTCTGCGGAGGATCAGGAGGATTTTCGTCAATTACGCGAGCGCGTGCTGCGGGGCGAGGCGTTCGCTAATTTAGAGTTGCGCCGCCAGAAGAAGGACGGCGCGCGAATTGATGTCAGCATCTCGACCGCGCCGCTCCGTGATGCGATGGGTGAGATCAATGGCATGATCGGCATCACGGCGGACATCACCGACCGCAAGCAGGCGGAAAGAACGTTACTGGAAACTAACCAGACCTTGCAAGCGCTCTTTCAAGCCTCGCCGCTGGCGATCTACACCCTCGATGCTAAGGGGAACGTGGGGTTGTGGAATCCTGCTGCGGAACGCATCTTTGGCTGGAGCGCAGAAGAGGCCGCAGGTCGTCAGCTTCAGCTTGTTACTGAAGATCACCAGAAAGAGTGCTGTGCATTGCGCAAGGTAGTGATGCAAGGGCGGACTCTGATTGACGTGGAGGGCCGCCACCAGAAAAAAGACGGCGCGCAAATCAGCGTCAACATCTCGGCAGCGCCGTTGCGTGACGCCAATGGTGATGTTAACGGCCTCGTTGTCCTGACCGCCGATAGCACGGAGCGCAAGCGGATTGAAGCGGCATTGCAAGAGAGCGAGCAGCAGTATCGCTCCGTCGTTGACAACATTAAAGAGGTGATCTTTCAAACGGATGCGGCGGGCTTATGGATGTTTCTTAATCCCGCGTGGACGGAGATCACCGGCTTCACAGTGGCAGAGAGCATCGGGACTGAATTCTTAAACTACGTTCACCCGGAAGACCGCCAGCGAAACTTAGAATTGTTCCGCCCCCTCATCGAACGCGAGAAGGAGTATTGCCGCCACGAGATTCGCTATCTCACGAAAGATGGCGGCTTTCGTTGGATCGAAGTTTACGCGCGGCTCACGCTGGCCGCGGACGGGACGGTCATCGGCACCACCGGCACGCTCAACGACATCACCGAGCGCAAGCGGGCGGAGGCGGCGCTGCAACGGAGCGAAGAGTATTTCCGGGCACTGACCGAGCACGCCTCGGACATTATCTCGATTGTGGAGGAGGACGGCACAAGGCGCTACATCAGCCCCTCCGTCAAACGAATTCTCGGGTACAAGCCGGAGGAGTTAATCGGCATGAACGCTTTCGCGTTGATGCACCCGGACGACGTTCGGAATCTGAGCGGCTTCTTTAACAGCAAGAAAGACGAGCCGGGTTTCGTCGCGTCGAGGGAATTACGTTACCGACACAAAGACGGCTCATGGCACATTCTGGAAACCACAGCCAGCAATCTGCTCAACAATCCGGCCGTAGCGGGTATCATCCTTAACTCTCGCGACATCACCGAGCGCAAGCGGGCGGAGGCGGCGCTGCGCGAAAGCGAGGAGCGCTACCGCGAGTTGGTCGAGAATGCGAACGATATCATCTACGCCTACGACCTGACGGGACGTTTCACTTCAATCAACGGAGCGGGTGAGCGAGTCACCGGCTATACGCGAGAAGAAATCTTGCGGATGGACATCGCGGATGTTGTCGCGCCGGAGCATCTGGAAGAGGCGCGCCGGAGGATTGCTAAGATAGTCGCCGGGGGAGCACCAAGCGCCTATGAGTTCGAGCTTATTGCCAAAGACGGCAGCAGGGTAGCGTTAGAAATCAACAGCCGTCTGAACCGCCACGGTAGCGTGGCGGTGAGCATCGAAGGCATCGCGCGCGACATTACCTATCGTAGGCAGGCGGAAACGGCGCTCAGACAATCTGAGCAAGACTATCGCGGTCTGTTCGAGCAGGCACACGACGCCATTTTGGTCTTTGCTCCCGAACGGGAGATCGTGCTGGATGTGAACCAGCGTGCGTGTGAGATTTATGGGTTTAGCAGGGCAGAGTTTATCGGGATGTCGCTGGAAACGATCTCAAAAGAGGTTGAACGTGGGGAACACAAGGTCCGCGAAACTCTGGAAACGGGAGACTATCTCAACTTTGAGACCGTGCAGTATCGTAAGGACGGCACCCGGATGCTTCTGGAGATCAATGCCGCGGCGGTTCGCTATCAGGGACAGGCGGCGATTTTAAGCATCAACCGCGACATCACCGAACGCAGGCACGCGGAAGAGGCGCGGCGCGAGTCCGAGTTGAGATTCCGCTCGCTCGTCCAGTCGTCCAACGACGCGATTGTGCTCACCAACCAAAGCAATAAGATCATCCTGTGGAACAAGGGCGCACAAACCATCTTCGGCTACGCGGAAGAAGAGGCTTTGGGTCAGCCGCTGAGCCTGTTGATGCCGCAAAGGTATAGAGAGGCTCATGAGCGCGGGATGGCGCGATATCATGCCACCGGCGAGCCTCATATCATCGGGCAGACGGTGGAATTCGATGGGCTGCGCAAAGACGGCAGCGAGTTCCCGCTGGAGCTTTCTCTCGCCGCATGGGAGACGCAGGGAGAGCGATTCTGTAGCGGCATCATCCGTGACATCACCGAGCGGAGGCGGCGGACGGAAGCGCTCAAAGAGAGCGAAAGGCAGCTTGCGAGGGCGCAGCAGATCGCGCATCTCGGTGGTTGGGAGTTAGATGTTGCGAAGAACCGGGTGACGTGGTCGGAGGAACTCTATCGCGTCTTCGGACTCCGGCATGAAGAATTCAAACCAACCTTCGAGGGTTACTTAGAACGCGTCCATCCTGATGATCGGGCGTTAGTGCAAAGGATTAACGAGAAGGCTTTCCGCGATCACCAGCCCTTCGCCTTCGAGCATCGCATCGTCCGGCCCGACGGCACGGTACGAATGACTTACTTCATGGGAGAGGTCATGACGGACGAGACCGGCAAACCCGTCAAGCTGCGAGGCATCGGGCAGGACATCACCGAGCGCAAGCAGGCTGAGGTTGAACGCGACATCGAGCGGCAACTGCTCAAAGCCCTCATCGACCAGCTCCCCGTCGGCGTGCTCGTCTGCGACATGGAAGGGAGATACATAAAAGTTAACCGGAGTATCTGTGAAATCCTCGGGACTGACTGCGATGAATTGCTTGGCATGACAATCGACGAGGCGCAGCAACTCTACAAGCCGACTAACCCGGAAGGGACTCCTCTCACCGCTACGGAAACCCCTACGGTAATGGTGCTGCGGACACAACGTCCGGTCAACGCCGTCGAATCACTCATCACGACGCCTGGCGGCGAGGTGCGCCGGATCAGTTCCAACGCTGCCCCAGTCATCGTAGATGGCGGAGTGCCTTTCGGCAGTGTCACCGTCGTCACCGACGTGACGGAGCAATATACTCTCCAAGAACAACTCCGCCAGTCGCAGAAGATGGAATCCATCGGCACGCTGGCCGGGGGCGTGGCGCACGACTTCAACAACCTGCTGACCGTTATCTTAGGCAACACGCAACTCGCCTTCAGAGTAGTCCAGCCCGGCAGCCCATTGCAGCAGCGTCTGATGGAGGTCGAAAAGGCCGCCAACCGCGCGACGACGCTCACCCGGCAACTACTCGCCTTCAGTCGCCGCCAACGCCTGGAGCGCCAGCGTCTCAATCTCAACGACACGATCAACGACATCATGAAGATGCTCAGGCGCGTCATCGGCGAGAACATCGAAGTGCGCGTTCAGGAGTCCATCCATCTCCATCCGATCTTCGCCGACCCGTCGCAGATTGAGCAGGTGGTGATGAACCTGGCGGTCAACGCCCGCGACGCAATGCCCAATGGCGGGCAACTTGTGATCGAGACGCGCAACGTAACGCTCAACGAGGAATATCGCCGCGAGCATCCATACGCCAAGTCGGGCAGATATGTGCAGATGACTATTAGTGACACGGGCACGGGGATGGACGCCGAAACAAGGAAGCGCATCTTCGAGCCATTCTTCACCACGAAGGAGACCGGGAAGGGAACGGGGCTGGGACTCTCGATGGTTTACGGCATCGTCAAGCAGCACGGCGGCCTCATCGAAGTGTACAGCGAGCCGAGGCAAGGAACCTCTTTCAAAATCTACTTGCCGGTCGAGGAGAAGGCCGTCAAAGAGGAGGCGCAAGAAGAGGTGCAGCAGCCGCTGAGAGGCGGGACGGAGACGATCCTGGTGGCTGAAGATGAAGAAGCGCTGCGGAGCTTGGCGCGAAGTATCCTGGAAGAGTTGGGCTACACCGTGCTGTTGGCGAAAGACGGCGTAGAGGCCGTCGAGTTGTACAAAGCCAACCAAGAGCGGATCGCGCTCATGCTCTTTGATATCGTGATGCCGCACATGGGCGGGCGCGAAGCCTACGAGCAGATAAGTTCACTGGGCGGTGATGGGCCGGTGATCTTCATGACCGGCTACAGCGCCGAGATCGTGCAGTACGAATTCGTCAAACAGAACAAGTTCATCGAAGCGGCGGGCGCGGTGTTGATGCAGAAGCCCTACACCGTTGAAACCCTCGGGCGCAAAGTGCGCGAGGTGTTGGACGTTATGCCGAAGAGTTGACAGTTCGGCGCTGGCACGGGATTTCCCGCAAACCTCTTTCGGTTAGTTCACGCCGAATTAACTCGTCTGGCTTAGTCCATACTCGACGGCTGGTCGAGCAACGAGAGGCGGGAAACCGGAGTGGGACAAAGGACTGCGCGTGGGACGACTATACTTCAAATTATACCGTTAGGCCGTCGGTAAAAGGCGGCTTACTAAGCCTTTCAACTGGGCCGGGTCAAACGGCTTGGTGACATACTCGGCCAGCCCCGCGCGAATGACATCCATGCGCAGGAGCGGGTGAAGACCCGCATATTCAAAAGCGGACAGCACCACAATCGGCACGTCCCGCGCCGCCTCATTTTCACGGATGTGGACCATCGCCGCGCACCCATCGAACTCCGGCATAGAGATGTCCATCAAAATCAGATCAGGCCGCTTATACGTTGCGGCCTGCACTGCTTCGTACCCGTTCGCAGCTTCCGCGACTCTGTAACCTTGCCGCTCTAGCCAAAGCTTCAATGTAGAGCGGCCCTCTTCATTATCATCCACCACTAAGACGAGCGGACAGTCTCCATTCAGGGTAACCCTTTTTTGCTTCATCTAAATTTCTTCCTGTTCTGAGGTTAGCCTCAAAGTGAAATGAGATCTGGGTTGCTGTTCTTCTGTGACCGATGAACCAAAAATATAAAGATTGAAGGCTGCGGCGAAAGAGGGCAGTGGGTAGACATTAGACCCATCCTTTTGCCCCATCATGGCGCATTCGTAAAGCTTTAGCCGCACCTAAACACATCTTAGGCATTCTTCGTGCCGGGAAAACTGTTGATGCGGTAAAGAGCTAATGCAAAGCCTCTCACCCTTGGGGATCTTCTGGCACGTTAATTGTTATCTAGCGTAAAACACCGTTTTGATATATCAAAACAGTGCAAACAATAAAGAGTTGGGATGATGCAACGAATGCTTATGCGTCAGATGATGGTAATTGACGACGAACCTACGATGTGTTCGTTAATCCATAATTGCCTGAAACATTACTATATTTGCACGGAAGCATATTCGGCAGAGCAGGCACTCAAGGTGCTGGCTCAAGGTAAAACATTCGAACTCATCATCAGCGACGTGCAATTGGGCGGCTTGAGCGGCATTGATTTACTCAGATACTTCGAGCAGCGCTATCCCGAAACAGCCACCATCATTATGAGCGGCGCGCAGAAAATGGACACCGCCGTCACCGCCTTTCGCCACGGTGCGGCCGACTACCTGAGCAAGCCTTTCGACGCCAATGAACTTCACGCCTCGATCAAACGTGCGCTCAAGAAATTGCGGCAGCAAAACACGTGCGCCATCTCGGATGAACTGGCGTGGCGCGCCTCGGCCAGGGTACTCATGTCGGCGCTCGCAGCGCGCGATAAAGAGACGCACGAACATGCTGATCGGGTCGTCCGTTTCAGCCTCCGACTAGCGGAGCAGTTACAACTTGACCAGCGCTTTGTCAAAGACCTTGAATTCGGGGCGATGCTCCACGACATAGGGAAGATCGGCGTGCCGGACGCAGTTTTGCGCAAATCCGGCAAACTGACGGTAGCCGAGTGGGTGGAGATGCGCCAGCACCCGCTCATCGGCGCGCGCATGCTTGATGGCATACACTTTTTCAAAGGCGCGGCGCGGATTGTGGCAGAGCATCATGAGAAATGGGACGGGTCTGGTTACCCGCACGGACTTAAAGGCAGTGAGATAGATCTGTGCGCGCGAATATTCTCTATCGCCGATGCCTTCGATGCCATCGTCTCCAACCGCGTCTACCGCAAAGGAGAAAGCTACGAGACGGCGCTACGTGAAGTTGTCGGAGGCACCGGGACGCAATTCGATCCGCGAGTAGTTGATGCTTTCACGAGTGTTCCCGCCAGCGAATGGGACAGCCTCCGTGGGTTCGGCGCTCAACACCGTAGCGCCGCTAGATACGACGCCATATCTGTAGAAGGGGACGAGTTGGCAATCCCTGAACTCAGACCCTTCAAGCAATCTCATCGAGCCACCGGCCCTCTGCCGCGCCCCGCCAGCGCGCAATCCTTTTAATTGTAAGGCGGTCAAGAGCATGAAAAAATTCTACTTTACCTGTCTGCTAGTGACTCTGTGTGCGGCTTCCACCCCGGCGCAGAAGGGGGCCGGCTATCGCTATGACAACTACGACACAAAAACAGGTGTCCGTATCGTTGAGCCTACGCCGGACGTAAGCGTGACGCCACAGACAAAGTCGCCGTCTCCGGCAAACGGAGCAAAGATAAATTCTGCCGTGCTGCCGAACCCCCCCGCGCGAGACATGGCGATGCTCAACAGCGCCACGCTCGACGGCTTCACGACGGGCGATGCGAAGACGGATGCTTTCATCGTCGAATCGAGCAAGCGCAACCAGCTTGATCCGGTCTTGATTTACGCGCAGATGCATCAAGAGTCCTCTTTTAAGAAGGGCGCGGTGTCGCCCAAAGGCGCAAGCGGGCTGATGCAGTTAATGCCGTTTACGGCAAGGCGTTTCGGCGTCACCAACATCTTCGACCAGCGCCAGAACATCGAAGGGGGCGCACGCTACATGCGCTTCCTGCTCGACCTGTTCGGCGGCAACGTGCGTCTGGCTCTGGCCGGATACAACGCGGGCGAGGGCGCAGTGATGAAATATGGCCGCCGCATCCCGCCTTACCGCGAGACTGAAGAATACGTGCGCCGCATCAGCAATCGTTACGCGTTGATGCGCGACCCGCAGACGGCGCGCAAAGCGAGAACTGTGACGCCTGTGGAGATTGCCTCCGTGCGGGCGGAAGAGCCGGTGCCGTTGACGACCTACGAGCGTAACGTTTTCGCCGTGCGCTTACCGAACGGCAGGCTGCAACTCGTGAGTCAGTAAGTAGGCAAAGCGCATTAAGCAAGTCTGAGCACAAACTGAAAGGGAGTCCATGAACTACAGACATACTTCACTAGCAATCGCTTTCGTCCTCATTTGTGCGGTGGTTGGGTTTGCGCAGAATACGGCCCCGCAGTCGTCATGCCCACGTGAGCTTGCCGTCAGCGCGCCCTTCACCGTTAACGAGGGTGAGCCGCTCACGTTTGCAATCGAAGGACCCGACACCGCGTCTCTCTCTTTGCAACTCAAATATGTATGGACGATCAGCCCATCGTCGGTGCGGCTCATTAGCGGGGCAGGCACGCCCTCGATTACGGTCGAGACAACGAAACTGAACGGAAAGCGTATTACGGTCAATCTGGCGGTTGAGGGAATGTCTAAGGAGTCACCCTGTCGCGTGACGGCAGATGCTGCGACGACGGTCGTCGCGCCACGCCCGCCCGCGCCGCCACACAAGTTCGCCGAGTTTCCTTCTACGGGCTTCAATCGCGACAAAGAGCAACTGGATAGCTTGGCGACCTTCTTGCGCAATAGTCCAGAGGCGGGCGCATATCTCATCGCCTATAGCGGACGCCGCAGCCGACCGGGGCAAGCCAGCCGCCTCGGCGCGCGCGCGCGCGCCTACCTCTTAAAGTCGAGCGTCATTAGCGGCATTGACCCCAAGTGGGTGGTGGCCGTCAACGGCGGCTATCGTGAGCGCGAGACTTACGAACTCTGGATCGTGCCGCGCGGCGCTCAACCGCCGCAAGCTTCGCCCACCGTCCGGCCCGCGCCTGCGGCGCATTAGATGCGGGTAACCACGCGGACAAAAGCGGGTACGATGAACGGAACTCGATGAGCAGTGTTGATTGCATCTCGGACGGAAAGTCCCAGAGTATTTTGGCAGTGTGAACTTCATCAGCAGCGAAAGGATGGATCAAATGAAAACCGTCGTGCGAATGATTCTGTTATGTACGCTCATGGCAAGCGTTCTTGTCCCAACTCCGGCCCAGAGTCGTGATCGTTCTAACATGCCGGCTAAGTTAATCAATGCCTCAGGCGACTGGAAGTTTCCCGCGCCCGGTATGAAAGCGAAACAGGATACGGCGGGCAGCACGACCTACCTGCTGGGGAAGGATGCGCAGGGGCGGTCTTATTACGCCACGCCAATCAAATCAGACGGGCGTGACGCCGTGATGGTTAGAATGCCGGATAATCTTTATACCAAGGTCACTAAGCATGCTGAAGGTGACGCGCCTGACTATATTTTAGCCAGCATCGCCTTTAACTACGCTTGTCATCCCAAAGGCGAAAACCCAACAGATTCTTATGTCGGCTCGATGCACCCGGAATATCGCTTTCTGACGCGATCCGGGCGCGCCGCACATGTAATTACCGGACAAGACAAAACCGTTGTCCTTATCTGGATTGAATCGCCCGCTCAAAGCAAGAGGACGAAACGCAGGTAAGCGATAACTTGGACAGCCATACTGAAACACTTAAAGCGGTTTGCACTTGCCTTTGCACTAATAACCGCAAGGCCTAAAGCAACCGTCAATATCGGCTCGCGAAACAGAATTGATGGCAGCAGTCAAAGCAGTATTGAGTTCCGATTGCCCTGACCTTATTGAAGCTGATAATGGAGCCGAGGGGGATCGAACCCCTTGCTCCACCGTCCGACACAGGGCCGCGACGGTTGCCTTGCGACATTCTGCCGCCACTGCTTTGACGGCCGCAAAATCCCCGGCAGAGGCAGCCGTGCAGTACGAAGGCGACAAGGCGGCGGATCGGTTCGCGGCCCAGTCCGCGCAGTGGGACGACAGCTAGCATGGCGCGATGGCGCAGAACATACGCGCGCAGCAAGGCGCACACTTCCGCCTCTTCAAGTACGCCGCGCTCGGTGAGTGATCATCTACTGCGCAAGGCATGTCTTTGCGGCGGCGAGTTGAACAAATCAGGGCAGCCAATTGACTGCCCTGACCGGTTGATTCATGCCAACTACTAAAGCATGAGCAGCCAAACTTCAACTGTTTTGCCGTAAGCTTTGTTCGGGAGGTCTGGCTCTTTCGTAAGCTAAGATTTCGGCCTCGTGCTTGAGAATAAGGTCTATGTCGTCAAGCCCCTGCATCAGGCAGGTGCGGCGAAAATCATCTAGGGCGAAAGCAGCAGAAAAACCCTGGTCGTCTGTGACAACACATGCTGCCAGGTCAACAGTCACGCGATAATCTGCGCGCTCCTGCGCTTGCAAGCAAAGCTGCGCGACAGCAGCTTCCGGCAGGACAACCGGCAGCAAGCCATTCTTCATGCAATTAGTCGCGAATATATCAGCGAACGAGGGCGCAATAATTGCCCGAAAGCCATAATCCGCGAGCGCCCAGGGTGCATGCTCGCGTGATGAGCCGCAGCCAAAGTTGCGTCCGGCGACGAGTATCGTGGCGTGCCGGTAGCGCGGCGTATTGAGCACAAATGCTGGGTTGAATTGGCCGTCCGCGTCGCAGCGCCAATCGTAAAAGAGGAACTCACCGAAGCCGTCTCGTTCGATGCGTTTGAGAAATTGCTTTGGAATGATCTGATCCGTGTCAATGTTGGGCCGATCAAGCGGCGCAACCAGTCCGGCGTGAACGCGAAAAGGCTTCATGCGGTCTCCTCATTGAAAGTGCCAGTAGCGCACGTCCGTGAAGTGGCCTCTGATCGCGGCGGCGGCGGCCATCATCGGGCTGACGAGATGTGTGCGTCCGCCCCTGCCCTGTCTGCCTTCAAAGTTACGGTTGCTGGTCGAGGCACAACGCTCGCCTGGTTGCAGCACATCCGGGTTCATCCCCAGACACATTGAGCAACCAGCTTCCCGCCACTCAAATCCGGCCGCAAGAAAGATGCGATCAAGTCCTTCGGCTTCAGCGGCGCGTTTGACTGTTTGTGAGCCGGGCACAATCATCGCACGCACGCGCGTGTTTATTTTGTAACCTCTCACTACTCTGGCAGCCGCCCGCAAGTCCTCAATGCGCGCATTGGTGCATGAGCCGATAAAGACGCGATCAATACTTATCTCCTCGATCCGTGTGCCCGGCGACAGAGCCATGTACTCAAGTGCGCTCGTGGCGGCGCGAGCGTCTGCTTCAGTCTGCGCCTGCACAGGGTTGGGCACCTGCCCCGTCACAGGCACGACCATGCCCGGACTCGTGCCCCATGTCACGAAGGGTACGAGCGCGCTCGCATCAATTTCTATAGTTCGATCAAACTCAGCGTCCGCGTCGCTTGCAAGCGTGCGCCAGTCAGAGACAGCCTTATCCCATGCGCTGCCGCGCGGCGCGAAGGGCTTAGCTTTCAGGTACTCGTAGGTGATCTCGTCCGGCGCAATCATGCCCGCCCGCGCGCCCGCTTCGATGCTCATGTTGCAGAGCGTCATGCGGCCTTCCATCGAAAGCCCGCGCACGGCCTCGCCGGCGTACTCTATGACATGGCCGGACGCGCCGTCTGTGCCCATCTGTCCGATGATTGCCAGCGCAAGGTCTTTCGCCGTGACGCCTTCAGGCAGCGTGCCTTGCACCTGTACCTTCATTGTGCGCGGCCTGTTTTGTTGCAAGCATTGCGTGGCCAGCACATGCTCGACTTCGCTTGTGCCGATCCCAAAAGCCAGTGCGCCGAAGGCCCCGTGCGTGCTCGTGTGGCTATCGCCGCAAACGATCGTCATGCCCGGTTGCGTAAAGCCTAACTCTGGGCCGATGACATGCACGATGCCTTGTTCGGGTGAATTAATGTCGTAGAGCTTGATGCCAAACTCGGCACAATTGCGCCGCAACGTCTCAATCTGTTTGGCCGCGATGGCATCAGTAATCGGCAACGTCCTGTCCGTAGTCGGCACATTATGATCGACTGTCGCAATGGTCAGATCAGGCCGTCGCACGCACCGCCCGGCCACACGCAGCCCTGCAAAAGCCTGTGGCGAGGTGACTTCATGGACGAGGTGTAGATCAATGTAGAGTAGCGTGGGCTGGCCTGCATGCGCAGAGACGAGGTGTGCAGCCCAGAGCTTTGCAAAGAGTGTGCGCGGCACTGACATATAGACTTTGTATCCCTTGCGTTCAACTACACTGCATGATAAGCGAAACGTCTATCAGCAAGCTCCATGAGCGCATTAATGACGAACGAACCCATTTCGGATGTCGTCGTGACCGCGCGGCTTCGAGCCGGATTGAGGTCTTGTGTGCGATATCCCGCAGCAAGCGTCATCCGCATTGCTTCCTCTACATCCTGCGCCTCTTGCTCCAGCCGTGCGCTGTAGCGTAAGAGCAGGGCCGCCGACGCGATTGCGCCCAGCGGATTGGCGAGTCCGCCCCCGACGATGTCAGGCGCAGAGCCATGCACGGGTTCATAAAGACCCACAGGCCCGCCGATGCTTGCCGAGCCGAGCAGACCGAGCGAGCCACTAATGGCTGCCGCTTCATCCGACAGAATATCACCGAACAGATTTTCCGTGAGAATGACATCAAACCGGCGCGGGTTCATCATCAGATGCATGGCGCAGGCATCAACATAAAGATGCTCAAGCATAATGTCCGGATAATCCCGGGCTACACGCGCGACGACTTCACGCCAGAGTTGTGAGGTCTCAAGGACATTTGCCTTATCTACGGATGTTACTTGACGACGGCGTTGGCGCGCAGCTTCAAAAGCTATGCGCGCTATGCGCTCAACCTCTTCGGCTGAATAGCGCATAGTGTTGAACGCGCTCGGGCTGACAGCATCTTTGGCGAATCCGCGCGGCTCACCGAAATAGAGGCCGCCGAGTAGTTCACGCACAATCAAAATGTCCGCACTCGCGACTACGTCGGCACGAAGCGGCGAGCAGTCGGCAATCGGCGCATACGAAATAGCAGGACGCAGGTTTGCATAAGCTCCGAGCGCACGACGCAATCCGAGCAAGCCAGCTTCAGGCCGGCGCTCAGGCTTGAGGCCATCGAACTCAGGCGCGCCCACAGCGCCGAGCAGCACCGCATCGCTTGCCAGACATGCGTCCAGCGTTGCAGGTGAAAGCGGCGTGCCTGACAGCTTGATGCTTGCGCCCCCGATTGGTTTCTCTGCAAACTCAAACCTGTGATCGTAAGCGTCCGCAACTGCCTCAAGGACGCGCACCGCCTCTGTCGTCACCTCCGGCCCGATGCCATCACCCGGCAGCACTGTTACTCTTAATCTCATCTTCCTTACACCCTGTCCGCTCTGTCCTTTGAGAAATCACCAACCCGCTCTTCGGGGATCACTAAACGACCACCACAGCGCGTTCCTTCTCCATCGCCTCAAAGCGCGTTTTGGCTTCTCCCTGTATTAACGAGAGCAGGTCTTGATCGTAGATTTTCTTCTTGCGGTCGGCTAACTGTGTGAAGCGCGTGTACACGTCATTGAGCGCGGCCGGAGAAAGCGAGCAGCCGAGTTCATCGTAGCGGCTGGACAGCGCGTGGCGGCCGGAATGTTTGCCGAGCACGATCCGGTTGGCGGAGAGGCCGATTGATTCCGGCGTCATGATCTCGTAGCACAAGGGATTATTGAGGACGCCGTGTTGATGAATGCCTGCCTCATGCGCGAAAGCGTTGCGCCCTACAATCGCTTTGTTGGGCTGCACGGGGAAACCTATGATTGATGAAAGCAACTGGCTCGTCGGATAAATCTCCTGCGTGCGCACGCTCGTCTTGTGCGGCAGCCGATCCGCACGCACATGCATGGCCATCACAATCTCTTCAAGCGCGGCGTTGCCCGCCCGCTCGCCGATGCCATTGATGGTGCATTCAACCTGGCGCGCACCCGCTTCGATGGCGGCGAGACTGTTGGCCACAGCCAGCCCCAGATCATTATGGCAATGCACACTGATGGTCACATCCGAGTCGCGCCCCACGCGCTCATGCACGGTGCGAATTAGTTCCGCGAATTCCGTCGGCGTAGTGTAGCCGACTGTGTCCGGGATGTTGAGAATGCTCGCGCCTTCTGCCACCGCCACAGCCAAAACTTCACATAGATAATCCACCTCGCTGCGCGTCGCGTCCTCAGCCGAGAATTCAACTTCGGCGGCGAAGCTGCGCGCCAGCCGCACTGCACTGCGCGTCATCGCCAGCACTTCGGCCCGCGTCTTTTTGAGCTTGTGCTGGAGATGTATGTCAGATGTAGCGACAAAGGTGTGGATGCGCGGGCGCGCCGCCTTGCCGAGCGCCTCAGCCGCGCACAAGATGTCTTGCTCCACCGTCCGACATAGGGCCGCGACGGTTGCCTTGCGACATTCTGCCGCCACTGCTTTGACGGCTGCAAAATCCCCAGCAGAGGCGATTGGAAACCCGGCTTCAATGACATCAACGCCGAGGTTTTCGAGTTGCCGCGCCAGCACCACCTTTTCTTGCAAATCCATCGAACAGCCGGGCGACTGTTCTCCATCTCTCAAAGTGGTGTCAAAGATGATGATTCGTTCTGCTGCCATCACAAGCGCTCCTCTCAAAGGCACAACACTTAGCATTGAAGTTGGGCGGAGTCAAAGTTATAAATTTGATATTAAGATAAGATTTGGTAATAATATAAGCTGAAGTTTTGCTAAGATTAGCTGCGCTAGCTAAAGAAGGTTGAGCGGCCCACTTGGACATTAACCAACTCGAAGTCTTAATCGCAGTCGCCGAGGAGCGCGGATTCTCGCGCGCGGCAGAGCGGCTTTACCGCACACAACCGGCCATTAGTCAGGCCATCCGCCGCCTGGAAGAAGAGATTGGCGTGCCCCTGTTCGACCGCTCGTCGAAAGATGGCACGCTCACGGATGCAGGCCGGGTTCTACTCAAGCATGCTAATCAGATCCTCAGCCTGCGCCGTGATGCGCATGAAGCAATCAAGGAACTGAAGGGGCTGCACCGCGGCAAGGTAGCTATCAGCGCAAACGAATATACGGTGACACATCTGCTCCCAATTATCGCGCGCTACCGGGCACGCCATCCGCATATCAAGGTCGAGGTCAGGAGAGCAATGGCGAGTCGCATCCCTTCGGAGGTACTCACGCGTGAGGTTGAAATCGGGATCGTCTCTTTCCGCTCTAACGATCCGGCCCTGAAAACTGTGCTCGTCGGCACGGATGAGATTGCGTTGATCGTTTCGCCCACACATCCTCTGGCGGGAAGAAAGACGGTCTCCGTCCGTGAACTGGGCATGGAATCCTTTATTGCGCACAATGTAAAGTCACCTTATAGGGATAGCGTCGTGCAAAGTTTCGAAAAGTACCGGACGCCGCTCAATATCTCTATGGAGATGCCGACGCTGGAAGCTATTAAACGACTCGTTGAGCGCGACATAGGGATAGCACTAATCCCGCAGATGGCTGTGCAGATGGAAATTAAGTTGGGCCAACTTGTCGCCGTCAAGGTGAGCGAAATGCGTCTGGAAAGGAAACTCTATCTAATCCATCGGCGAAGTGCGAAACTTTCCCATGCCGCAAAGGCGTTTCTGCATATTGCACAGCAGCTGGCATAGCACGCGCGCATGTATTGCTGCCCTAAAACCCGACAGCAGGAGAAAAGCAGCAATGAGAGACAACATAGAGGCTTGCCGTAAGGCAGATTGATACGATTGACGGTGAGTTGCTGCGTCTCTTGAACGAGCGGGCGCGACTAGCCATTGAAGTGGGCTGCTCAAGCGGCAGGGCGGTCGCCGCTATGCGACCCAGACCGTGAGCGCGAGGTGCTGGCGCGCGTTTGTCAATCAAATAGCGGCCCCCTTGATGACCAGTCCGTCATTAAAAGTTTTCAGTGCGTCATTGATGAAATCAGGCCCCGGCAATCGCGCGTCTTTCATGCTCTGCTACCTAACGCGGACGAGGCCGAAATGAGTGCCGGGACGTACGCACAAACAAGGAGTGTAGCTTTTCTGGGTGAGCACGGAGCGTTTAGTGAAGAGGCAGCTATCGAACTTTTAGGTGAGCAGTGCGAGTTTGTTCCGTGCCCGACGTTCGAGGCCCTTTTGCGGCCATTGATGAGGGAGCTGCCGAAGCCATTATTGTGCCGTTGGAAAACAGCCTGATGGGTTCGGTACATCGGTGTTATGACCTGCTGTTAGAAAGCTCCTTGTTATTGTAGCTGAAGTCATCCGGCCTATCTCGCACTACCTGATTAGCTGTCGTGGGGCAGCTCTCGCAGCTATCAAACTTGTCGAGTCGCACCCCGCCGCTCTGGCCCGGTATGAACGTTTCTTCGCTACGCATCCGCAGTTGAAGCGGGGCGCCTCGGATGACACAGCGGCCAGCGTACGTCGTGTCGTCGAAAAAGGCGATGCATCAAGAGCCGCCATTGCCGGGAAGCGTGCGGCGGCCATTTACGGCGGGGTGATTCTGCAAGAGCATCTGGAGGATCACTCAGAAAATTACACGCGCTTTGTTTTGCTCGCGCCAAATCCTGAAGGAGCAAAGCGAAGTAACAAGGTTTATTTGCTAGTCAACAGTTCTGTCTTGAGTTTTCTTCCTAGGAGAATATAAGTATTCATCATGCCTTTGCCTTTAATCTCTGACATGCCTCGTGCCATGAAATTGTAATCTAGACACAGCCGCTCGTAAGTGTCTTGCGTTACATGGATACAACCGGCGACCCCGTGTGATTCCATGCGGCTGGCTGTGTTGACTGTGTCGCCCCAGAGATCGTAGATGAACTTTTTAGTGCCAATAACTCCGGCCACAACCGGCCCTGTGTTGATGCCGATGCGCAGGCGCAGCCAGCCTTCTTTGGCGGCGTCGAGTTGACTAATCTCGTCTAGCATGTCGAGCGCCATGTCGGCAACCGCTTCGGCATGATCGAGACGAGGGAGCGGCAGTCCGCCAGCCAACATATAGGCATCACCGATTGTTTTAATCTTTTCTAAGCCATGCTTTTCGACAAGGCGATCAATAGTTGAGAAAACTTCGTTCATTAATGTCACTAGCGCCTCAGTAGAGACCCGCGCCGAGATTTTCGTAAAGCCGACCATATCGGCGAAAAGTACAGTTACCTCTGGGTAGCTATCCGCGATTAACTTTTCTCCTTGCTTTAATCTATCCGCAATCGCCGCCGGGAGAATGTTGAGCAACAGGTAGTTGGATTTATCGCGCTCAATCTCTAGCAGGATGTCATGCAGATAATCTTTCCTAAAGTGCTGTTCCAATAGATACCCAACAAACATGCCAATGTAGTTTGCGGCAAACAGTTCAAACAGGTTATTCAGGATTACTACGAAAGGGGCATGATTGAGCCAGACCGACACCACATAATAGGCGACCGTGATCACCAATGAACAGCAGGTGGCATACACAAACCTGAGTCTGATGAATGTGTATGAGTACATAATCACCAGGATCAGTCCTGCGTAATAATAATCGCCAAACATTGGGTAGATTATCATTATGACGATGAGGCCGAACCCCGGTATAAGGATAGGGAGACAAAGCGCGGCCTGCATGTATTTCTTAAAGAGCGGGGAAAAGGTGAAGAAGAAAAATGCAAGTAGGAAGGGACATACGACAGCATAGCGAATCAGCCAAATTGTATTCTTGGCTTCCGGAATTAGCTTCCCGTCCATGTACCCGAAGATAGCGTAAAGGAACAGACCCGAAAACACAGCAAAGCGCACATGCCTTAGCGATTTCCTAAAGTAATCTTCAATAAAATCATTCTCCAGGTCGCCGGCGAAACGCAACGTCACAGGACTCATCTGCGCCGCGGGTTGAAGGTCTTTGCCTAGCATGACAGCTCCTCGAGAAGATGATTTAGTCTCAGTTCAACTTGAAGCGCCATTGAACTTGAATTCCAACTGCATACTGACGCGAACAGGCATTCACCACAGAGGAGCATAGAGGTTTCCAGCGGCTACTGGTTCCTCCTTGTTCCGCTGTGTCCATTCAACAGGACGCATGCAAATGAAAAGGCTGTTGAAGCTGGAAACGTTGCCCCCGAGGACGTGATTAAGATTGTCCGATGAAGGCATACTTCGAGAGAACCAGATTATAGCTTCGACCGGATTCCGATGCTGAGTATAAATCCTTTGCTTCGATACTTGCCGGGGAAAAATTGGTTTTGCGCCGGTGTGACGATGCGCTCGCGGCCAAACACTCCGGTGAGGCCAACATTAGCCCAACGATTAGCAACCCTCTTGCCGAGGCCAAAATTTATTTCAGAGCCACCGGTATTAATTAAACCCGGATTGATAGAACCGGCGGGAAACCCGTTGGTGATGTATGAAGACCCGAAATGCAACTTTGTCTTCGCATTCACAGAATAGACGCCCCCAAAGATGAACAGCCGCACATCTTCGGCGTCAATTGGCTGGGATGAAAGAAGGCTGCCGCTTTGCCTTTCCTTGACGACGAGAGTTTTTAAGGCTGAAGAGTAATCGTAGAACCGAAAATCCGCGGCTAACAGCAGTTTCTTAGTTGGCCGTAGCTGTATGCCGCTCTCGGCGATTGCTGGTAGCTTGATTGGGACAAGGACGTTGACTGTAGAAGGAACGAACTGGAGGCCGCCGGGGGTAAGGATTGGCTGCACAGCTTGTAATACACCCTGCAACTCGAACCGGCGACTGCTTTTATAATTCAGGCCTACGCTGAGCTTCGTGGATGGGTGGTAACTTATCCCAACAGATTTTCCCCATCCACCAACGTCCACCACATTGAGCCTGCTCTGTTGCACGATCCCTAGCGCGGCGAGTTGCGGGATTGGCCGCTTTGAATCCAAGAAGGCGCGTCCGACGCTGAACGTGCCGCCAATTGATAAGGTTTTATGAACTCTGACCGCGCCGCCGAAAGCCAAATCGTTTGCCGCCGTTTTAGTATCGAAGAATTGGGCCTGTGCGCTTAGCTGCTCTACGGGTTCTTTGAATTTAGATTGAAAACCAAAAATCTGATATGTCCCAACGCCAAATGCGTATTTGTGATTGCTACTCGTAAAAGTAATTTCACCGGCGATGCTCGGATTAATTATAGTAGCGCGCGAAGTTATAGCTTGCATCGTTACGGGCTGTGGGAAGTCGCGGCGAAACCGGTAAAAGATTTCTTGCAGCTCAACCAGTAAACGCCAACTGCCTTTGCTGGCGGTCGTCGTTGCTCCCGAGAGTTCTTCATCATCAGCGGGAATCTCGGTCATGCCGGCTGGATTATTGCGGATAAAAAGATTGTCCGCATCAGTACGTGCATTACCTACGCCGCTTGTGCCGGTTGGATTGTTGCCCGGATAGTTTATACCCTGAGCCTGCATCTTACCTGTGCCAATTAAGCAGATAGCAACTAACGCTGTAAGCGCGTTAATGAGGCTAAGTCTATTATATAGAACGAGCCATAGAGAAGTAATCAACATAAATGCTACATCCTTTCATACTCCGGGAGAAACTTTAGTCCCTAAGTATGTGGAGACGGCATAAACACTCCCCCACATTGCGAAAGCCTCCAAGTCGCCCGTTTTTGATTTGCATGCGTTTGCAGGGGTTAGCATACATTCTACGATCCGGCTGTCAAAGGAACAGTCCCCGCCCGGCGCGGGGCTTTTCATTTGCATACATTAGCACCTGTTTGTATAGGCTCGAGTCAAATCCGTGCCAAATTCGATTTTGGTAGATATATCTTTACCACCTACGGCTGATGTGGAATTAAAAATACGGTTATTGAAAATAAACGACTTAGCGGATTAAGAAGCGACAAAACCATTCGCTTATGGCAAATTTCGCTTCAATTTCCTGGACTTTTTCAATTCCACATCAGCCGTCACCTGATAGTTTTCAATGGCCGGCGCGGGGTAAACGCGCGTACTCACTGCGCCCGCAGATTTCAGTTGACAGAATGCTTGTGGTGAAATAAATTTAAGTTGACTACTTCATATAGAGTAGTCTGATTCCGCCCCGCCTGAATTCCCGCCTTATCTCAATAAAGGAGACCTGCCATGAACAAGAAATTCTATGTTGCCGTCCTGTCACTGCTCACGCTCATATCAAGCAATGTGCTCAGAGCCAATGCACAATCATGTCCGAACCGCGCGACGTTTGGCGTGCGTGCCCCTCTAAACGTTAATAAGAATCTGCGATCTCAGCTCGAAGTCGTCTACTTCACCACCGATGATCCGAATGCATTCATTTCCGAAAAAGCCGGGCGCAATCGGAGCGCGAGTTCCATCAAACTGAACGCCAATCAGTTTGCCGCCAAACTCCAGCAGTTAGCGGCGGACGGCGTAGCCAGCATCAAAAAGCAGCAGTCGGCGACCTTGTATTTAGGCGAGATGGCTGAACTGAATCTAGAGCGCGGCGTAGTTAATGCCGCCGCGCGGACGATCAACGCGAGTTTGACCGCGCCCAGCACGAGCTACATGTACGGGCTTGATCGGGAGACGGATATCAGTGTTTACCAAATCTCCCCGACGGATAATTATTACCATCTGAGCTTGCTGTCTTGGTTTGTGAATGTCACCGCCACCGGCGTGCGCAAGACCGTAGATCACGACGCCGACATATTCGTGACACCCGGCCAGACCGTTGTCATCAAGCTGCTGAGCGACATGGAAGTCAAACGCAGCGGCGCAGTCCGCAGCCACATGGCCGTCACCATGCGCTCCGTCAACAAGCAAGGTTTGGCATCGCTGGATGGTCACTCTAGTGCAATCACATTGCGGTAATACGCACTTATAACCGGAACCGGGCGTGCCCTCATAGCTCATTAATCAAGTGAAGTAAAAGCGTTGGATTTCCGCGCTGTTGGCGCGGCGTAGTGTGTGGCGCGCTGCTGACGGCGGCCAAGAGTACTAAAGCCAAGATACCTAAGCTTGTGGGATTAAAGGGTTGGAAGCATGGGGCGTCGGTCTGATGTGAGCTGATGGATTCCAGCGCTTGCAATTTTACGCGCAAATGGGTTTGGTAAAAACATTACCCTAATAAATCAGCAGCGGACTCAGATCAAGGGGGCGAGCACGTGTCGGTGCCCCAGCGGCGGGTAAAATAAACCAATGCTCCACGCTCGGGTATCTGCGCCCTTTTGTCACCACCACCCGTTCCGAACTCGCGAAGGCTTTACCAGCGCAGGAAAAGATGTAGTACGCGGGCCGGGTCGGACTCTTGCTTTTACTGCCTCCAAGCTCCGGCGCTGGCGACAACGCTTGGACGCTCAGCTGATACTCGTTCGTTCGGCCTTCCAAGCAGCGGCGGAAATGCCCGCGGGAGTGGAGTACAATTCCTCTCATGTTCGTCTCTCCAAAATAGGTTTTCTCTTTAGCCTTGCTCTTAGCTGCCATACACCATGTCCGCCTCAATGTGCAGTTGCGGAACTGTGGGCGTGATCGCCGCCCGGTACGAGCGGCGCGTGGTAGCAACCGTAGGGGAACTCGGTCGCAGACTTAGCGAAGGCGTAGACATCGAAGCCGTAGGCGTCTAAATAAGCGGCCATGTCATCTGACACACACAAGAAGATCACCGGCGCATAACCCGCCGCCTCGCGAATCTCCAGCACGCGCTCGAGCACTTCCAGCGGGGCGAACACCCTGCATGGGTCTTTGTAGGTAGCCACCGCTAAACCGCCCTCCTTGCCACAGATAAAGATCGCTTTCACCAGCCTTAATCTTTGCCGGTCAGCCAAAACCTGTGTCCTCTGCAAGCTGCATGGCCAGAAGCATTTCTCGTGTCTAGAGCAGAGCATTAGCTCGCCGGTAGCGACTGAAGGGACGGCGCAGCATGATGACTCCTGGCATGTCTACGTTCCTTGTGGTTGATGAGCGTGCCGGCGACGTTGTTGCCGTAACCGGGTGCGCGCCAGTCGGCACTGGCTGCTCTGCCGTGGTCGAGCGTCGAGGGCCGACTGCCACATACGACCGAGCCCAAGAAGCGTCACGGTCTGACCCAGCATGGCGATATCTCCAGTCACGATGCAGGGCGTGGCGAGTGCCCCGCGCAGTTCCGCCGGCAGTTCTTCCGTGCTCGCGTCGAGGATGACCCACGCCTCGTCTTTGGGCAGGGCGTGATGTTCATAGACAGGTAGCCCGAACAGTCGCATATCATCTCCTTAAGAGTGGTTATGTTAAGTGCCAGCCGAAGCGGGCAGTACCTTGGCTGGGAGCCGAGCGGCGACGGCGCATGGAACGGCGCGGCCACTAGGCAAGAAAGTTGGTGCGGCTGTTCGGAACTTCGTGCGGCGAGTTCCGTGAAGCGAAAGCTTCCAGCCGCACTCTTAAGTCAATACAAGCAGTGTGCCGCAGGCGGGTAGCCTGATTAGCCGCCCGATTGATAACAGCGGAGCGGGCGTAGTCCTAGGCGTCAAGCAATCTGGCAGGTCGAAATGACGTAGTGGTCAAAGTGAAACCAAACAACGTTTTAGAAAGGAGCGCATACGCGGGCCCATGCAGCCCGGCAAGGGGGCGGCCTCCTTGACTGGCGTCTGGAGGGTGACGGTAGTGACGAACTGCTGCCGGCCTTCTTCTGTCCCTTGTCTGCAAACTTAATCCCCGCTCGCGCGAAAATGCCAACTGGGGCGACACCGCTATAACATAAGCAGCAACCATTTGATCTATCCTAACAACGCAAATCGTCTCCCCCGTAATTGATTCAAGTATGTTGACATGGCTGCGGCGCGCGTAGTAAGACTTTAACCGGTGACAACTTAATCACGCCTGCCCCACATCTCACCAACCTGTCAGTTACGCACTTAAAACTATGAAACGAGAGTTAGGCAATAATCAGCGCGTCATATTCATCGGCGGCTTCGTGCTCGTGCTGTTCATGGCGGCGTGCGGGGCCGCGGTAGCGGCAATGAGCTGAACGGGCAAGGGGCGTCATGGGTCTATTGAAAGCCTGCTGGGAGCGGCTACTGAAGATGTGCCCGCACTGCCGGAGCGAGCAGGTGCGGCGGTCGCGGCGGCGCAGCTTCGTAGAGCGCGTCGCCTCATGGAGCGGACTCTACCCACATAAGTGCGCGGCCTGCGACCACAGGTTTTTCCTGCTGGCGCGTTAGTACATGCTGGTTAAGACGATCAGCGACTCAGAGGCTCGCAAAACACTATACGAGATTGAAGAAAATCGGCGGGCATCGGCAGCGAATATCAAGCTTCACGGAGGTGTCAGAAAATTTGTGTAAATCGGTTTTTGGCCCGACCCGACCATGTGCCGTTGCTGACAGGCTAAAGCTTTGCCCGGCTTCGCGTTACCTTCTGCGCCGGGGCAGCCGAGCGGAGCGACGGCTGCGGTCGTTTAC
>JBBRYU010000009.1:0-36730 GCA_038237345.1 Pyrinomonadales bacterium
CAAGGAGGCGACCAGCAAATGCTGCTTGTCTTCAATCGTCCAATCAATGGCGAGACGCACCGGACCCGTAAGCGGCAACTGAGCGACGACGAAGCGCGCGGTCGAGCGCGCCAACGCCCGCACGTCCAGACGCTCATTGTGCAGGAAGCGGGCGAGCCGTTTGAGAGCCGCCTCTTGATTGCCGAAGAAGCGCGCGAGTTTGGCCTGACAGCAACTTTGCACCGTGACCAGAGCATGCACGAAATCAAAGATCGCTTTACGTTGATGCCCATGTGCGTCGGGCAACATGGCGTTGATATACTCGCGCAGGCGAGTGGGACAAGAGCGTTGAGTCATGGTAAACCCAATGCTCTCACGAGCAGCTAACTCGTGCCCACTCGCTTACTTACAAAATGTGTCCCGACATCAGCCAAAGGAGATAAGTAGCGAGAGGGTTGTGTCCAGCAAAACTTGACCATCTCAGTCGGCGCCGCCATGGTTGCAGTCATCTGCGGCCGCCGCCAGAGTGCGCAGGTTGAGATAGCAACAGACAGATAGGAGAGGGTAATGATGCCGAAGCGTATACCAACCCGCCGCGCCGCGCAGTGAGAGACAGCCGCTGGTATTCATCAGTGTCTTATCAGTTACGGGAGCCCGGACAGTTGTTTCATCCAGACACAGGTGGAAGAGTTAGGGGACGAGCGGCTCATGATAGGCATCGAACTGCCATAACAAGGGTGGGTCTACCTCTCGGGCGAAGTGGCCTATCACCTACCCACGGTCGGCTTCGGTCTGCACCTCACCGGCTCCGCGGACGAAGAACAAGGCCCGCGCAACAAGTGGATAGCATATCTCGCCTCGCCAAGCTGAAGATCACAAAGGACCCGGCGTAGATAGCGGAGATTTTGGGGCGCGGGTAAGCATACCCTTTATCTGCTGGCAACCACAGCCCCGCCCGCTACTAAAGCTGTCCCTCTTGGGGCTTAGTTCGAGCGACGAAGTAAGCGATAGTGCGCTTGAGCCCCGCCTGCAAGGGGATACGGGGCGTCCAACCGAGGAGCGCTTGCGCGTGCCTGATGTCGGGTTGGCGCTGGCGGGGGTCGTCCGGCGGCAGCGGGCGGTAGACGAACTGCACTTCCACCCCGCACAGCCGCGCGACCTCCGCCGCCAAAGCTGCCATCGTGAATTCGCCAGGGTTACCGAGGTTGACCGGCTGATGCACATCGCCGCCTGGCGCTGCTGCTGCTTCTGTGACCGCTGCCTCCACCTCGACATTCATCAGGCGGATGAGCCCTTCCACCAGATCATCGACGTAGCAGAAGGAGCGCGTCTGCGCGCCCGTCCCGTAGAGGGTCAGCTCTTCACCTTTGAGCGCCTGCACGATGAAGTTCGAGACCACACGCCCGTCATGCTCGAGCATGCGGGGGCCGTAGGTGTTAAAGATGCGCGCGATGCGCGTGTCGACCCGGTTCTGCCGGTGGTAATCCATCATCAGTGTCTCGGCGAGGCGCTTACCTTCGTCGTAGCACGACCTGATGCCGATGGGGTTAACGCGCCCCCAGTAAGCCTCGGGCTGCGGGTGGACCTCCGGGTCGCCATAGACTTCAGAAGTGGAGGCTTGGAGGATGCGCGCCCGGACGCGTTTTGCCAGCCCCAGCATGTTCAGCATGCCCATGACGTTGGTCTTGACGGTCTTGACTGGGTTGTACTGGTAATGGACGGGCGAAGCGGGGCAGGCGAGGTTGTAGATCTGGTCGACCTCAAGGAGGATGGGCTGCGTGACGTCGTGCCGCAAGAGCTCGAAGCGGCGGTCACCTAAGAGGTGCGCAATATTCTCGCGCCGCCCCGTGAAGAAGTTGTCGAGGCAGATGACCTCGTGCCCGGCGGCGAGCAACCGCTCGCACAAGTGCGAGCCGATGAAGCCTGCGCCCCCCGTCACTAAGATGCGCATCTATTATTCCTCCTGCTCGGTGTAACCATCTGAATGGGCCGTGTGCTAGGCCCCCCAAGCTGTCCCGATAATTGTGTCGAGTGCAGTGTAGTCGGGAGCCCAGCCAAGCACGTGGCGCGCTTGGTCCGCCGCCGCTACCAGTTCAGCCGGGTCGCCCGCCCGGCGCGGTGCGGATTGATACTCAATGGGGCGGCCGGTCACGCGCTGCGCCGCCGCGATAACCTCACGCACCGAGAAGCCGACGCCGTTTCCTAAGTTGAGTGCTACCGAGGGTAATACTCAAGCGCTGGAACATACGCCGCGCCTAGGTCACGCATATGGATGTAATCGCGCACGGCAGTGCCGTCCTTCGTCGGGTGGCGGTGCCATGAATGGAGACGGGCGACGGGCCTTTGCCGGCAGCCCCCAGCCCGGCCGGGATCATCTGCGGCTCCGGGTGGTGGTCCTCTATACATCGACTGCCTTGGTTGTGCATGCCTGCCGCCCAGGCTCACCAACTGATAATACCTGCACCGGCCAAGGGAGACCAAACAATACATGATCATGCGTGTGCTGATGTACGCTGTGAAGCTCACAGCAACAATTAGGTAATTTAGTCTGGGCTACGTGCTAAACTATAGCCT
Organism: Pyrinomonadales bacterium; assembly: GCA_038237345.1. Lineage (GTDB taxonomy): Bacteria > Acidobacteriota > Blastocatellia > Pyrinomonadales > Pyrinomonadaceae > QHXQ01. The sequence goes on from JBBRYU010000009.1 coordinate 2,554, forward strand.
AAAAGATTTCGCAGCCATGGCGCAACCAAACGGCATTACTGAGCTCATGCGGGGTGCCTCGCGTGGCGATGTCTCAGCGGTGCGCCGCTGCTTAACCGCGGGTGGTTGCGCTGCTCCGGACGTTAATGCCCAGGACATATTCGGGAACACCGCGCTCATCTACGCCGCCGGTGCAGGGCACGCCGAGGTGGTTGACCTCCTCCTCTCCGGTGGCGCTGACGCCCGCAGCGTAAACCAGATCGGCATGAGCGCGCGGGCGCTCGCCGGCGCGCGCGGCCACACGGCGGTGAGCCAGCGCCTCGCCGCCGGTGAGGGGGAGGGCCTTGCGGCCCCTCCTGCCGCTGCCGAGGCAGTTCAGCCGCCCGCACCCCCAACTATCCAGTCCATCCTGCTGCGCGCCATCTGGGCCGGCGATCCGACCGCCCTGCAGGAGTGTGTCCGCGCTGGCGCGGACGTAAACGCCGCGACCAGCGACGGCTGGACGCCGCTGATGGTCGCCGCGATCAAGGGGGGGGCGGAGATCGTGACCGAGCTGCTGGCGCTCGGTGCCGACGTGCAGACTAGGAACGAGCAGGGCTGGACCGCGCTCAGGTTTGCCGCGTCGATGGACGAAGCGCAGGTGTTGCGCCTGCTCCTCGCGCACGGGGCAGACCCGAATGCGCAGGACGCGAGCGGGTGGACCGCTCTGATGCAGGTCGTCCACGAGCAGAGCCTCGAGAGCATGGACGTGTTGCTCGCCCACGGTGCCGACGTGACGATCCGGAACGCGGAAGGCGATACGGTCTGGGCAATCGCCCAGAGGGGGGGAGCAAGGGAGCTTATGGCCCGCCTGGGCCCGCAGGGGTGATGGGGTAAACTGCCGTACCGGTGCGGTGGCCGCTACACAAATGGCCGCAAGAAGACAGTTACCCCCGCTCCTCTGGTTGCGCCTGTGGGCTGCCCGCGTCCGCCGCAACTCACCTCGGGCTCAGCCCTTTCCCCCATAACAAAACTCTGCAAACGAAGCTAATCCGTCGGGCCAAGTATTAACTTCTAACGCCGTCGTGGGCGACGCCCGCGCTAAACAGCTGACCCGCTTATTCAAATCCCTGCTGAAATGTTGGTCGAACTCAACTCTCTGGGCTGTCGGCATCGGCGGAGCATTCAACGAATTACCTCGTCTTCCCTACCAGCTATGCTACTTCCTTAAACGGTCTGGGCAATTCTTTAGAGGGTTGTCATCGGTTGAAGTGAATAGGGATCGTCATGCACCTAACTCATTAACCTTATTTCCAGTAGCTGGCGGCCACAGGATGGTGATGTTGACGCCACCTCTGCCTGTCATAAGCATCACTCTTAAGTGCGACAAGTGGGTTCAATAGCACGTCGGCAAATCAATCCCCATAGTCGCTGGTCACCTCATAAGTTGTTTGCTACGAAGCCAAATAACGAATAACTCCCGGCTGACGGCCACCTGTTCAAGCTCTATCGTTAATTATCTTTGCCCTTGAATTGCCCACAGCTTTGGCGCAGAATACGTCGGTCTTTGAATGGTGTACTTGATTCAAGTTGGGCCGACTAGTGTTCTCCCAATGCCTTCCCCGCTACCTGCGACCAGAAAGGTTCACGCCAGATGATCGGGCAGACAATCTCCCATTACCGCATCGTCAGCCAACTCGGCGAGGGCGGCATGGGTGTGGTCTACGTCGCCGAGGACACGCTCCTTGGGCGGCGCGTCGCGCTCAAAATTCCCACGCAAGCTTCCGGCTCACACAACTATCACGCGCGTTTCCTGCGCGAGGCCCGCTCGGTCTCCGCGCTCAACCACCCGCACATCGCCGCCGTCTTCGACTATGGCGAGATGCCCGACGGTCGCCCCTTCATCGTAATGGAATTGGTCAACGGGCAAGGACCTCGGCGAACTGATGCGCGCGGGCGCGCTGACCTTGACGCGCGCTGTCGAACTCATCGAGCATATCGCGGCCGCCTTAGGCGAAGCGCACCGGCGCGGCATCGTCCACCGCGATGTGAAGCCGTCGAACATTCTGGTGGACGAGCGCGGCGCGGTGAAAGTGCTCGACTTCGGGCTGGCCAAGTTGATCGAGGACAGACCGGAGTTTGCCGCCGATTCGGCTGCAAAGACGCTGCCCAGCATGAAGACGCGCAGCGATGTGATCGTCGGCACGCCGCTTTATCTGTCGCCCGAACAGGCGACGGGCGCGCCCGTCGATGCGCGCAGCGATCTCTTCGCGCTCGGCGTGCTGCTCTATGAATGCGTCGCAGGTCGGGCCGCTTTCGCGGGCGCGAATCTGATCGAGATCGCCGCGCAGATTTTGCACGTCGAACCAGTGCCGCCTTCGCAGCATAACAAGCGCGTGCCGCCAGAACTTGACCGCATTATTATGAAGGCGTTGGCCAAGAAACCGGCCGAACGTTATCAACGGGCCGAGGATTTCATCCGCGACCTGCACGCCTTCCGCACCGCTTACGGGCTGACTGATAGCGCCCATGTCGCGCGTATCTCGCGGCACACGGGCACGCACCAACGCAGCGCGCTCGTGACGATCTCGGAAGGCTTACGCCGCCCGCGCCTGTCCGTCGCGGCCGTGCTCGGCGGTTTGCTCGCGCTCACCCTCGTCATTACGGGCGGCATCTCTCTGTTGCGCCCGCGGCCGCATCAGCCTTCACTGGAGGCACAGCGCGCTTATGACAAGGGCGCTGACCTGCTACGCGACAACGCCTACTTCCAAGCGAGCAAATGGCTCAGAGATGCGACCGAGAAAGACGACCGGTTCGCGCTCGCGCACGCGCGGCTGGCTGAGTCGTTGACGGAACTCGACTACGCCGATCAAGCCAGAGACGAAATGTTGCGCGCCAGCACACTTGTGCAGGATCAAGGCGCGCTGTCCGAGACGGATGCGCGCTACTTCGAGGCGATTCAGGCCACGCTCACACGCGGTTTTCCCCGCGCCATCAGCGCCTACGAGCAGATCACGCAGCTGCAACCCAAACTGCCGCAGGCTTGGGTCGATCTCGGCTACGCCTACGAAAAAGCCGACAACACGGACAAGGCCATCGAGAGTTACATCGCGGCAACCGCGCGCGATCCAAGCTACGCCACCGGTTATCTGCGCGTCGGCATACTCTACGGTCGCTTGGGCAAGATGGCTGAGGCCAACAACTGCTTCGACCAAGCCGAGACGCTCTATCACAACTTTGGCAACACCGAAGGGCGTACCGAAGTACTCTACCAGCGCGGCTTCTTCCTGCGGCGCAACGCGAGCCGCATACAAGAGGCGCGGGCCGCGCTCGAACAGGCCCTCACGCTGGCTGAAAGCACCGGCAATCAATTGCAGCACGTGAATGCGCTGTTGCAGTTGAGTGCGGTGGCCGCCGACGAGAACAACAGCGCGCAGGCCGAAGATTATGCGCGCCAAGCGGTTGAGACAGCGCAGGCCAATGGCATGGAGAACATGTCGGCGCGCGGTCTCGTCGATCTCGGCAACGTCTTCCTACACAAGTCCGATTACCCGCGCGCCGACAAGTACTATACGCAGGCGCTCGAGCTTGCGCTGCGCCACAAAGCCCGCCGCGCGGAGGCGCTTGCGCGCATCAATCTCGGCAGTTCACAGTTTCAGCAGGGGCGTACGGACGAGGCCGAAGCAAACGTCAAGCAAGCCCTCCATTTCTATCAGCCGGGTAACTATCGCAATGAGACGGCCGCCGGTTACGCGCTGCTCAGTCGCGTCCAGCGCAAGAAGGGCGACTACGCCGGAGCGTTGCGCGCCTTCAACGAGCAGCTGCAACAGGCCGAGCAGAGCGGCGATCAGGGCCAAGCCGCGAAGCTGCATGAAGGCATCGGCTCGGTGCTTGCCATACAAGAGCGTTACGCAGATGCGCTCGCGCATTTCGACCAGCGTTACAACCTCAGCAAGACGCAGGGCTTGAAGTCCGGCATGGGCTATGGCCAAACTGAGCGCGCCGGCGTGCTGTGGCCCCTCGGCCGCTTTGACGATGCCCGGGTCGCGCTCGACGAAGCCCGCGCCATCGCCGAGCAGCCGGGCGGCGAGATCAAAGAACTGGCCGTCACCGTGCATATCAGCAGCGCCGCGTTGGCCTTGGCCACGCGGCGCTGGCCCGAGGCCCGCACCGAGGCCGAGCGGGCGCTCGCATTGGCGGGCACACAGTACCCGGAAAGCATCGTGCAGGCGAAGCGCGTGCTCGGTTTGGCCCAGACATTCGCGGGCACGCCCGCCGCAGGTGTGCGCACGTGTCAGGAAGCGTTTGAGCAAGCGACGCGCATCGGCGACCCCGCGCTCATAGCCCGCGCCGGCCTCGCGCTGGCCACAGCGCAACTCGACAACGGCGAGCCGGCCGCCGCCTTGGCGAACGCGCTGCGCGCGGAAGAGCATCTCGCGCACGCCGGCAGTCTCGCCTCAGACTGGCAAGCGTGGCTCGTCGCGGCTCGCGCCGCCGAGCGCGCGGGTCAAGCCGCGCAGGCGCGCGGTTACGCGGCCAACGCCCGCACGGCGCTGGCCAACTTGCAACAGAACTGGAGCACGGAGGCCTACAACAGTTATCTCATGCGGCCCGATGTGCAGTTCGCCCAGAAGCAGCTCAGCACGTTTTAGCTGTCGACCCTTAACCTCATTCACCGATACAAAGGAGATCGATTATGCCCGAAGAACCCATCGTCGTTTCCGGCGGCTCCGTCACGGTTGATTTCAGCGATTCCTTCCAGGATGATGCGCCACCGCCGGGCAAGCGGAAGTACAAAAGAGCTAAGGGGAAGATTACCAGAGTGGTAGTAGACGGTAAGGAAGTAGGCGACAAGAATCCGCACAAGGTCGAGGTCTACTACGACACTGAGGGTTAGTCGTCGCCGCAACCGCAGCTAACCGGCAGCCCGACGATTAACTATGCGTGGACGAACGGGCACACCGGCGCGGACGGTCAGGAGTGATCGTCCGCGCCGTCCGCTTTTTTGTAGCGTGCAACGTAGCGCGCAAATTTTGCGGCGGGCGGCTCATCCGCCTCGCGCCCGGCGGGCGGCGTGACGGATGCGCGCGTGCGTCGCTCGCTGAAGGCCGCTTCGGCGACCGAGGCGAGCCACCAGAACGTGCCGCGTGCGCCGAGATGCTCGCGCATGCGTTGGAAGATGCGCGGGTAGAGTTGCGCCGTGCGGCTCAAGAGACTCTTCAACGCTTGTAACGACAGCCGATCCTGAAACAACTCGCGCCGCACACGCTCGTCCAACTCTTGCAACGCCGCCATCACCGCGTTCAGCGTCTCGTTCACCGTTGCGGGCGCAGAGCGGGGTGCGGGGCGCAAGAACTCCGCGAGACTCGCCATCGGCGCAACGCGCGGCCCCTCCGGATTGATCTCTGCGAGGGAGCGCGCATCGAGCAGATCGCCCGCGAGCGCAAGCTCAGTCAGGTGCGTCAGCCGGTGCAATTGGCGCAGGTGCGCGCCCTGTGTGCCGAAGGCGAGCGGGTTCGCCGCGCCCGTCGCATCGCCGACGAGCAGCACACGCGCATCAGCAGCGCGCGGCCGCCCTTTGCGTCCATGCGGTTGTGAACTGTGTACGTGGCCAAAGAGCGGTTGCACGACGCGCCAGTGCGCGCCCGCGCGTTTGTATGCGGGCAGCCGCTCGAAGTAACGCTCGAAGAGCGCGAGCAGAGACTTGTCTGCGGGCGAATCTACCGAGTCGTAGAAGAAAAGATAGGTCGTGTACTCGTCGCGCGCCTGCGCGCCGGCGAAGCCCTCCCAGATCAGTTGCCTGTGCTCGCTCGCGTCCTCTGTGCTGACTAAAATTTCGCCGGTCTGGAAATCAACTTTGTCCGCGCCTGCGCCGTGCGCGAAACCGCGCGCCGTTGCGCCAACCGTCGGGCAGACGTGTGTGACGGCGCGGCCCTCGTTGAGTTGCCGCGCGACGGGCGAATCAGCTCCGGTCGCATCCACGAACAAACGCGCCGCATAGAGCGACCTCCGCCCGCGCGCATCCGCCAACTCGACCGAGACGCGGTGCGGTTCGACATAAGCGCGCACGAAGCTTGCGCCTGCGAGCAGCGCACAACCTTCCGCGCCCTGCGTGCGCATCTTTGCGGCGGCGAGCGCGAGCAGTTTGTCCGCGTCCAGCGTCACGTCCAGCACGTGGCGCAACCAGAGCGGCGGCGCTTTCACACGCGAGCCTGTGTCGTGAAACTTGACGAAGCTCGCGCTGTAACGATTGACGACCGTCGCTTCAATCTCTTCTTTCGTAAACAAGCCCGCGCGCTCAAGCTCGCGCAACTCGTCGGCCGAGACGTTCCAATCGCGCCCCGTGTGCCCGACCGCGTCCGCATCGAACACCAGCACGCGCCGTTTGTAACAACAGACCGCGACGGCCGCATGCAACAAGCCCAACGCGCCGCCCGCGTAGATCGTCGCAAACTCGCCCGCAACCTCTAACCCCGCAGGCGGCGCACCGCGCACGATCACCTCGCGCGCGCCGTCGTCCGCCAGCATCTCCTGCCAGCGCGCGTCCGTCGTCCAGATGCGCCGCAGCCACATCTCGCGCTCGCCAAGCGCGCCGAAGTTGGCCACGGTCAGCGGATAGCGCCGACGAAACTCCGCCAGATCAGGCGCGCCCGCCGGCGTCGGTACAGTTTTGCGTGGGCTAGTCATAAAACGGAAAACTTTGGGCCGCTGAAAGAGCGGCGACCTTAGCGCGCAGGCTTTACGAAACAATCACCAAACAGCGCAGAAACTTTTCACGGTCGCCGCGACCGCGCGAACAGACTGATCACCGCGACGAACAATGCCGCGCCGAGGATCGACCAGATGACGGGGAAATTATTGTCGCCGAGCCTGATCGCAAATAGCTCCGGCAGCCCCAGATTGCGCGCCACCCACACACCGATGATCGCGCCGATAAAACCGAGCGCGATGGATGCCAGACACCCGCCGCGCGTGTAGCCCGCAATCGCCTGCCCGATTGAGCCGCACACCCCCGCGATGAGCAACAGAATCAGAAAATCAATTAAGGTCATCGTTGCACCTCTGTTTCAATGCTAACGGCGCGCATCGGCCGTTAGTTCATCGCGCACGACCACGCCGCCTTTCATGACGAAGCGGACGCGCTCAAGTTCCGTGATGTCCGCGAGTGGGTCGCCTGTCGTGGCGATGATGTCGGCGTACTTGCCCGGTTCGAGCGCGCCCATGTTGTTCGTCTGGTCGAGCAACTCGGCCGCCTTCGTCGTCGCCGATTGAATCGCCTGCATCGGCGTCATGCCATAGCGCACCATGTAGCCGAACTCTTTGGCGGCGTTCTCCGTCCATGCGAAGCCGCCCGCGTCCGTGCCGAAGGCGACACGGACGCCCTTCTTAGCGGCGACGCCGAACGCTTGCGCTTCCAGATCGCGCATCGTCAGCCAGATCGGATTGCCGGCCGCCGCGCGTCCCTCGGCCACGTAGACGCCGACGTAGATAGTCGGACACCACCACGCGCCCTGCTTGATCATGCGCTCCATCAATCCTTCATCCAAGCCGTAGCCATGCTCGATGGAATCCACGCCCGCGCGCAAACTCGCGTCAATGCCCTCCCAGCCCATCGCGTGCGCGGCGACGCGCCGACCCAATCGATGCGCTTCCTTGACGAACGCCGCCATTTCCTCATCGGTGAAGTTGACCCAACTGTGCAGCTTGCCGTCTTTCACGTAGTAGCGCCGGTCGGCGTAGAACTTGATCCAGTCCGCGCCGTACTTGACCTGCTCGCGCACAGCCCGTGTGATCTGCTCTGTGCCATCCACGATCTGTACGCCTTCGGGCATGCGCAGTTCCCACGCATAGCCGAGCAGCGGGTACATGCCGGTGGCGGAGAACGCGCGCGTCGAGACGAACAGGCGCGGCCCCGGAAACACGCCGCGATTTATCGCCGTCTTCACGTCCACAACGGCGTACATCGCGCCCTCAGTTTCTAGATCGAGCAACGCGGTGAAGCCGTTCAACAGCCCCGTGCGCGCCGCGACGGTCGCGCGGATCGTGCGATAAGGGATCGACTCCTTCAACAACTGCACGTCGTAATCTTCCGCCGTGATGTCGCCTTGCAAGAGGATATGTGTGTGACAGTCGGTCAAACCCGGCAGCACGGTCGCGCGCGAAAGATCGAACGTGCGGACACCGGCCGGCGCGTTTGCGCTAATAGCGGCGAATGGGCCGACGGCCTTGATGCGCTCGCCCTCGACGAGTATGCCTTGCTGTTCGACGACGCGGCCGGCGCGCGTGTCGATCATGCGTCCGGCTTTGATGAGCACACTTGTCGGTGCGGGCGGCTTCGGCTGCGCCGAGAGTAAACTCTGGCTGAGCGTGAGCGCGCCGAGCAGGCTGAACAGCATACGTTTCATAACTGATTTCCTCACTTTTAGGAGTCGGTAGCAAATCTGCTTTTCAAAGCTTGGGCCGAAACAATATAATCCCGATAGGGGGTTGTGTGGCCTAACAGTCGCCGCCATCTCGATAGACCGGCAAGCGAATTCGCCCCCTTGAATCCCCGGCCAACTAACAAGTGAAGTTTAGGAGAGCAACATCAAGATGCGTAAACTGTTCCTCGTCGCACTCATCATCGTCGCCTGCGCCGGCGGCGCAACGGCGCAGCAGCCAACAGCTAATCAGAACGCCAGCGACATCCCCAACATGGGCAAAGCGCCCGACGCGCCGAACGCCTTGGGCCGCCTCGACGCGCGCGTCTTTGACGAGGCGGGTCAGCCCGTCAGCAACGTCTACATCAAACTCGACTCGGCGCGCACCGACGGTTTCTTCTGCGAGTCGTGGAACTCGACCGACGCGCGCGGCGTCGCCGTGCTGCCGCCGATCCACATGGGCAATCTCAAGCTCACGCTCAAAGCCAAAGGCTACGAGACGCAAAAGCTCAATCTCGACCCGGCCACGCTCGGCGAGCCTCTGCGCTTTACATTGAAGAAGAGCAGCTAAGCCGGAGAGACGGCCAGCTTAAACTCGCAAGTTTCGAGCAGTCAGCCCGTGCCAGCGGTCGGCTGCTCATATTTTTTTTTTCGCGCTGATTGATACAGCCGCGCCGGTCAGCGTAACTCACCCGAAGTGCACCGCTCGCGCCCGGCCCACGTGGCTTGCGTTTCAATCTCTTGCGCCGCTTCTGCCTCGGCCATTTGCGGAATTAAACTAGCCAGCGCGCGTTGCAACTCGCCTGCCTGCGCGCTCGTGAGCAGCAGCGTCGGAGCGCGCTCACCGTATTCTTCAACTGTCAACGCCAGCAGGTCGCGCGTGAACACGAAGAGCCGCACGTGGCCGTCCGTCTGCCTGCGCCCCGTGGCGATCTCGACACCGCGATCCGCCTGTCCCATCTGCCTTGCCCCCGCGTGCGCTTGTTATGTCGATCAGGGAGATTTGCCGGAGAGCATAGCACAACGAACGCGCCCGCCGCGCGCTTTAACGGCTGCATAAGCTTTATCAGCTTCCGGCAAGTGCGCTAAAGTAGCGGCGCACATAAGCCGACGATGCGCTGTGTGGCCCGGCAGAGCAAAGGGGGAGTGAAGATGCGCGCTGGCAAAAATATTTTGGGCGTGTTGCTGTTGGCGACCATGCTGCTAGGTCATGTGCTTGACGCGCAGACCGGGCAGCGTGTGCGCGTGATAGCGGCCGACAACAGCGACTGGACGGGTGTCTATCGGCTCGACGTGGAACACAGCGATAAGCTCTACTCGGTGGTGCAAAACGCTTCGAGCAACTTGCCCTTCGGCGAACAGCAACGCTTCTTTCTCGACCTCGCCGTGCGCCTTGCGCCGCCCGATCAACTGGCCGTCGAGCGGCATGGCCGGCGCGTCCAGATCGCCTCGTCGCGTGCGCCACGGATCGACTTCGACGCCGACGGCCTGACGCACACAGAGCGCGGCACGGACGGACAGACGGTGCGCACGCGTGCCGCGCTCACGGGCAACGGTTTGACCGTCACGACCAGCGGCGGCAACGGCGACCGTTTCACCGTCATCTTCGAGCCGGGCGCAGGCGGGCGCGAGTTGCGCGTGACGCGCTACATCTATGCGCCGCAACTTAACCAGCCGGTCATCGTCCGTAGCCTCTACAACAAAATCTCCGATGTGGCGCGTTGGGAGATATACAACGCGTCGCCGCAACCCAGCACGGGCACACAGACTGCGACCGACGCCACGCCCGATATGCCGCATGCCGTTGGCACGGCAGTCGCCGGACGCGACGCTGACGCCGTAACCCTGCGCGCTGCGCTCAACGAGTGGCTCGCCGCGACCAACGCGCGCGACATAGACCGGCAGATGACCTTCTATCTGCCCACGCTCGCCGCCTATTACCTCAAGCGCACAGTGCCGCGCGCAGCCGTGCGCGCAGAGAAGGCGCACGTTTTCGCCCAAGCCAATACCATTGACATACATGCCGCCGAGCCGGAAATCCTCCTGCGCGATGACGGGCGCACGGCCGTCATGCGTTTTCGTAAGACTTACGCGATCGCGGGCGGCGGACAAGACAGACGCGGCGAGGTCATCCAAGAGTTGCGCTGGCAACGCACCTCCGCAGGCTGGCGCATCAGCAGCGAGCGCGACGTGAAGGTGTTGCGCTAAAATTTTCTCACAGTCCTTTGCTCTGCCGCCACGCGCGCACCACGTCGGCGACCGTGCGATGACGGCCGTCAACTTCATAATTTAGACGGCGCATCTCATCGGTCGAGATCGCGTCGGCGAGGCGTTGCAGGACGGACTGCACGGCGGGCGCGCGGGCGCGCGTCGCGCGGCGCACGAGATAGACGGCTTCGTAAGGTGGGAAGTATTGGCGGTCGTCTGCGAGTTGCGTGAGATCGAGCGCGGCGATGAGTCCGTCGGTCGAGTTGCCGGCGATGATGTCCACTTCACCGGCGGCGAGCGCGCGATAGGTAAGCGACAAATCCATCTCGCGCGGCGCGGCAGCGAGTTTAAGATCATAGGCACGGGCGAAGCCGGGATAGCCGTCCGCGCGCGACATGAAATCTTGGCCGAAGCCTGCGCGCCAACTGCGCGCGTGCGGCACGGCCTCGGAGATCGTGTGTAGTTGCAGCCGACGCGCTTCTGTGCCCCGCACGAGGATGGCGAAGTCGTTGCGAAAGCCGAGCGGCGGACTGAGCGCGACGGCGAAGCCTTCGCCGTACTCGCGGCTAACTTGATCGTAGACGGCGCGCGGGTCTGTCACGGGTTGATGCTTCAAGATCGCGGTGAAGGCCGTGCCGGTGTATTCGGGATAGACATCTATGCGCCCGGCAACGAGCGCGTCGTGGCAGAGATTTCCGCCCAACTCAAACTGCCGCGCGACTGCCACGCCTTGCGCTTCCAACGTCTGCGCCAACAGTTCCGCGAGGATCACGCTCTCCGTAAAATCCTTCGAGCCGACGACGACCGGCGCGTTCGTCTGCGCGCCCGTTGCTCTCTGTCGTGTGCCGCGCCACGCCGCGAACGCGACGAGTCCGCCGATGACTACAAGCGCGAGCGTTGCGCCGACGATGCGGCGACGCAGTTGTGCGCGAGTGTCTTGCGTGTGCGCGGTGCGCGGGCCGGTGTTTGCGCCGACCGTCGTTTCGAGCCGGCCGATGAGCCAGTCAGCGGCGAGCGCCATGAGCGCGGCGGGGACTGCGCCCGCGAGGATGAGCGTGTCGTCGTTCTGTCTGAGACCACGAAAGATGTACGTGCCCAATCCGCCCGCGCCGATGGCGGCGGCGATGGTCGCCACACCGACCGAGATCACGGTCGCCACGCGCACGCCCGCCAGGATCACGCTCGCCGCCAACGGCAGTTCCACTTGCCAGAGAATCTGTCGCCCGGTCATGCCCATCGCGACGGCCGCTTCGCGCACGTTGCGGTCAACGCCTTCGATGCCGGTCACGGTGTTGCGCAGCACGGGCAGCAACGCATAAAGCACGAGCGCGATGACGGCCGAACGCGCGCCGATGCCGCCGAACGGGAGCGGAATGAGAAAACCGAAGAGCGCGAGGCTGGGCACGGTCTGCAAGATGCTCGCCAAGCCAAGCACGGGTCGTTGCAAAAACTTCCGCCGCGTCAGCAGCACGCCCAATGGCAAAGCGATAACGACGGCCAACAGCATCGCCTCCGCGACGAGCCGCAGATGCTCGCCCGCGAGCGTCAACAACTCGCGCCAGTTGTGTGCTGTGAACTCGAACAGGTTCATCGCAACATGCCTTAACCCATCTGCAAAGTTGCCATGTAAGCCCGCGCCAGCGGCTCAGCAGAGCGCGCGAACTCGGCGGGCGTCGCCAACAAGACGATGTGGCCGGCCTGCATCAACGCGATGCGCGACGCGAGCAGCAACGCCTCGCGCACGTCGTGTGTGACGAACACGCACGTCTTGCCCAGCCGCGTGCGTAAAGCGGCGAACTCTTTTTGCAACGCCGCGCGCGTCAACGGATCGAGCGCGCCGAACGGCTCATCCAACAGCAGCAACGGCGGATCGGCTGCCAACGCCCGCGCCACGCCGACGCGTTGTCGTTGTCCGCCCGACAATTCGCGCGGATAACGCGCCGCGAATTGCGCCGGCTCTAGGCCCACCAATTTCAGCAACTCGTCCACCCGCGCACGCACCCGCACCTCGGCCCAACTCGCGAGCGTCGGCACGAGGCCCACGTTGCGCGCGACCGTGAAGTGCGGAAACAGCCCCGCCTCCTGAATCACGTAACCCGTCCTGCGCCGCAACTCGATCTCGTCCCACACGCTCGTCGCCTTGCCTTCAACCAATACTTCACCCGCCGTCGGCACCAGCAGACGATTGATCAAGCGCAAACTGGTCGTCTTCCCGCAGCCCGACTCGCCGAGCAGCACCAGCGTCTCACCGCGCTGAATTTCTAAATTGAGATCGGCGATGATCGGCGCACGCGCGCCGGGCGGCGCGTAGCTGACGTTACGGAATTGCACGACCGGCGGGTTATTCATCGCGGGCATCAGGAGTAGTCAATTCAGGCAATGCGCAGATGTTCGACGACGCGCGCCATCGAGCCATGCCATGAGCCGTGCCAGTTGCGCAACAGTATCTCTGCGGGACAGGCTTCGTCCGCAATGATCTGCGTGTGGAGCACATCGAGGTACGCGCTTTCTGCGGGCGCGATGCGCGCAAGGCCCGTCGTGGCTAACCTGATCGTCTCTTTAGCGAGCGCGAGCACGTTGACGCCGGCGGTACGAGCGGCGAGACCATCGCGGGCGACAGCCGCGCGCAGTGCGAGCGCGGCGGCGTGATCCAATCGTGGCGCAAGGCGCAGGGCGTCGTCGAGAGTGTCGGCGTCGTAGAGCAGACCTTTCCAGAGGGCTTGGAGCGCGAGCGCCATCTCTAAATTTCCGCAGTCGGCGCTGCGCAGTTCGATGTACTGCTTGAGGCGCGCGTCGGTGAAGAGTGTGGTCAGGTGATCGGCCCAATCGCCGAAGACAGGTTGTACACCATCGCAGCCGTGCGCGAGGAAGTCGCCGAACTTCGTGCCGATGGGGCCGTCCAAGTAGCGGCCGTCGCGTTGCGCGAAGAGCATGGGCACGTCGAGCGCGTAGGCAACAAAGCGTTCGGGCGTGAAGTCGTCTGTCAGTGCGGGCGGGCTGATGCCGGTGCGGTCTGCATCAGTCGCGAGCCAGGCGGCGGTGCGCGTGGATTTGTAACCGGACGGCCGCCCCTCTGCAAACGGCGAGTTGGCGAAGATGGCGGCGACGATGGGCGCGAGCCGGTTGCCGACGAGAAATTTTTTGCGCAGATCGGCTTCGTCGCCGTAGTCGAGATTGGCCTGCACGGCGCAGGTGCGCGTCATCATGTCCCACGCGCGTGCGCCGCGCTTGGCTAAGTAAGGGCGCATCACGTCGTAGCGCGATTTGGGAAACCACTCTTGCGCGGCGAGCGTGTGCAGCGGGTCGAAGCCGACAGCGAGGAAGACGAAGCCGTGCCCGGCGGCGATCTCGTGCAGGCGCGCGAGGTAGCGTTTGATCTCGCGCTCCACGTCGGCGAGATTGCGTTGCGGCGCGCCGGAGAATTCGATCTGCCCGCCCGGCTCGACCGTCAAACGGTTCATCTGCCCGGCGTTGACCTCGACGAGCGTGTGCCCCTCATAAACCAGATCGTTTGACGACGGCGCGAAGCCCGCGAGCACGCGCTGCACCTGCGCGGGCGTGAGCCGCGCGAGATCGCGGCGCGTGTCGTAGCCGAACAACTCGAACTCGACGCCCCACGTCCATTCGCGCGCGGGCTTCGAGCCGCGCCGCAGATTTTCGACGAAGAGCGCCGTTGCATCGGCCGCGACCGGCTCGGTCAACAGCGGGAAAGCGTCGTGCCCGCTCGCGGGCTGAGACGCGGCAGCAGCGGGCGCACTCGCGTGCGTCTCCGGCGCGTGGGCGGTGTGGGTCAATTCGTCGCGGGCCATGTCACGCTTCGCTTTCAGTCGCAATGAAGAGATTACTGCTGAACTGTTGGGCCTCGTCCAGCCACGTGCGCGTGCGCGCGAAGCCGGTGCGCGCGGCCAGCTGATCGAGTTCCGCCAGATCGTACTTGTGCGAGTTCTCCGTGTGCAGTCGTTCGCCGGCCGCGAAACTAACTGCAAGCTCAAGCGCGGGTAGGCGCACGACTTGTGCGCGCCGGCTTTCAAGATAAAGCTCGATGCGCCCGTGCGCTTCGTCGTAGTGCGCGACGTGTTGAAAGGCGCGCGGATCGAAGTCGGCGTTGAACTCGCGGTTGAGGCGTGCGAGCAGATTGAGATTGAAGGCGGCGGTGACGCCGAGCGCGTCGTCATAAGCGGCAATGAGGCGCGCGGGGTCTTTCTTCAAGTCCGCGCCGAGCAGCAGCGCATCGCCCGCGCGCAGGACGCCGCGCAAATTGCGCAGAAATTGTTCGGCCTCCGCGCGGTCGAAGTTGCCGACGTTCGAGCCGAGAAAGAGCGCGAGCGTGTGCGTGCATGCAGCGCCATCGTCGGGTTGCTTATCTATTGCCTCCGCGCTTGCTCGTTCCGCCTCGGCGCGCAGATGCGCGAGCGCGGTGTCGTAGTCGCTGGCGTAAGCCTCGACTTGTAAGGACGGATAAGATTGCAGCAGCACCCGCGCGCTCGTCTCTAGCGCGCCGGCCGAGATGTCAATCGGGCGATAGAGCAGTTGCGTTTGGCGCGCGAGTAAGGCTTCGATAATGCGGCGCGTTTTCGTGGCGCTGCCGCTGCCGAGTTCGAGCAGCGAGAGTTGCGCGTGGCCGGTCATCGCTACGATCTCGGCGGCGTGGCGCGCGAAGATTTCGTCTTCGGCGCGCGTCACATAGTATTCAGGCAAGAGGCAGATCGCGGCGAAGAGCAGCGAGCCAAGCTCATCGTAAAAGTATTTGGGGAAGAGGCGCTTGGGTTGCGCTTGCAAGCCGCGCGTGACATCGGCGGCGAAGGCGGCGCGCAGGTCAATGGTTTGGAGTTGATGCAGGCGCAGGCGCTCGGCCGTGAGGTCAGGGGCGGTGTCTAACATGTGACTATCTTTCTCTTTCGCCTACGCTCTTCGGGCGCGACCTTAATAACCTTAAAAGCTGCACACGTGCCTGCGCTTGCTTCGTGCGCCTGTTATGATAGCGCAGAATTGTTCACGATCCACGCGCGACAAAGTCATATTTCGGTCGCGCTGTGGTTGCACGAGGAGACGCCCATGGCTCAGATACAGGCAGACGAGATCGCGACTTTGTTGCATGCAACGCGCGCCGATACGCTCGCGTTATTCGATCTCGCGCGCGAAGTTGATCTGCACGAGAGTCCCGGCTTCGGCTTTCGCCCCGTCATCTGGCATCTCGCGCACATCGGCGTGTTCGAGGCGTACTGGCTGTTGCAAAAACTCGCGGGCGAGGCTGCGCCCGACGAACGCTACGAGCGCATCTTCGATCCCATCTCCACGCCGCGTGAGGCGTCGAAAGAATTACCCACGCGGCGCGAGATGGAAAACTACCTGACCAGCGTGCGCACGCGCGTCACACAGCATCTTGCACGTGCAGACTTCAACGCAGACGAGCCGTTGTTGCGCGACGGCTACATCTTTCAACTTGTGCTTGAGCACGAGCGGCAACATCAGGAGACGCTCGCCTATCTGCTGCACCTGCTCGATCCGGCGAAGAAGTTGCCGCCGCAAACGACTGGCGCGAGTATGCCGGATGTGCCCGCGGCCGCCGCGCCGCCGCGCGATATGGTGACAGTGGCGGCGGGCGAGTGCGTGCTGGGCGCGCCGTGGCCCGTGTTCGTCTACGACAATGAACTGCCGGCGCACACCGTCCATGTGCCCGCGTTCAAAATTGACCGGCTGTTGACGACCAACGAAGAGTACGCGCAGTTCGTCGCGGAGGGCGGCTACGAGCGGCGCGAGTGGTGGAGCGCCGAAGGGTGGACTTGGCGCGAGCAAGAAGGCTGGACGTGCCCGCTCTACTGGACACGGGACGACGAAGCGCAGGCGCGCAGTTGGCGTGCGCGCACGATGTTCGCCGAGGACGCACTTGCGGCCGAGCATCCGGTCAACGGCGTCAGTTGGTACGAAGCGGAAGCTTATGCGCGCTTCGCGGGCAAGCGCTTGCCGACCGAAGCTGAATGGGAGAAGGCGGCCGCGTGGGACGCCGCGCAAGCGCGCAAGCGCATGTTCGCATGGGGCGACGACGCGCCGGATGCGCCGCGCGGCAACTTCGACTTTCGTCATTGGGGCACGACGCCCGTCGCCCGCTTCCCTGCGGGCGCGAGTCCTTACGGGTGTCTCGACATGAACGGCAACGTCTGGGAATGGACGAGCGATCCGTTCGCAGCCTACCCCGGCTTCAAAGCTTACCCTTATCCCGAATACTCCGAAGCCTGGTTCGACGGCGACCACCGCGTCCTCAAAGGCGGCTCGTGGGCGACACGCACCACGCTGCTACGCACCTCGTTCCGCAATTTCTTCCGCCGCCACTTCCGCATCGCCTTCGCGGGCATTCGCTGCGCCGACGATGCGTGATTGAAGGCAGAGTTGAGCCGTGTCTGTCGCAGGGCAACCCGCGTGCGCCGCAACGCGCGCAGGCGTCAGGCGGGTCGCGTCAGGGGGAGTCGACGACTGTAAGTTATCGTGCGCGCTAAGCCTGTTTGTGTGCTTCTGGGAGAAGGTGGGCAGGCTGGGTGATCGTGTCCTGGTCGAGGTACTTGATTAAGATAACCTCGTTTTGCCGTTCGCTGTAGGTCACCTCGTCCACCATGTTGCGGGCAATGAGGATGCCGAAGCCGCCGGGGCGTAGACCCGCCTCTTCCCGTACACGCACGTGCGCGACGGGATCGCCGGCCCCTGTGGCCACGATGGAGCCGAAGGGCAACGTCAACGCCTCGAAGCTGAAGCCTGCGCCCGGATCCTTGATGCGATAGAGGATGAAGCGGGACGTGCGCAGATAGCTGACTTCGACCTTCTGGGTCGGATCATTTTTGCCGCCATACTCAATCGCGTTGCGCAGCATTTCGCGGAAGGCGTAGATGACGCTCGCGCGCGTTTCAGGCGGCAGATCAGTTTTTAATTGGGTCAACAGTCGCTCCAGCGGATCGATGGCCGCCATGTCGCAGGGCACACACAACTCGATCCAGTCGGGGCGCGCGGACAAGACTTCGATGGAAAGCTTCTGCCGCCGCAACTCAAAGGCCGTGTTGACAGCGCTCAGCAGTTGCTGCGTGTCGAAGGGCTTGGCGAGGAAATCACAGGCGTGATCGCGCAGCGCGGCGAGCGCTACCTCAGGTGTGGTGTCGGCCGTCATGATGATCACAGGCATCTCATTGTCGTGCGCCCGCAACTGCGTCAGCATCTCCAGCCCGGACATGCGGGGCATCATCACGTCTAGCAGCGCGATCACCGGTCTGGTTTGCCAGACTTGGGCAAGCCCCTCGAATGCGTCCTGCGCCGTGACCACATCATAGCCCTGACGTTGTAGGGCAAAGCTCACCAGATAAAGCAAGTCTGGATCATCATCTACGGCGAGTATGGTCGGCCCACTGCCGCTTTTCTTCCCCATGATTGAATTGCCTCCTGCCGGAATGTCATTGGATGTAAGCTAAATCGTGCGGCAAGTCAATCAGCGGGCGGTTATTGGCATCGTTGCCGGCTGTCGTGGGTTAAGTCACACCTGCTTCTTTAAGCTCTAACGTCTTCTCGTCCGCGTTGAGCGTCGCGCTGACGCCGAGCGGGAGCGTGAGTTGATCGGCGGTGTGACCGATGGTGAGACCGGTGAAGGCGGGCACGCGGGCCGTGCCGAGGAGGTTGTCCAAGACTTCGCCAAGCGATGAGTCCCACGCGAATGAGGGTTGATAGTCGCGCGGGCCGCAGTCGTTGCATTCGCCGAAGACGATGCCGGCGGCTTGTGCGAGTTTACCGGCGAGGCGCAGTTGCGTGAGCATGCGGTCGATGCGGTAGGGTTCTTCGCCCGTGTCTTCGAGGAAGAGGATGCGTCCGCGCGTCTCGATCTCATAGGGCGTGCCCATGAGCGCGGTGACGAGCGAGAGGTTGCCGCCGACGAGCGGGCCTGTGGCCGTGCCGGCGCGGATCGTGCGCAGAGGGTGCGTGGGACGGAGCGGGTTGCGCTCCGGCGGATTGGTCAGCTTGCCGGCCGGTTTGGTGTCGAAGAGGGCTTGGCGAAAACTCTGCTGCGTGTAGTCGGTGAAGGACGAGAGCACGATGGGGCCGTGGAAGGTGACGAGACCGGCGCGGGCGTTGATGGCGAGGTGCAACGCGGTGATGTCGCTGTAGCCGATGAAGACTTTCGGGTGACGGCGGATGAGCTCGTAGTCAATGCGATCAAGCAGTTGCATCGAGCCGTAGCCGCCGCGTATGCAGAAGACGGCCTGCACTTCCGGGTCGCGGAACATCGCGTGCAGATCGTCGAGCCGTTCATTGACCGTGCGACTAACATAGCCTGAGCCTTGCCCCACGTAGCGGCCCAACTTCGCGCGCAGCCCGAAATACTTGAGCGTCGGCTCGACCAACGCGAGCCGATCCGGGTCGGGCACAGCCGTGCCCGGCGCGATGACGCCGACCATATCGCCCGCGCGCAAAACTTTCGGGCGGATCAGTTTGGGCGCACCCGGCTGCGCGCCCGCTAACGTCCGCGCAAGCGGCAGGGCGAGACTCGTCGCGGTGAGCGTCTGCAAAAAGTTTCTGCGTCTCATTACTTGTTAGGTCCTTGTCAGGGGTGAGGCTAACCGTGCCAGTCATGCAAGCCGCAATTGCACGAGCCAACATCCCTGCTATGCCGTCTGCAACTCCGCGCAGCACTGGGCGCAGCGCGTGGCTTTGAGCGGGATGGTCGAGAGACAATGCGGGCAATCCTGCGTCGTCGGCCCTTCATCAGCCGCCTGTTTACTCTTCATCCGATTGACCTGCCGCACGATCAGGAAGACGACGAAGGCGACGATCAGGAAGTTGATGATGTCGTTGACAAACTGCCCATAGGCGATAACGGGCACCCCCTTCGCCTTCGCGTCGGCGAGCGAGACGGGCACGCCCTTCGCGGTGTCGAGCGTGTAGAACAGGCTGGCGAAATCAACTCTGCCCAACAGCAGCCCGATGGGCGGCATGATGATGCCGTCCACGAGCGTGGTGATGATCTTGCCGAACGCCGCGCCGATGACCAGCGCGACGGCCAAGTCGATGACGTTCCCGCGCTTGATGAACTCGCTGAACTCTTTGAACATCCTTCCCGCTCCGCGAGCCGCGCGCCGGCGCACGGCTCGTTAGTTGAGATTGATAAGGCGCAGTCGTTCTAAGCCAAACGACCGGCGCGCGTCAATGATTTTAATGCGCGGCCGCGCGGCGCGGATTGTGATATAAACCGGCGCTGATGACGACAGAGGAACAGCACGGTGACGCGGCGGAGGTCGAGCAGCTCAAGCAGCAGGCGGACATCAAACGCGCGCTCAAGCAGACGGCCGGCAACAAAGAGCCGGTCAAGCCGAAGGTCGCGCCGAAGCAGAAGCTCTATCTCAGCACCTACACGCTGCTGCTCGCCGGTCTCGGCGTCATCTATTACCTCTTCA
Source organism: Pyrinomonadales bacterium (assembly GCA_038237345.1). Classification (GTDB taxonomy): domain Bacteria; phylum Acidobacteriota; class Blastocatellia; order Pyrinomonadales; family Pyrinomonadaceae; genus QHXQ01. The sequence continues at coordinate 22,565 of JBBRYU010000009.1, forward strand.
ATCTGGCGTACTTCGATTTGCACCCGCAGGCGCGCACCTACCTGCAACGCTACACGCGCGGCGCGAGCCTCATCGTCATCGTGCTGCTCTGCGAGCAACTCATCAACGCCTATCTGATCGGCCGGCTCGACGACATCGTTTCGCGTTACAATCTGGGGCGCGTCCTGCGCCTGCTCACCGGCCTCGTCATCGTACTCATCAGCGTCTCGGTGATCTTCATCAACTGGTATACGGCCATCCTCTCGGTCGGTTTAATCTCGCTCATTCTCGGCTTCGCGTTGCAGACGCCGATCACGAGCTTCATTGGCTGGATTTACATCATTGCGCGTGCGCCTTATCGCGTGGGCGACCGCATCAAGATCAATGATGCGACCGGCGACGTGATCGACGTGAGCTATCTCGACACGACGCTGTGGGAGTTCGGGGGGCCATACCTCTCCACCGATCACCCTTCGGGCCGCATCATCAAGTTCCCCAACTCGGACGTGCTCAACTCAGCCGTCTTCAACTATTCGTGGCCGCTCTTTCCTTACATCTGGAACGAGATCAAGTTCAACATCGCGTACGAGAGCGATCTCGACTTCGTGGCCAAGACGATGCAGGAGGTAGCGGAGGAAGAGATCGGCGAGGCGATGATGGAGCGCGTGAAGACTTTCCGCGATCTGCTGGCGCAGACGCCGGTGGACGAGTTGGAAGTGCGCGAGCGGCCCGCGGTCTTCTTCCGCGTCAGCGACAACACGTGGCTCGAAGCCATCCTGCGCTTCGTCGTGCCGCCGCGCGGGGCCGGGCGCATCAAGAACAACTTGATGAAAAAGCTGCTTGCGCGCCTCAATGCCGCGCCCGACCGCGTTATGTTCCCCAAGAGCAACTCGCGCTGATGAATCAACGCAAGTAAGCGTTGCACTCGTAGCACCACGTGAACGAACTGTCGGAGACCGGCAGCGCGCGGATAACGGGATGAGCGCTCGCGCGTGCGTGCGTGGTCGCGTGCCCACGCGTCGAGTCGCAGCAGCCGACGTGGCCGCAGGTCAAACAAAGCCGCGTCGGACTCGGCGCGCCGCATTCGGCGCAGGCAGCGTGGTCAGGGGCGGGCGTGTCAGTGATTGCCTTGATGTGCGGACATTCTGCCTGCGGGATGGCGGTCATTCGGATGTACCTCACTGATAAAATGATGTGCTTCGCAAGATAAGGCCGCGCGCTACGCCGTGCAAGCGGGCGGCCGTACCGGCACGTTAACTCACGTGGCGGTACGCTTGGCGGCGGGCGCGGGCATCCGTTACACTCAAAGCACGATTTGCTCCCAAAATCTGGCGGAAAGTGTGGCGATGAGCGAACTCAACGAAGCCCGTTGGTCTGTGCTGAGCGAGCGCGGTTGCGAGGCGTCGCGCCTCAGCTATGCAACCGCGGCGCAACTCATCGCGCAGTTGCGCCGCGACCGCATCTTCGGTCTCTGCATCATCACCGACGAAGCCGCCGAGCGTCTCAATCATACGCCGCCAGCAACCAGGCCGCCCGCGAAAAAACGCACGCCCAAACGCAAACAAGCGAAGTTATAGCCATTGCTCGTGCCTTCGTTCTGCACCATTCATCCAGCCCTGAGTTTGAAGTCCGCCGCGAGCGGCAAATGATCTGAGGCGACGAGCGCGGTCGTGCTTTTGTCGAGCGCGAGATGCGCTAGTTCCAACAGCGGATCGTAATAGACGTGATCGAGATGGACGAGCGGCAGTGCCCACGGGTAGGTGCGTGTGCGCTTGAGGTGCGTGCGCAAATCCGCGCTCGCGAAATGCTCGTTGAGCAGACGTGAAGCTAGGCCCCGCGTCCATTCATTGAAATCGCCCAGCACGAGCCGTGTACCCGACAACTCCGCAGCGCGCAGAATCTCGTCGCTCAACAGTTGTCGCCCCTGATGTCGTCGCTCGATGAAGGCTGTACCGAGATGCACGTTGAAGACGTGGAGCGCGGGCTGCCCTTTGGCCGCGTCCGCCGCGAAGTCCACGCGCAGGCAGCCGCGCCGCTCGCGCCCGCGCCACGTGATATCGTAATTGTGCGCAACGGTCGCGGGCTGGCGGCTCAAGACCACGTTGCCATACACGCCGCCGCGCAGACGCCGGTTCTCGCCCACATAATAGTGATAGCCCAACTCCTCCGCGATGAACCGCGCCTGATCTGCCTCGCGCCCCCCGCCGCCCACGCTCAACACCTCCTGCAACGCGATGATGTCCGCCTGCAACGCGCGCAACACGGCCGCGATGCGGCCGGGCCGCACGCGCCGATCAAGCCCGCGACACTTATGCACGTTGTAGGTGACGACGCGAAACACGTAATTGTTATAGTTTGTGCTTTCCGGCTCTTCGTTCTAGCGTGTGATTTGTGCGTGCCCTTCTTTGGCGTTGTTCAATTAATTCTGCTCCTTTAGAAATGTGTTCCCGCCGAGCTAACACTGCTTTCACTTGTTCGTAAGCCGTAGCCCACTGCGCTGTGTCTTTGAATCTGATGATTGAGGATGATTCATGTTCGCTCAATTGATCGGAGCGCGGCGCTGATTGTTCGCACTGTTGCAGACGCTTGAGCCGCGCAAGGATCTGTTTGGTGGGTAACTTCTCTAGTTGTTCAAATGACAGCAAGATGATTTGCTTTTGTCTCATCTTCATCTTGGCACCAAACGGACGAGAAGAGAGCGTTATTGTTGTCTTTCTAATAGCCAGCCGAATAGTTCATGTGCGCGCTCGAAGATGGAGCGGTGTCGCCATTCCTCATAAGTGACCAGCCGGCTCTGGGCGAGGTCGTGTTGGAAATCCGCGGTGATGCGCGCAGCCAACTCTCGGTCGCAGACGGCGAGGTTGATCTCGTCGTTCAAACCGAACGAGCGATTGTCCATGTTGGTCGAGCCGACGATGCTCCATAGTCCGTCCACCACGAGCGTCTTCGCGTGGATCATGGCCGGCTCGTACTCGTGTATCTGCGCGCCCGCGCGCAATAGGTCGCCGAACAAGCGGCGGCTGGAGTTGCGGGTCAGCGCGTGGTCACTTCTTTTGCCGGGCACGATGATCTCGACGCGGACATTGCGCCCCTTGATCGCGCGCACCAGTTCGGCGCGCACGCTCTTGTCCGGCAGGAAGTAGGGCGTCGTGATCAGTATGCGTTCACGCGCGGCGGCAAGGAGCATTTGAAAGAGTATGCGGGCGCGCGTCGAGCGCCCCAGCGAGGGCGAACTGTTGACGATGAGCGCGGGCACGTCTGTGTCTTCAGCTAATTTGAGCGCGGGGAAATACTCGCGCCCGAACAGAATTTCGCCGGAGGCTTCAAGCCAATTCTCCGCGAAGGTCGCTTGCAGGTTGGCGACCGCTTCGCCCTCGACGCGAAACATCGTGTCGCGCCAGCGCGGGTTGTCTTTGCGTGGATAATGCCAGTGATCAGCCACGCCCGCGCCGCCGACGAAGCCGATGCGCCCGTCAATCACGAATATCTCGCGATGCGTGCGATTGTTAATGCGCGGTAGCGTGTACCAGCGAAACGGGTTGTACCACGCGATGCGCCCGCCCGCCGCGCGTAACGCTTTGAAGTAGCTGTCCCACGACGCGAAGCTGCCGATAGCGTCGAGCACGAGATTAACTTTCACGCCGGCCTGCGCGCGTTCGGTCAACACCGCGACGAACTCGTCCGCCACTCTGCCTTTCTGAAAGATATAGGCTTCGATGTTGATGCTTGCCTGTGCAGCGCGCAGGGCGTCTAGTTCAGCCGCGTAATAGTTTTCGCCGTTGGTGCAGACCTCTATGCGATTGCGGCGTGTGAGGCGCGCGTCGGTCAACGCTTCAAGATTACGTTGAAACTCGTCGGAGTCGAGCGCGGCGTCCGGCTCGGCCGTGATCTTGTAGTCGAGACCCGGTTCGAAGAGCGCGAGGAACAGCAAGAGGCTCTGCGCGGCGATGGCGATGATGGCGATGACGAGAAAGGCGTTCGAGTGCAAGCGGCGTACGGTTGCGCTTGAGCGACGGCTTTGCGCTTCAGGCTCAGCAGCGCAAGGCTACATCTTTAGCGCGCGGATTCAGATTAAGGGAATGAAGCGCCGCCCAGTGTATCACGGCGCGGGGCGCGGCGGCGCGACCGTGTCGGCTGGCGCGAACTGCGCGCGGATGCGGACGCAGCGTTCCAGCCCGTCAACGGCTTCAAGCACTTTGAGCCGCAGGTCGCGGTCGAGTTGTGTCTGTTGCAAAAAGTCATGCACGGTGGCGACCGCTTGCGGGCTGCACTGCCCGCCGATGAAGGCGGCGAGCCAGTTGTTGATGAAGAAGATTTTGCGCGTGCGTTTTAGTTCGGGTAGCGCCTTGAGTGCGGGCGCGAGATAGTCGAGCGTCAGCCCTGCCTGCGCGGGCGCGTTGAACGGGCCGGCGCTCGCCTCGATCCAGCTTTCGGCCAATTCGCGGTCGTTGAAATAGGCCGTGAAGTATTTCCGCTTCACGGCTGCCTCCGCCCGGGCTGCGCCGCTCGCGTAGGCATAGCGGCGCGCGTCGTCGCTTTTTTCTTGCGCGGCCAGTTTGGCGAGGAGCGCGGGCGCTTCCCGGTCGGCGCGGGCGAAGAGCGCGGTGACGAGATCGAAGCGGTCGCGCGTGCGCAAGGTCATGCCGGGCACTGTGAGCGCGCCGCTTAACAGTTGTTTGAGTTGCGCGCGGGCCGCGTCGGTCGTGGCGATGGATTGGAAGGCGCGAAAGTAGGTGATGCGCAAGCCCGCCGTCGTCGCCTTGAGCATTTGCGTTGCGAGTAAGGCTTCGAGCCGCAGCGCGAGCGCGTGTTGCTGCTCGACAGACAAAAAGCGGTTGAAAGCTGTTTGGGTGCGACCGAGTACGCTCTGCGTGATCGTCTCGTCGCGCTCGTCGGGCAGCAGACGGAGCGCAAGCTCGATGTAGTCTGCGGGTGCGAGTTCGGCGGCGCGCACGCTGTCCCAGAGCGTGCCCCACAGGAGCGCCCGCAGAAAGTCGTCATGCACGCCGCCGAGTTGTTGCATGACGTGTTGCCGGCTCACGGGGTCGAGCAGGAACTGCCCATAACCATAATCTTCATCATTGATGAAGACCCACGCGGGCGCACGCAAGCCCCGCGCGGCGGGCACGTCGGTCGTGGGCGCGGCATTGAGTTTGACGGTTAACGTTTTGGGCGGCGCGTCCGGGTAAGCGAATAAAATTTTCAAACGCATCGGCCATAGTCCGCCTTCGCCCAGCAGATCGCGTTGGGTAAGCGTGAGCGCAGCGATGCGGCCCGTTTTGTGCAAGCGCAACGCGGGGCGCACGTCGGGCATGCCGCGTCGTTTGACCCATGCGTCGGCCCAGGTGTCGAGCTTTTGCCCTGACGTTTGCTCGCACGCGCGGACGAGATCGCTCCATTCGGCATTGGCGAAGGCGTGGTCTTTGACGAAGAGTTGGATGGCGCGTTGGAAATTGGCCGCGCCGAGATAGAACTCGGCCTGCCGGAGCAGTGAGGGCGCTTTGCGATAGACGATGTTGCCGTAAGCGGATTTCGCGGCCGAAAGATTGGGAATCTCTTGAAAGATCGGCGTCGTGCCTTTCGTCACGTCGGTCGCGTAGGCGGCGGGCTTCGTGCGTTGATAGAAAATCTTCCACGCATTCGTCTGCGGCATGACCGCTTCCATTGCCTTGTAGGCCATGAATGTGGCGAAGCCTTCCTTGAGCCATAGGTCGTCGAACCAGCGCATCGTGACGAGGTCGCCGAACCATTGATGCGCCGCTTCGTGCAGCATCAACTCGGCGCGGGCCGCGATGTCGTTCGCCGTCGGGTCGGAGGGAAACAGTATGCCCTCTTCGCGCAGAAAGGTTGCGCCCGCGTGCTCCATGCCGCCATAGGCGAACTCCGGAATGAGGACGAGATCGTATTTCGGGAACGGGAATTTGTGGGCGAAGTAACGACCGTAAAAGTTTAAGCCTTCACGATTCAAGCGCAGAACTTCCGGCAGTTCCTTGCGTGCGCGCTCGACTTGCGATTGACGCACATAGAGATGCGTTTTGTACGGCGAAGCATCGTCGGCGAACTCCGCAAACTCGCCGGCGGCGAATGCGAATTGATAAGTGCTGAGCGGCTCAGTCTCATGAAAGGTCAGTCGTTGTGGGCACGGCTGGCCGGCAAAGCACCGTGCGTTCAGGAACTCCTGAACCTCTGCGTTGGTAACTACGCGCCATGAAGACGGAGTTGTAATCGAAAGCTTGAAGCGCGCTTTTAAGTCCGGCTGATCGAAACAGGGAAACGCGGTGCTGGCGTCCGAGGGCACAAAGAGCGTGTAGATGTATTCGCGCTTGTCCGTGCCGTCGCGATAGCGCGTGACGGCGCTGCCCGCCGCGCTGATGGGCGACTCGAAGGCGAGCTTGACGATGTTCTCGCCTACAACCAAGTACGATTGCGGGATGATGATGTGCTCGTTCGTGAAGCGCATGTCCGCCACCGCGTGCCCGTTCACGACGATGTCGCGCACGCTTGTCCTCTGCGCCTGCGGATTGACGACGCGCCAATCGAGCACTAACTCCTGCACCGCAGCGTCGAGCGTGACGCGAATCTCTTCCGTGCCCTTGAGCCGATCCGCGTCCGGCCAGAGCGCGACATCGAGCGCGTAGCGCACGTCGCGATAGTGGGCCGCGCGCCAACGTGCGAGCGCGCGGGGCACGCCCGCTATGACGATGTCGTTGCGGGCTTGACCTGCAATGTGAATACTACCCATCAGCAATAAAAATAGCAGCAGCAAGTAGAAGTGTAATCGCAGCAAGCGCGCCTTGAGCAAAGGTGGGTAGTGTCCGTTTTTCACTTTTTAACGTAATCCCTCAATAATCCTCATAAATAATTTCCGTAATACAATAATACCGCTTGACCTCGTCTGGTTTCTGTAATACAATAATCCCAGATTAGATAAGGAGATTATAAGCCATGCCGAACGTGCTTAAAACAGAAAAGAAGATTGCGATTATCGCCGCTCTCGCTGAGGGGATGGCCATTCGACAGGTTGAGCGCATGACAGGCGTTTTCCGCGATACCATTATGAACTACGGCGTCAAAGTGGGACAGGGATGCGCCCGCATTATGGACGAGAAGATGCGCGACCTTGATTGCCGCAACATTCAGATAGATGAGATTTGGGGATTCGTTCAGAAGAAGAAAAAGAATATTAAGGAGACGGACGACCCGCATCAAGTGGGAGATGCCTGGACGTTTTGCGCGATTGACGCTGACACAAAGTTAGTTCCTTCTTATAAAGTGGGAAAGCGCGATTCACTCACGGCTAATGCTTTCGTCAGTGACCTTGCCTCGCGTCTAAAGAATCGCGTCCAGCTTTCCAGCGATGCGCTACCGGCTTACATTGAAGCGGTTGAACAAGCCTTCGGAGCAGATGTTGATTATGGGCAGATTGTAAAAGCCTATGAAAGAGACGACTCCAACACTCCTGAGCGTAGGTACAGCCCGACAAAACTTGTCAAAGTGTACACTCATGCTATTACAGGCGACCCGCTCCCGCCGTTCATTTCGACAAGCCATATCGAGCGTTTCAATGGTACGACGCGGCATCATGTGAAGCGGCTGGCACGGCTCACGCTGGCATTTTCAAAGAAGCTGGAGAACTTTGAAGCGGCTGTTAGTTTGAACTTTGCGTATTACAATTTTGTCAGAACTCATGGCTCACTCAAATGTACGCCAGCAATGGCGGCGGGCGTTGAGCGTAGTTTCTGGACGGTTGCAGACATTGTGGAAATGACAACGTAATGGGGTATTTAGACGAACTCCAAGATGCTATCCGCGACCTTCACGGCAGCGAGTCTAGCCACGTCTCAACGATCAACGTGCTAGAGACGTTTCAAGGCCGTACTGTGTGGCAAGGCGATGTTGAACTGTTCGCGCTTCACTCGCACGCTAAGGCTGAGCGTTGTTATGCGTGGTCGCACGAAACTGATAAAGGCAAACGATTCGTTGTTGTGCTAGAGCTTCCACCCGTGGACTCTGCACAGAGCGCAGTAAAGGTGGCGATTATCAATGAAGCGAGAGAGCAGCAAAAAAGTAAATAAGTCTGGAAGGCCGACGAAGCCGGAAAGCGAAAAGCTTTACCCCCTCCCGGTGCGATGCAAGGCTAGTGAGCGAGGAGCTTATGAGAAGGCAGCAGAGCGAGCCAGAGTAACGCTCTCGGAATGGATAAGAAAGAGCTTGAACAAAGCTGCGGAAAAGTGATATTGTATTACGGAAATGCGGAGGGCGCGGGAATCGAACCCCACGCTGCCACTAACAGCGTTCCCTTTGGATGTAAAGCCCATTTACTAGCACCAGCTAACGGGACGCCCTCCGTATATTCTAAAAAAGTCGCCTTGCCTTAGTAGGGTCGTGGACTCGCAATCAACTCCCTCTAAGACTAGCCTTCCAGCGTTTTACGCTCTACCGTGCGGCGATCACGGTAGAGCTTTTCTTTAACATCTTCGCCCTCCTTATAATTCTCATTCTTCTTCATCAACTCTCAATGCTTTCACAATGTAAATGTTGGGCAAACTGCCATAGCCATTCCTTACCACTTCAAGTTCACTATTTCTTGCCATCGTATTAAGCGTTGCGGAAAGGCTTGCATTGTTTTCATTAAGGCGCGAAGCAATTTTAGGATTTTGCTTCTCTATTACAGTTAGCACATCCGGCATTGAAAACTCGTTTGCTCCTATTTCGCGTAGCGCGTTTCTAATAGCAGCCGTCAACCCCTTCAAAGGCCGTTTACGCTCCGTCGAGGATGGAAGGGACTTGCTAGGAGGGTTAAGCCCAAACATGCCCCTTCCCGACGCAAAAAACCTGTTCCTAATATCTTTGCGAAGGACGCTGTCGAGCGTTTGGATTGTTGGAAATAGGCTATAAGACTTCACCTTGTCGAGTATTTGTTTTCGATGTAGGGGATGGCCTTCTGCCTTTAGAATCTCCTCAGTGGCGTCGCATAGAGACATTGTACCAAGTATGGGCGATGCGCCTTTGAGGATGTTTGCGGCTTCTTTGAGTGAGTGGATTTTATGGTCAACAATTCTTAGCTGTACCTGAATCGCTTTGAGTTGCTGACGAAGTTCGGCCCGCTCGCGTTCATGCTTGGCAATAGCTTCGTGTAGTTTTGATTCAGTCTCCATATACCGCCTAGCCAACGTTAGACTGACGCAAGGTTAGACGAAGCTTAGGAAATAGTCAAGCGTTCTAATAAAAGTTAGAAAAATTATCAAGCAACCAATATGCCACATCCGAACTGATTAACTTTGAAAAACGGACACTACCCAAAGGGGAATTTAATTGACACAGCAGCGCTAATGGGTTTACTCTGCGCCCGTCTACGCGCAGTCGTCCTTGAAAGCCTCTAACCCGCTCGTCTCGCATGTATCGGCTCATCCTCAGGAGTAGCCATATGTCTTTCCCACAGCAGGCGAAGAACGCTATCCGGCTACGTGCGGGCAGGACAAGTATTCGGCTCAACTCAACGCAAGATCACGTGACTGGTGCAACCAATCCTAACCGCTAGGGCAGGGGTGACGTGTTTCTGTCCGCCTGTCCTGGGCGGTGCAGTCATGCTCGCTAACGCAACCTTGATGTTACCACGGGAGCAGCCCAGCCTTACCGACCCTCGGCGCAAGTGGCTATCGTTCCGTCCCTAGCTAAGAGGTGACGAGTTACCCTAACTCTGGAGGTGGAGAAGATGCCCGATAACAATAATCCGCGCGTTGCGCTGGTCGCGGCGCTGTTAACTATCGGCTTTGTCGTGTTAGTTGCCCTTATGCCGGGCTTAAATACTAACCCGTTTATTCAAGGGGCCACGGGGTTGATTATCATGACAGGGATCGCCGTGGTCTTGTTCTCCGCCGTGCCTTCGAGCGCGGTGGTCAAAGTACCATTGGCCCTCGGCGGTGCGGCGGCCTTCTTCTTTTTCCTACTGGAGCCGGTGGAACATTACATCTTCCCGAAGCACACGCTCACCGGCACCATTTATTACCAGCAAAGTACCACCCCCGTGCCCAATGTGGCCGTGCGCGACCCAGACACGAAGCAAGAAGTCCTGACGGACGCGCGTGGTGATTTCACCCTGCCCAACGTGACTTGGAGCGTGACTGCCCTAACCGCCACTTCCGGTGGCGAGGACTATCAATTAGTGCTGAATAAGGAAAAGAAATATCCGGTGATTAAGCGGCTGACTACGCCCGCTCGCACGGCCGCCCAGCCCGTCGCTGCCGGCGAATGGCAAGCGCAGGCCCAGAGTGGCTGCCCGTCTGCGGGCGCGGGTAGTGTCAGACTTTATCTGTTACAAAAAACGATTCCCAAGATCGCTGGCTACCCTAAATTCTACGTGCAAGTGTCAGCACCGCCGGAGACCGAAATCAGCCACGCCGAAAAACTTGAACCGGCGCATGGCGTCGGCGGCGAAGTCTTTGACAGCGGCACGCAAGACCCCGGTGGCGATAAGCGCACGCACAAGTGGTGGCTGCCGGTCAACGATAATCAAGTCAACCTGAAACTGGCCGTCTGCCTGAATGAGCAGAATGGGGTGCTAGGCGCACCCAACTTTACGACCACCTATTGGTTTGAAAAGGAGGTAGAGGTGCAATGAGTCAGGTTCGATCCGCCACTTTATTGTGCTGTGTTTGGCTGGCGCTTGGCAGTTCAGCTTGGGCGCAGAAATCGCTCTACGGCAGCGTCCGCGGCTCCGATCACACGGGCACTGTGCCCCTGAGTTTCCCCGTTAAGTTGACACCCATTTTGGTCAGCGACGATCATGCGCTGCCGAGCCGGACTTCGTTAGGCCAGGCATTCTGGATCTCCGTGCCCTCTAACGCAGTGCTCAATCTGGTTTTTCAGAGCGACGGGTACGAGGATTTTACCGTCGCGCGGATCAACACCGGCATGGCCGATGATGGCTACCGCGTGCCGCCCGTGCCGATCACCCTGTCACGCATCTATGGCCAGAGTTTGACCCGTGCCGAGGTCGGCCGGCGGCTGCGCCGCGCCCGTGCTATAGCCAAAATCACCGGGGCCATCAGTATCTTCCTGTACAACTTGGAGACATATAGAAACGCCTACGGCACAAGCCTGGACGTGTTGCAGGAGATCGAGCAGTTCAAGATCGAAACGAAGGCTAACGAACAATTTCGCGATCTGCTGTCGCCGAAGCGGGAACTTGAGATGACGATCTACGGAGGGATCATTGATCGGCTGCAAAACCAACCACTCTCGAGCCTCGATCCGGCCCAGGTGCTGAAGCTGATGCAGGACGATTCCGTGTTTCCGGGTATTCGGGCGAAGGCCATGCAGGCCTTCACAAGGCTGGAGCGTGCGCCCGAAGTTAACGAACAAGCCTTGAGCTTTCTGCGGCTCCAAAGCAACGACGTGAAAGGTGAGTTGTTCGCCGCGGCGCGCGGTGCCTTGGCCGGCATCGGGACCGAGGCCGACGTGCGGACGATCATAGCGGACGTTAAAAGCTCCGACTTTGAGCGGGCGGCGACGGCACTGGCGGCAGTTGGCGAAGCAGGTCTGACGCAGGCTGCCCCGGCCATCGCCGAGTTGCTGAATACCGACGTAGACCCGGCGATAAAGATCGAGGCGGTAAACAGCCTGAGCGCACTGGCGTACTATCAAAGGGACAGAGTCGCCATCGAGGCCCTGACGTCAGCCTTAGCGCGCGACTCAAACCCGACTGTGCGGGTCGAAGCCGCAGAAGGCTTGGCCGGTGTGATGCGCACGGACGCGGTGAAGCGGACGCTGGAAGACGCGGCCACTAAGGACGACTCGCCTGACGTGCGCACGGCGGCGGCGGGCGCGAAAAACGTCAAACTGAATAAGGCCGGAAAGAGCGAACGCCTCGGCAGTGTACAAACCGTGCGCCGCCCTTAGCAGAGAAGTTCGCTGCCGGCCCGGACGGTTAAGCACGGCCCATGCAGGCAGCGATGCGCCGCCACCACGATAGTACAAAAGGCTGAGCAGTTAATGCTCAGCCTTTTCATTGCACCCAGACTGAAAGCTGAGTTGCGCATTCACATCGGCTCGTCGTCGAGGAACGCTTTCTTCGCGGGCGCGGGCGCGGTGGCCGTGGCGCTGAGCTTGCCCGTTGCGCCGAAGTTGTCGGCGACGTGCGGCGCAGGAATGGTCTCGAAGCTCAAAGTTAAGTTCTGCTCATCCTTAATGAACTGCCCCGTCGCGCGAAACGGACTCTCGGTTGCGCCGGAGAGGGCGAAGGCGTCGCAGCGCGTGAGCGTGACGTTGCCCGCCGCGTCAACCGTGCCGGTTGCCGTGTCGGCCATGCGCCGTGCGCGCTGGCCGCCCGTGCTTTGCACATCAAACGTGAACGTAGCGAGATCGCCCGCGCGCATGACGCGCAGCGTGCCCGCGAGTTGCGCCTCCTCACTGATCCCCGCGAAGCCGCCGCTGACTTTGATCGTGCCGGCGGTGATGCGATAGGGCCGCTGACGTTGTTGCCACGTCGCAGCGAGCGTCAGGTCGAGCGCATCGTTCGGCTCGACCGGCAGCGCGACGATGCAGAACGGCGCGCTCAACGCCATCGTCGTCATCGCGCCCTTCGGCGGCGCTTGCTCGCCGATACTGAGCCGACCACGCGCGGTCTGTTTGATCTCGACGCCGTAGCCGCCCGTGCGCCGTTGGCCGAGGAAAGCCGCGACGACCGCGTGCGTGCGGAAAAAGTCCGCGCTCTGGTCGGGCAGGCTCGTGATCATTTTGCGTAAGGCGGCGTAGGTCTGCGCGTCGCGCGCGACGAGGACGAACGATTCGCGTATGCTGCCGTAGTTGCCGCGCGCGAGTTCTGTGAGCGTGCTGTCTGGCGTCACTGCTTGATCTCCAGTCTGCGCGGGCACGGTCGGGGCCGGCGCGGGCACGTTTGTTGGTGTCGGTTTCACGGTGCGCCCTCTGCGCCGCCGCTGCGCGTCGCAGCCGCTCACGCTGCCGGCGAGCAGCACCAGCACGAGCGCGCAGATACTGAGCTTGTGATGAACCATCTGCTTATCAACTTTCTTTACGCGAATCGGGGTCGGTCGGCAATGCTTCGCGCAGCAACGCCGACTATCGTATGAACGCGCGGCGTTGATCGTTTTGCGCCGCCGGAGTTGTGATTCGCCACGCACGCCGAAGTTTGTCTTTCGATTTGACCGGCGCGCACATTACTCATTCGCTTTGAGCGCGTTGCGACTGGCGAGCGCGGCGGTCAGGGCGAGAGCTTTAGCCAACATGCGATATTATCTTTGTGCGTGCGACACGGCGCTTAACCTTCAAACGCACATACGTGCGGGGCGGGATATTAACAGAGAAGCGTGCGCCGGCCACACAACGCCCGCGCGGGGTAGGCAAAAGCCGCCGCGCCCGCTAGAATCACGTGCGCCGCTCGACGGAAATCCTTTTGAGGTGAAGCACGATGGCGAGTATGCAAGAGATCATGCCGACGGTGTGCGAACGTTGCGACCGTGAGAGCCGACATCTGATCAGGCAAGTCGAGCCGGATAACTCTGTGCATTACATCTGCTGGGACTGTCTGCGCCGTGCGGAGAAGCGCGTCAACGTCAGCCCGCGTTGGCAGCGCGACCGGCGCGCCTGAATGTTGCCGCGAACTTTACTATCCACCAACAAAGAGGCCCCTTACATGCGTCGTTACAACCTTGCCCGACACATCATTTCTATCTGCGCTCTCTTGCTCGTTGCTTCGTCTATTGCCCGCACTCAGACCAGAGCGGCGCGCGATCCCAATCAGCCGGTTGACGAGGAGTACACGCGCAAAATCAAAGAGTACACGACCGAGACATTCTTCAATTCGCCGCTCACGGATTATCTGCCCGCATCGCCAAACGTGCCGACGCCAAAGGCCGTGTTGGGCGACGTGGCGGGCGCGCCCGGCAAATTGCCATATGCCGAAGATGTCTATCGCTACATGCGCCAACTCGAAAAAGCGAGTCCGCGCGTCAAGGTCTACACCATCGGCACGACCGAAGAGGGGCGCGAGATGATCGCGGTCGCCGTCTCGTCGGAAGAGAATCTCGCGCACCTCGAAGAGAATCGCGCGCGCCTCGCCAAGCTGGCCGACCCGCGCACGATCAACATGGACGACGCGGAAGCCGACCGGCTTGTCGCCGCGTCCATGCCCGTCTATTACATCACCGGCACGATCCACTCGCCGGA
>JBBRYU010000010.1:0-36598 GCA_038237345.1 Pyrinomonadales bacterium
ACAACTGCTCGCGTTCATCAGTCGATAAATCGACGACGTATTTTTTCTTAGGCATAGCCGGTCAATCTCCATTCAGAAATGTTGACCGGACTATACCTGTTCAAAGAGCTAACCACCAAAACTAGACTGACGGAGTACTAGAATGTTTTTAGGATTATCCACGTTGGATAACCGGCATAAATTACAAACGCTGACAGCCCATGAGATAGGACATACTTTCGGCTTAAAGGATTGCACAGTCTTTTGTAACGGTTCTTCTGTGATGGGCGCTGGGCAGAATAATTGTAATGGTATCCCAGAGGACATCGTTGCACCTTCAGCATGCGACAACGAGGTCATTAGACAGCATTACTGCCCACCGCCCCCACCCCCGCCGCCACCCGCCTGTGGAGTAGATGGCGACTACTGCGGCGTCTACCCTTATTATTGCTGCTCCGGTTATACGTGCGACTCAGATTATAATACTTGCGTTCCTAATAGTGGCTGCGTCGACTACCAGTGCCCTATCCGCTCATGCTTTTATGGTATGGACACTTGCACCTGCGGCTGTTATCCAGCTAGCCCCGTGCTAATTGACGTACTCGGCAATGGCTTCAATCTGACGGACGCGGCTGGAGGCGTCAATTTCGATTTGGACGGTGATGGCGTCAGCGAGCAGTTGTCGTGGACGGCCGCCGGTGTTGATGACGCTTGGCTCGCGCTCGACCGCAACGGCAACGGGCGGATTGATGATGGCGCGGAACTGTTCGGCAACTTCTCTCCGCAGCCACCCTCCGCGCAGCCCAACGGCTTTCTCGCGCTTGCCGAGTACGATAAGGCGGCCAACGGCGGCAACGACGACGGGCTAATAACGAAGCAGGACGCGATCTTTGCGAGCCTGCGCCTCTGGCAAGACACAAATCACAACGGTATGTCCGAGCTTGATGAACTACACCGCCTGACAGAACTTGGGTTGAAGTTGCTTGACCTCGACTATAGAGTGTCGAAGCGCACCGATCAGTATGGGAATAGCTTCCGCTTCCGGGCGAAGGTCAAGAACACGCATGACGCGCAGTTAGGTCGTTGGGCGTGGGACGTGTTCCTCGTCCACGCTCAGAGCGCACAGAACCAACCCAATAATGAGCTAAGCTCGTTCCTTGCCGCCGGCGAACTGAGTAAGTTGACGTTCCTGCTCGTGCCGTTTATCAAACCCTTCCCGGCTGCTCTCACACAGACCGCAGGCATGTCGGTCGGCTCAACCGTCCCGCTGTCCGATGTCAATTGGCAGCAGAGCAAACAAACGCTGCTGCTCGTGTTGCGCAACGGTTGCCATTTCTGTTCCGACAGCGCCGAGTTCTACTTACGACTAGCTAAGACGCGAGAGGCGCGAACGAACACCAAGCTTGTCGCCGTCCTGCCGGGCAGCGTCGAGGACAGTCGCAGTTATCTCACCGACATAGGTGTGCCGATTACCGAACTCAGGCAGGTATCCCTTAATAAGCTCGGTATCAGTGGCACGCCGACGTTGCTGTTGGTCAACGACAAAGGGGTGGTGACAGAATCGTGGGTCGGCAGATTGCCTGCCGACAAGGAGGCTGCTGTCATCAACGCGCTGCGCTAGCGAAGCAGCGTGCGCCATCATTATGTGCCAAACTTGACAGGGCCGCGCCTGTCGGCGTATAAGCGCAGATGAAAAACGTGGTGAGTTAAGGCGACTTGCGGCCACGTAAAACAAACGGCTAAACAGCTCGGCGCTTCCCTTAAGAAGCCCATCAACTTCGATTTGCTTTGAAGTCCCGCGTTGTTTGGCGCGGGAATTTTTATTTTTGGCGATTAGCTGTCCGCATTGAGCTTTCAGCTTTTGCCTCCGGCTAACAGCAAACAGCTTCTTATGAACGACTTTCGCGAAATTCTGGCCAGCGACCACATCACCGTCTTCGACGGCGCGATGGGCACGCGACTCTATAGCAAGGGCGTCTATATCAATCGCTCTTACGACGAGTTGTGCCTGACGAATCCCGATCTCGTGCGTGAGGTACATGAAGAGTATGTGCGCGCGGGCGCGGAAGTGATCGAGACGAACACTTTCGGCGCGACCGCGCACAACTTACAGCAATACGGCCTCGACGGTTCGCTGCACGAGCTGAACGTCACGGCGGCGCGTTTGGCGCGGGCGGCGGGCGGCGAGCGTTGCTACGTCGCCGGGGCCATCGGCCCCTTGGGTCTGCGCATCGAGCCGTATGGCCCGACATCTTTTGACGAAGCGAAGGAGATGTTCAAGGCGCAGGTCGCGGCGTTGCTCGAAGGCGGCGTCGATCTCTTCGTGTTGGAAACTTTTTCCGACATCTCGGAGATTCGCCAAGCCATGCGCGCCGTACGCGAGTTGTGCGACCTGCCCATCATCGCGCAGATGGCGATCCTCACGGACGGTAACACCTCTTACGGCACAACGCCCGCAGTCTTCACCGCGCGTTTAGATGAATGGGGCGCGGACGTGATCGGCGTGAACTGCGGCGTCGGCCCCGCCGGCGCGCTCACCGCCATCGAGAAGATGCGCGCCTTCACGACCAAGAAACTATCCGCGCAGCCAAATGCGGGTCTGCCGCGCGACGTGCAGGGGCGACAATTCTACATGTGCTCGCCTGAGTACATGGCGAAGTATGCGAAGCGATTGATTCAGGCAGGCGTGAAATTCGTCGGCGGTTGCTGCGGCACAACGCCCGCGCATATCAAACTCATCTCCGACGCCGTGCGCGCCGTCTCGCCGCGTCGGCTGCGGGCGCAAATCATCACCCCACAACCGGCGCAGGTCGTAGAAGTTCCGCCCCCGGACATACAAGTCGTGCCGCTGGCAGAACGCTCCAACTGGGGGCGTCGGATCGCGCGCGGCGAGTTCGTCACGACGGTCGAGGTGTTGCCGCCGAAAGGCTGTGAGCCGGCAAAAACGCTCGAACAGATCAAGCTGCTCAAAGCGGCCGGCGTCAACGCCGTCAACATCCCTGACGGCCCACGCGCACAGACGCGCATGAGCGCACAGGCCACTGCGTTATTGGTTGAGCGCGAACTTGGACTTGAGACCGTGCTGCACTATTGCTGCCGCGACCGCAATCTGCTTGGCATGATGTCAGACCTGCTCGGCGCGGCGGCGTTGGGCCTGCGCAACCTGCTGCTCATCACGGGCGACCCGCCGAAGATGGGGCCGTATCCGGATGCGACCGCCGTCTTCGACATAGACTCCATCGGGCTGACCAACATGGTCAGCAAGCTCAATCACGGGCTTGATCTCGGCAACAATCCTATCGGTTGCCCGACCTCTTTTTGCATTGGCGTCGGCGTCAATCCCGGTGCAATCAATCTGGACGAAGAGATCAAACGCTTCGAGTATAAGGTCGAAGCCGGCGCGGAGTTCGCGATCACGCAACCCGTGTTCGACGTAGAGCAGTTGCGCGCGTTCCTTGCCCGCATCGAGCATGTGCGTATTCCTGTCATCGCCGGCATCTGGCCGCTCGTCTCTTATCGCAACGCAGAGTTTCTGCACAACGAAGTGCCCGGCGTGCGCGTCACGCCCGACATCATGGAGCGCATGCGCGTCGCCTCGGACAAAGGCAAAGAGTACGGGCGCGATGAGGGTTTGCAGATCGCGCGCGAGTCGCTCGTAGCTGTGCGCGAATTGATCCAGGGCGTACAGGTCTCCGCGCCTTTCAACAACGTCCGTCACGCGCTCGAAGTCTTCGACGCGCTGCCGGAATTTAGCGAGCGGCGCGCGGCCGGCATTGTCAACCGTTAAGGCTGAACAACTGATATGCCATAAATAATGCTTGCACAGAACAGACAAAGGTGTAGAATGCGCGCACCTCGCAGCTACGCGCCGATGCGTTTCCTCAAACTGCACATCGCATCTGGCTAAACCATCGCGCGTCAACGTCGAATAGTTCGCAACGAGCAAACGTCTCAATCATCGATCCCGCGGGTTAATGTTCTCTGCCCTTCAGCGCGTGGCTCCCTCCCGCGCCGCGCTGATACAGGAGCGCTGCCTTGTCTCCTCATTCAAGGCTACTAGCCGGCCTCATCTGTCTCGCCCTCGTATTTTGTCTCGCCACGCGCCCGGCCCGGACGCAGACGGGCGCGTTGCGCCGCATCACGGACACGCCTGTGCAGGCGCTCAATCTCAACCCCACGCTAAGCGGCGACGGGCAACATATCGCCTTTGAGTCAACTGAGAATCTGGCCGCCACACAGAATGCGAGCGGCTTTCATGCGCTCCGCGCCGACCTTAACAACGCAGTCCCCACGTTTGTGCAACTGGCGCTATCGCGTGCCCCCGCGCCTGCCGTTTCGTACGATGGCTCGCGCATCGCCTTCGCGAGTAGGGACGACGCGCTACCCGGCAACAATCTCGACGGCAACTCGGAAATCTTTTTCTTTGCCGACGGACAGTTGCAGCAACTCACGAGCACCCTGCCCGGCGGCGCTGATCTGCGCGTGCAACAGGGCAACTTCGCGCCTTCCATCTCCGACGACGGGCGGCTCATTGCCTTCGCATCGAACCGTGACCTGACGGGCGCGAACGCCGACGCGAATCTCGAAATCTTCCTTTACGATGTCGCGCGCCACGGCTTCACGCAGATCACGCACACGACCGGGATTGTCGGCGCGCTGAGCGCAAATCTCAGCGGCGACGGCACGCGCATCGCTTTCATCAACGATGCACGCGCGAGCGCGGATGAAGCGATAACAACGCGCACCTTGCTCTCACACGATCTATCAGACGGGAGCACGCGCACACTCGTGGCCGCTACGCCGGCTTTAGCGCTTGCACCGGGCCGCGCCATCAGCGCCGACGGCACACGCATCGTCTATGCTGCCGCGACGGCCGCTAACACCACGCAGGTTTTTCTTTATGACGGCCGCAACGGGGTGGTGCGGCAACTCACTATGCTCGGCGCGCGTGTGACCGATGTGCCGCTCAATCCGACGATTAGCGCCGACGGCTTGCGCATCGCCTTTGCCACTAGGCGCAACGTTGTGGGCGGCAACAGCGACGGTAGCGTCGAACTTTATGTCTATGACTTGCCGACTAATCGCTTCACACGCCTGACGAGCGCGCCGGCAACGGCCACCGCCGAGGTCGTCTCATCATTAAGCGACGATGGCTCGCTC
Source organism: Pyrinomonadales bacterium (assembly GCA_038237345.1). GTDB lineage: Bacteria > Acidobacteriota > Blastocatellia > Pyrinomonadales > Pyrinomonadaceae > QHXQ01. The sequence goes on from JBBRYU010000010.1 coordinate 5,140, forward strand.
GTCGCTTTCAACTTCCCGCGTGTTCTCTCCGGCGCGGTCACAGACAGCGATCTCGCCAACAACTCTGAGCTTTACGCTGTCGCCATCGAGCCGCGCGCTCCCTTCACCAACGACCTGCAACTCACACACGGCGCGACCTACGGCCGCGAGCCTGCGGCCGTGAAAGCAATCGCGCCTGATCAGATCGCCATTGCTACGGGGCGCAATCTTTCGCTCGCCGCTGCGCAGACGCAGCGTCTGCCGGACGGCACATTCCCGCGCGCCTTCGCCGGTGCCACCTTGACGATCAACGGTCGCGCCGCCGAACTACTTTATGTCTCGCCCACCCAGATTAACTTCATCGTGCCGCCGGGCACAGAGACGAGGATGGCGACAGTAGTTGCGCGCAACCCCGACGGTTACGAGGCGCGTGGCTCGATCATGATCCTAGCGGCCGCGCCCGGCGTCTTCACCGAATCCGGCGACGGCATCGGCGCGGCTATCGCGCTCGATGCCGGTTCGTTTCTGCGCACGCCCTTCGATCCGGTTGACGAGCATAATCAAGCGCGCCGGCTGATCGTCTTCGCGACCGGCGTGCGGTATGCAACCGATGTGCGCGTGAGCATCAACGGGCTTGCGCTCGTGGTTGAGACGATTGCTCCCTCACCCGATTTAGCCGGTCTCGACGAGCTTCACGTCGCGCTGACAGGCGCACTGCGCGGCGCAGGCTCTGTGCCGCTCGTGGTGCGCGCAGATGGCCGCGATAGTAATCCGACGACGATTCAGATGGGCGGCATGCGCCGCGCGGCCAGCATCATCTTGTCGCCAATCTCCGCGCGGCTCGGCATCGGGCGCACGCTGCGCTTTGTCGCCACCGTCCTCGACGAGGCCGGCGGCGTTATCAACGACGCGCCGGTCATATTCAACTCCAGCGTGCCTGAGATCGCGAGCATTGATGCGGACGGCACAGCGCACGGGTTACGCGCGGGCACGACGTCGATTCGTGCATCCGCCGGCAGCATCAATGCTACGGCTGAACTGCAAATCTATCCGCTCTCACTCGTCATCAACGAAGTGTTGGCCGATCCGCCTGAGGGCGCGGCCGGCGACGCCAATCGCGACGGCGTGCGCAGCGCCGCGCAGGACGAGTTCGTCGAGCTAGTCAATGCTTCGGCGCAGGATCACGACCTCGGCGGTTATCAACTGTTGACGCGCACCAGTAGCGGCGCAGACATTTTGCGCCACACGTTTGCGCCCCGCACGCTCCTCCCGCCGGGCACAGCCATCGTCGTCTTCGGTGGCGCGCAAGCCGCTACCTTCAACCCGAACGATCCCGCCTTCGGCGGTGCGCAAATCGTTACGGCCGCGACCGGCGGTCTGTCGCTGCCAAACGGTGGCAGCACTGTCACCTTGCTCGACCCAAACGGCGCGCTCGTCGAACAGATGAGTTACGGCGATGCTATGAGCTTGCCCGGCGGCCGCGATCAGTCGCTCACACGCGCGCCCGACATCACGGGCGACTTCGCGCTGCACCAGCAAGTCGCCGACAGCGCCGGACGCGCCTACTCGCCCGGCACACGCACCAATGGCGCGCCTTTCACCACCACCGCCCCCATCACACGCATCACGCTTGAACCGGAGCGGGCGAGCATAGAACCTGGCGCGCAACAACAATTCAGCGCACACGCCTTCGAGGCGAGCGGAACTGAAATCACGGGCGTGATCTTTCGTTGGCAGACGAGCGATGCGTTAGTCGCCATGATTGACAGCAATGGTCTGGCGCGCGGCTTGACGGTTGGCACGTGTGAAATCATCGCCTCCGCACGCGGCGTCCGCTCCGGGCCAGCAACGCTCACGGTGCGCGAGTCGCCGGCCGTGTTGACGCGCATCGAAGTCATGCCCGGCACGCTCACGCTGCCGGTCGGTGTGCAACAACAGTTCGTTGCGCGTGCCTTCGATCAACGCGGCGGGGAGCTGAATGCGATCACATTTGCATGGTCTTCAAGCGCGCCGGATGTCGCAACTATCGAGCAGACCGGGCTGGCTAACACGCTCATGCAAGGCATGGCGACGATCACCGCGTCGGCGCAGGGCGTGATCGGTGCAGCCGCGCTCAATGTCAACGCGCCCGCGCTCGTCATCAATGAAGTATTGGCTGATCCGCCTGATGGTGCGGCCGGCGACGCTAATCACGACGGCACGCGCAGCGGTACGGATGATGAATTTGTCGAACTGGTCAACGTTGCGCCCGCGCCGCTCGACCTCGGCGGTTGGACAATCAGCACACACACGCTGACAAGCTTGAGCGAGACGACGCGCCATACATTTGTCGCAGGTACAACGCTTCCCTCCAGCGATGTCGTGGTAGTGTTTGGCGGCGGTAGTTTCGCTCCAAGTAACCCTGTTTTCGGCGGCGCATTGATCGTCAGTGCAACAAGCGGCAGGCTGTCGCTCACGAACAGCGGCTTGACCATCGTCCTGCGCGACTCTTCAGGCAGACCGGCCGCGCAATTCTCCTACGGCACTGCGCATGACTCATTCGGCGGCGACTCGATCAATCAATCGCTCACGCGCGCACCGGACGTTACCGGCGCGTACACGCGCCACACGCTCGCGCCCGGCGCGGACGCACGCAAGTTCTCACCGGGCACGAATCTCGATGGCTCATTCTTCGCGCCGCGCGTTGGTCAGCTAACGCGCTTATCGCTTGCGCCGTTGACGGCAACTGTCATTGTCGGAAACACAACGCAGTTCACCGCCCAGGCTTACGATCAATTCGACCGCGCCCTGCCCGATGTCTCTTTCACTTTCACGATCAGCGATCCGAATCTGGCCGCCCTCACGAACGTGACGAACGATTCTGCAAACGGGCGCGCCATCGCCACCGTCACAGGGCAGGCGGCCGGCACGACACAAATCAAAGCCAGGGCCACTGCCGGTACAAACAGTCTGCTGAGCGATGAAGCGACTGTGCAGATCGTGTTGCCGCCGTCCGTCGTTCAGCGCGTCGCGGTCGCGCCTGCGAGCGCGACGCTTAATCGCGGCGGAGTGCAACAGTTCACCGCGCAAGCGTTTGATCGAAACGAGCAAGTTGTAGCGAATGCCGCGTTCAGTTGGACGACCGGCGATGCGCTGATCGCGTCTGTGAGCGCGGACGGTCTAGCGCGCGGCGGCGGCCCCGGTGTTGTCTCAATCATTGCCACGACACCCGATGGCGCGGGCGGCATGGTCGCCGGACAAGCAAGGCTGACAGTGTCCGTGCCGCTCGTTATTAATGAGTTACTGGCTGATGTGCCGCCCGACAACGCGAATACTACGAGCGTCGAAGGCGACGCCAATCGCGACGGCGTGCGGAACAGCGATGACGATGAATTTGTTGAACTGTTGAATAGCTCGAACGCGCCGCTTGATCTTGCAGGCATCGTCGTCGCCGATGCAACCAGTAATCGTTTTACCTTTCCGCCGAACACGACGCTCGAAGGGGGGCGGAGCGTCGTCATTTTTGGCGGGGGCGCGCCGCCCGCGCACGACGCTGCGTTTGGCGGCGCGCTCATATTCACTACCTCGTCGCTCGCATTGAACGACGGCGGTGATACCATCACCCTCAAACTGCCGACGAGCGGCGGCGACATCTTGCTCGCCGCGCAGAGTTATGGCAGCGGCGCAGCGGGCGCGCCGCCCGCGCCGAGCGATCAATCTCTCACCCGCGCGCCTGACGCAGAGATCGACAACAGCGGCGGCAATTTCGTGACGCACAACAACGCGGCGGCGGCAGCCGGGCGTGTCTTCTCGCCGGGCACGCGCGCCGACGGCACACCTTTCGGCGCGCCCCCCCTGACGCGCATCGAGGTTACACCCGCGTCTGCCCAACTCGACATCGGCACGCGGCAGGTTTTCAGCGCACGCGCGTTCAGCAACGCGAACGGCGCGGAGGTCGAAGTGCCGAATGTCTCTTTCATCTGGGATGCAAGCGACGCAACGAAGATATCGCTCGCGCCGCTCACCGGCACAAGCACCGAAGCCACCGCGCTCGCCGCCGGCACAACCAACATCCGCGCACAGGCCGGTGGACGACAAGCCACGGCGACGCTCAGCATCAACCCGCCGCCACCTGTCCTTACTCGTGTCGAGTTAACGCCCACAGCGGCCGGCATCAATGTCGGCCAGACGCAACAGTTCAGCGCCCGCGCCTTCGATCAATTCAATCAGCCGTTCACGAGCGCGACCTTCAGTTTCAACTCTGATGATATGAATGTCGCGCGGATCGAATCTGTGATGAACGGCACGGACGGCAGCGCCGGCGCAGTTGTCAGCGGCAACAATGCGGGCACGGCGCACATTACCGCAACGGCCACCGACGGCAGCACAGTCGTCACAAGCAACGCGGCCACGCTCACGGTTAATCCACCGCCGCCGATGTTGACGCGCATCGTCGTCTCACCTGCGACCGCGACCATCGCGGCCGGCGAGACGCAGCAGTTCATAGCGCGCGGCTTCGATCAGAATGAGCAAGAGATAATGGGATTGACGTTCACGTGGGCATCAAGCATGCAAAGCGTCGCCACGATCAATCAAAGCGGACTGGCCACGGCGGTCAGTGCCGGGGCGACGCAGATCACGGCCGCAGCGGGTGGCATCACAAGCGCGCCGGCCACTTTGAACGTCACCGCGCCGCCCGTCGCCGTCGCCGGGCAGGTCATCATTAACGAGGCGCTCGTCGCCTTTGCCACGTCGAGCACGCAGACGCGCAACGATTTCGTCGAGTTATACAACATCACCGGCCAGACGCTCGACATCAGCGGCCTCGTCATCTCCTTCCGCCCGTCAGGCACGAGCAACACGCCCGGCACTGTCCTGCTGCCCGGCACGGTCGGCAGCAGCACAACACTCATCGGCCCGCACGCTTACTTTTTAGTCGTCAACGGCGCAAGCACTTTCGGCGTGGCGGCAGATTTTGCAGTGCCGAGCGACGGGTTTGATCTGAATAACACGACGGGCGGGATCAAGCTTGAGCTTAATGGCGGGAAACTCGACGGATTGACCTATCAAGCCGGCAGCACGCCACCGACGGCCGTGTTCATCTCTTACGGCGAAGGCACGCTGCTTAGCTTTACCAGCAGCACGACGACCAGCGATTTCATACGCAGCCCGAACGCGCTGGACACGAACAACAATGCGACCGATTTCAAGCGCAACAGCACGGCCACCAGCGTCACGCCGAAGGCTGCGAATCCTTAAAGTCTCTACTTGATCGTGCCGACTAACGGACTCGACGCGCTGGCGTAGAGTCGTTTCGGCATGCGGCCGGCGAGATAGGCGAGGCGGCCGGCTTCGATGGCGAGCCGCATGGCGGTGGCCATCTGCACGGAGTTGCGCGCTTCGGCAATGGCGGTGTTCATCAGGATCGCGTCCGCGCCTAGTTCCATCGCAATGGCGGCGTCGCTAGCTGTGCCGACGCCCGCGTCCACGATGATCGTTGCGTCGGGCAGTTGCTCGCGCATGATCGCCAGATTCGCCGGGTTCTGCACGCCCAACCCTGAGCCGATAGGCGCGGCAAGCGGCATCACGGCGGGACAGCCCGCATCAAGCAGTTTCTTCGCCATGATCAGATCGTCGCTGAAGTAGGGCAGCACGATGAAGCCTTCGCTGACGAGCGTGCGCGCGGCGGCCAGCGTCTGCTCGTTGTCGGGAAAGAGCGTCGTCTGATCGCCGATGACTTCAAGTTTGATCCAGTCCGTGTGCAAAGCCTCGCGCGCAAGCCGCGCGGTGCGGACGGCGTCCTCGGCGTTGTAGCAACCGGCGGTGTTCGGCAAGATAGCGAGGCTCGGATCGAGATGGTCGAGAAACGATTCACTGCTGCGATCAAGCGGCACGCGGCGCACGGCGACCGTCACCATCTCCGCACCCGATGCGCGGTGCGCCGCCTTCATCTCCTCGAAGCTGCGATACTTCCCTGTGCCGATGATCAGGCGCGATGTGAACGCGCGCCCCGCGATCTCGAATGTGTCAGTAGTGGCTGGTGCGATTCTGCTCATGGCAATCATTTGAAAAACTGTGCGCCCTTACTTTACACCGGCGCGGGTGAAAAATTAAGTATCTATGGTCTGGACTGTTCAAGTATATTATGCCCCGGACAGAATGGTTGCTAGTTTTAGTCAACGCCAACACCCCGTCGGTACCCCGTCGGTTATGTCAAATGCCATGCCGGGCTTGTCTAGTAAAAGGTACGTCTTAGGGAGCTATCGGTTGGAGCCGGACGGAGAATTGTCGGGCGCAGGCGGCCGTTCCGTCCGCCTGTCGCGGAAGCCCTGTCAGGTGTTGTTGTATCTGATCGAGCACCGGGAGCGGTTCGTTAGTTCCGCTGAACTGCTCGAACGCTTCTGGGGCGGCAAAGATGTTTATGACGACACTGTGCGAAAGTGCGTCAGTACGATCCGCAAGGCATTCGACGACCACTCGGACGAGCCGCGCTATATTGAGACGCGCTGGGGCTACGGCTACCATTACATCGGGCCGGTAGAAGAGCCGTCGCCGCAGGATGCGCCGCCCGCCGACGAAAGCAGTCAGGCGCTCCGGCCGGTCGCCGCCGCGCCTGCTGGACACCTTTCACCCGCGCGGCACGCACGCTTGCTCGGACGGTCTTTGCTCCTGCTTGGGCTCCTGCTCGCAAGTATGCTGGCCGTCTTCCTAATCGTACAACGCGGGCGGCACCAACCAGCAGCGGCCCGCCCACATAGCTCGCCCCCATCGCCCCACTCCGTTGCCGTGCTGCCTTTGAAGAATCTGACCGCAGACTCGGCGAACGACTACCTCTGCGATGGCTTAACGGAGAGTCTGATCAATGCGCTCACGCAGATCAGGGGGCTGAAGGTGATCGCGCGCGGCTCGGCGTTCAGTTTCAAGGGACAGGACATTGACCCGCAGGGGTTGCGCCAGCAACTCGGCGTGGCCACGGTCTTGCAAGGCGGCGTATTCAAGGATGGCGAGCGCCTGCGCGTAGAGGTGCGTTTGGTCAGCACAGACGATGGGCGCGTGCTCTGGGCGGGCGCGCCTTACGACCGCAAGCTGGGCGACATCTTAGCGCTGCAAGACGAGATCGCGCGCAACGTCGTCGGCGGGCTTGCGTACAAGTTGAGCGCGGAGGAAGAGCGGCGGCTGACCGTGCGGCACACTGCGAGCGTCGAGGCTTATCAGGCTTATCTGAAAGGTCGCTACCAGTGGTACAAGCGCTCGAAGGAAGGGCTGAACCAGTCGCTCGAATATTTTCAGGCGGCGCGCAAGCTCGATCCGAACTACGCCCAGGCTTACGTCGGCATAGCCGATTACTATAACATGGGCGTCTGGTTCCTGCTCCTGTCGCCACAGGAGGCGATGACGAAAGCAAAGGCGGCGGCGCAACGGGCGCTGGCGCTCGACAACGGGCTGGCGGACGCGCATCTGTCTTTGGCCCGGGCCTACCTCTTGGAGTGGAAATGGGCGGACGGGTTGCGCGAGACCGAGCATGTTTTGGAGATCGATCCGGGCAACGCCGAGGCGCACCACATATACGCTTACGACCTGCTGCTGACGGGGCAGGCGGACAGGGCCGTCGCCGAGATGCAGCAGGCGCGCGAGTTTGATCCGCTCTCGGTCGTGATGAACGTGGACGTGGGCGAGGTGTTGCTCTACGCGCGCCGCTATGACGAGGCCGTCGCGGCGCTTCGCCACGCGCTTGAGCTAGACCCGAACCGCGTGAACGCGCACTGGGACTTGGCGCGGGCCTTACAGATGCAGGGCGCGGAGGGTGAGGCGTTCGAGGAGTACGTGCGGACGGCGACACTCGGCGGCGACCCGCCCGCAGCGATTAGCGCGTTCAGGGAGGCGTACAACGGCGCGGGGCTGCGCGGCTTCTGGCAGAAGCGGCTTGAGCTGGAGTTAGAGCAGGCGCGGCACGAATACGTCCCGCCCTACTCCCTCGCGTGGCACTACGCGCAACTCGGCGACCGCGACCGGGCGTTCGCCTGCCTCGAACAGGCCTACCGTGCGCACTTGCCCAACATGATCGATCTGAGATTTGACCCGCTGCTCGATCCGCTGCACGCCGACCCGCGCTTCGCCCAACTCGCGGCCCGCGTCGGGCTATAGCGCGTGTCCCTGCTGCTCTTTTCGGCGCACAACGCCGACCGAAGCCCCCTGGTTGTTACGGCTGCCCGAACCTCAACTTGTACTCCTGCGAGTTTAAAAAGCCATTGACCATCGTGCGAATGTCGCCGCTTTGCAACACCCGCAGCCATGCCTGGAAGCCCGCCGCCTCCGGCTTGCGCCGGAGATAGCCGTAGTACTGCATGCCGACGAAGGCGTTATTGAACTCCGCTGCCCCAACTTGATCTGAATCTGCGATGGCGCGCAAGACCTGCGCCCGCGTCAGTGTATTGCTGTTGAGTCTACTGATTAGCTCAGCGCTCGTCAGCGTCACCTTCTGCGTGCCGTCCGGGTTAGCCGGGTCTGGCGTTGTCACTTGTGTCAGGCTATAGCGACTCAGCAACGTGTTTACATAACCGGCGTTCGACAAGCCGCCATAAACCGTCTGGAATTCCGGACGTTGAGTAAAGTCTGTGGCCAACTGCGCCTTACGCTGGAAGACTTCCTGCGGCGTTGCCCCGGCCACAAAGCTCATGTCAGCCACAATCTCCAAGTATTCGGGTAAGCGGTTGAACGCCAGCTTGTAGAAGCGGAAGACGTAGAAGCCCTTGAGTTGAAACTCCGGCGAGCCGAAGAACGACTGCGAGACGAGGATGCGGTCGCACCCGGCCGATGGTGAGTTCGGATCGAGATTGTTCACGTCCAGGCAGTTGTTCAAGACGCGCAGCCATGCGGCTAGTCCGTCCGGCTCCGGCTCTCTGCTGAGAAAGTCGAGGTAGTGCTGGCGGACGAAGAAGTCGCTGCGGAAGACCGGGTTGGGCGCACCGACGGTCGTGTCATTGTCTTTGATGGTGATGGTTGCCGCCGCGGGCGTGCCGATGGTCGCGCCTACAGCGTTCGCGAGCGCGACCTGGAAGGTCTCGTCGCCTTCGACATGCACGTCGTCGATGATCGGCACGGTGATGGTCTTGCTGGTCTCACCGGCCGCGAAGTTGAGCGTGCCGACCACGGTGGCGAAGTCGCACCGCCCATAAGCGCCACCCTGATTGTTCACCGTATCCGCGCACCCGAATCTGAACGTGTCAGTGTCCACCGTCTGGTAGTCCACCGAGACAGCACCAGAGGAATCACCGCCCCTGTTGACCATAACCACGACGCGCCCGTTGCCCTCACCGACTTGATAGTTAGTGACGTTGAACTGAATGACGGGCAGGATAACCACTGGCGTCTCTAGCAGGTCAACAGTCTTCTTCGCGGAACTGGCCAACAACTCGCTCGTCCCGCCGAAGGTGGCGACGAGTTGATAGGAGCCGCCCGCGACGTTGGGCGTGATCGCACACGACACCCTGCCGGCACCATCAGTCGTGCCCGAACACGTCTGGCCCGCCAGGGCGAAGATCACGGCAACTCCGCTCACGGCGACCGGCGGCGTGGCCGAGGCATCTGCGAGTGTGGCAGTGAGCACCAGCGGCTTGTTCGGGGCACCGCCGGTGGGACTTGGGTTCAGGTTCAGGAACGTGGTGTGTCTGCCCGGCGTCCACGTCACGGCAGCCGGATTGGAACTAACGAGCGCGTCGCCAATGGTTGCAAAGGCTAGCGCCCGATCTGTCCCGGTAAGGACTCCGGTGTAGCTGAATGAGGCGTTCCCGTTCGCATCAGTCGAGACCAGATAAGGGCCCGAGTTGGGCCCTGCGACGACAAGGGTGATCGGAATATTTGTCGGGTTGGCGACGTTCTTCAGCGTCGCCGTAAAGGTCACCGACGTACCCTGTGCTGGTGACGGCGCTACGTTCTCCGGCGTAAGCACGATCTGCGGCGCGGGGTTTGTGGGCGAGAGGCTGCACGTCCCGTCAGCTTTCGTTACCCTGATGATGCGGTCACTTTGTGTCGCAAAGAGGCAGCCGCTCGGGCCGACCGTGACGAAGTCGCCGCGCGAGCCGCCCGTGTAGATTTTCGTGCACGGCGCGCCCGCGACATCACAGTTGGGTGGGTCGGTAGGCAGGGCGCTCGTGTCGATCCGCGTGATGACGCCGTCATTGCGGTTCACGTAGAGGAACGGCTTCGATGGGTTAGCCGGGTTCGCCTCAAGCGCGATGCCGTCGGCACCGCCGACGACGTAGGCGAGTTGCGTCGCCGTCACGGGCTGCGGCGCATTGGTGCCCGGCACGCGGTAAACGCCATCAACGCCGCCCTTCACGTAGATCGTGCCGTCGGGGGCGAAGACGAACCCGTCGGCGAATCCACCCCGGAGGTAGAGGGAGACCGTGCCGGGGCCCGTGGCGAAGTTCGAGATGCGGAAGATGCCGTCGAAGAGGGTGACGAAGAGGTCGCCGCTCAGCGGATCCTGGTGCATGTCGAGGACCCCGTCCGGCATTTGCGCGACGACGCGGATGACGGCACCCGTTGCCGGGTTCAGTTCCAAGATTTGGCCGCCGCCGTTCATGCCCACGTAGAACCGCCCATCTTTGGTGAAAGTCAGCCCCGCGAGGCTGTTGCCGAACGATGGTGGAATCCTCCCGACGAGCGTGGCGGGGCCGGCGATGCCGCCCTGCGGCCCGAACCTGTAGATACTGCTGTCGTTGACGTCGCCAACGAACAGCGTCCGGTTTGCGTCGAAAGCGAGGCCGATTGGTGCCCTGTTCGTGAAGCAGTCTATCGGGAAGTTGCTGGCGAAGGTTGAGACGGCATAGCCAGGGGCCGCCGTACCGGTAAAGCTCCGCGCGCATGTGCCCGAAGAATTGACGAAGTTGACCGTGGCGCTGCCGGGCACGGGCAGGTTGCCGTCAGTCACGTCCACGGCCGTGTAGGTGACGGTCTCGGTGGTGAAATCGACGGCGGTGAACTTCAGCTTCCCGGTCGCGTCAGTGGTCGCGGTGGTCGCCGAGATGATGGAAGCGCCGTTGCCTTGCGAGAGGTTGACTACTTTGCCCGGCGATGGATTGCCCTTCGCGTCCTGCAACGTCACCGTAATCGTCGTCGTGTCGCTGCCGTTCGCGTTGACGGTGGTCGGGCTGGCGCTGATGCCGCCGGCCGCCGCGGCCGGCGGCACGAATTTCACCGTGGGGTGTTGCGACAACGGGAGGGTGCCGCCCGTGGCGGTAAAGGTCACCGTCTCGGGCACCGTGTCGGTCACGGTAAAGAGCGCGGCACCGTTACTCACGTTCGTGACTGAGTTCAGCGTCGTGATGACCGCGTGCGCGTCACTGTTCATTGTCAGTTGCACGCTTTGACCGCTCACGCTGTTGCCGTTGGCGTCAAGCACGATGACGGCCACGCCGGCCTTGTTAATCCCGTCCGCGCTTGCGATCGGCGGGAAGGCATCCACGAAAGAGTTGCTGCCGCTGACCGGCCCGGACGTCCCCCCGCTGAGCGCGAGGTTCAGCGCGCCGACGTTAGGCGAGCCGAGGCCGACGTGGGCGAAGTCGCTCCCCAGTTCGGCCGAGGAGTGAAAGGCCGTGGTACGCTCCAGCGGGTAGATGAGCGGGTTGAGAAATCCGAGGTGCCGGTTTTGTAGCTGGTTCATGACGGCCGCGAAGGCGGCCCAGATGGGGGCGGCGACGCTCGTCCCTCCGTATAAGAGGTTCGTCGGGCAGCCGCCACCACTGGCCTGGCAAATGAAGTATCCCATAGCCGGGTCGGCCGGCACCGTCACATCCGGCACCGAACGCATGGTTGCGCTGGTGTGGCCGTCCTGATAGGAGGGGCGCGTGAAGAAGCGGCTCACACCGAAGCCCCCCTGTCCGCCCGGGGCGAGATCGGTTGAGCTATCCCACCACGTCTCGACGCCGAAGGTTCCCCCGACGTTGCGGAAGGGCGTGGTGCCACCCACGGCCGTGATATGGGGAGAGCTAGCCGGAACGTGGACAGTGTTTGGGCTTCCGTCCAGGCACACGCTGCCATGATCGCCTGAACCGGTGACCACAGTGATGCCGGAGGCGGCGGCGCTCGCTAAGATGGAATCAATGCTCTGCACATCGGCCAGCACCGTCTGGTCCTCGCAGTAAGCCCAGCTATTGGAGATGACGTTGGCGCCGTCGCTAATCATCGCATTGAACATGGTCTGGAAGCTGCCACGCCCGTTGAACGGCCCATCATAGACGACCACCTCGGCACCGGGCGCTAGGCTCATGACGGCGTCGATGTCGAGCAGCACTTCGGACTCGTCCGCGCCGGGCGCCCCCGCGCCGCCTGCCACGTGAACTTGCGAGAGATTTGCGAACTGGCTGCCCTGTCCGAGCAGGTTGAGGAAGTTCTTCACGTCCGACGGATGGAAGTTGTCGAATTCGAGCAGCGCGACCTTTTGGCCTGTGCCGGGTGCAGGCGCGGCCGGCGGAGCCGTGGCAGAGCCCCCAGTGGGCGCGGCGGCACGGTCGGATGCCGGCGTCGGCTGCGTGGGGAGATTCGAGACATATTGGTTGAGCAGGCCCAGCTCGTCCGCTGCACACGCGTAGCGCAGCAGCGTCGTGAGAGCCGAGATGCTGCTCAGCGAATAGCTCGCCCCGAGAGACTGCTTCAAGAATTCCTTCAACTCCTTTTCCGGGCCGCTGGTCAGTTTCAGCGCCAGCCAACAGGTTGAGGCTAAGGTCTGATCCCCGCCGTCCTTTCTCAACTGCCGTAGGAGTTCCGCCGCAGCGTACATGCCGCGCGGCCGCACGGGCTGAGCGATGTTCGAGAGACCGATCACGGCCTGTACGTTAGCAGCAATGGTGCCGGGCAAGGCTGGATCAATGTCATTTGCGTAGAAGGTGCGATTGCCCAGGCGGTAGTTGTCGAGCCTGATGCCGAAGGCCCCCTCAGTCTGCGCCCGCCTACCCCGGATGGTAATTGTCAACCGATTGATTGAGCCGTGCAAGACTGTGAACCCCTTCCGCCGGAGCCAAGCGCGGACTGCATCGTAGGCCTGCGGACTTGGCCCAAAGCGCTCGGCCTGTTCGCGCTGGCTGAGATAGTGGCGATAAGAAGGTGACTTTGAATCTTGCACCGCCGTGAGGAAAGCTTCAAACCCTTGTTGGTCAGTGCGGTTGAGCACAAGGGTGAGCGTCAGTGGGTCATCGCCGGCTGCGGTGTTGGGAAGTCTCTCGGCGCTGGCGAGCGCGGCTGGCACTTCGCCCGCGAGCCGCACCAGACCTTTGCCTGTATCTCTGACACGAGCCCGCGCAGCGCCGTCATCGGCGGAGTTTTGCGGCACATCTTTTAGGCTGTTGCGATTTTCCTGACGCGCCTCGGCCGGGGCATCAGGCGCAAGAGGTGCGGAAGAGGGAGGGATGGTCGCAGCGGGTGCTACGAGGTTATCGCCCACCTGCTGTGCGTCGGGCGGAGATAGGTAGAACGGCACGGCTGTGCTCGTCAAGAGCAGGGCGAGAGCCAACAGTATTGGCGTAAGATGCTTGAACGTCATTTGAGAGTACCTCTCGGGTAATTCAGAGAATCTTTCGGTGCGCAGGCCGCCATTACGCTCCAGGAGTTTTTGAGGAAGCCGAGATCGCTCTTCGATCTCACGCCCCAATCCGCTATCTCTGCCGACCGCTTCTTCGCTTTCTCTGGCAGGCAAAGAGAACAGAAATTCGCCGGGCCAAGCCCCGGCGGATCGACAAAATTCAGCGGTTTGCGCAGCGGCAACGAAGCGGCCCGGACGAACTTACCGCGAGCACTCGTTCGCCGTGACCGACTTTTTGATAACCATTTGGGGGCTTATCTCTTTCGAGAGCGGCACCGGGACATCCGATAGTTATCACTTGGAAGCATTGACAGCATTTAGCACCGCGGCCATTCTGCTCATCGCCCCGAGCACGCGCAGGTCCCTCTCACTGTTTACAGCCGGCCTTAAATTTATTACGAGCGGGGGCGGCTCAGTTATGCGAGATCTTATTGATTCCCTAACCCGCTCGGGAATATAGCCCTCCTCCTTCCAAAGTCGGTCGAGGTACTTTATGTAACGCTCTGACTGCTGGTCGCCATTACGCTCCAAGAGTTTTTTGAGGAAAGCGAGATCGCTTTCATCCCGGACGCCATAATCCGTGATCTCGTCCAACCGTTTCCTATCTTTGTCCGAGAGGCGGAGAGGACAGAAACCAGATGACGGAAGTGAAAAAGGAGAAGAAGAATCAAGCCCCAGCGGATCGATGAGATTTACCGGATCGTTGATAACGTACCCGTACAGGTTCGTGTCGCCACCAGCGAACAGAAGCGGGTCTTTACTCGTCCACCTACCGGTCTGCGGGTCGTAGTCACGCGCGCCGAAGCGCACCAACCCAGTGTCTTTGTCGTACAGCCCGCCCGCAAACCCGAACGGCTGGAAGCCGGGGTTCGTGTCCGCCAGCACCACGCCGAACTCGTCGTAGTCCAAACGCTCTGCCACCTGCCCCGTCGCCACGTCCACCACCAGGCGCACACTCCCTAGATGATCCATGATGATGCGGTAGGTCGCGCCATTCTTGATCATGTATGCGGGCACGTACGTGCGGCCGGCGTACACGAACCGGCTCACCAAGTTGTTGTTGCCGTCCAACTCGGCGACAGGACTTACATCCCCTTTATACAGAAAGCCTTGCACGAGCGTGCCGTTCACCCGCTTGCCGATGCGCCGCTCCTGTCCGTCAATGACGTAACTGATCTGCGTGCCGCTCGGCAGCGTCACAGCCTTCAGATTGCCGACCAAGTCGTAAGCATACTGCGTGGTCTGCCCCGCGCTCGCCTTGCTCTGCAACTCGCCGTTGGCCGTGTAGGCATAGGTCGTCGCGCCGTACTGCGTCAGCCGATCCTGCGCATCGTATGTGCCGTTCGTCACCAGCCCGCCGAGGTCGCGCGCCGTGCGGTTGCCGTTCGCGTCGTAGGTGTAGGTGATCGACGGATTCTGCGCGCCGTTGTAGGTGATGGCGGTGAGCCGCCCCGCCTGATCGTAGATGTAGGCGTAGGTGTTAGTCACGCCGCCGATGGTCTCGACTTGCTGCGTGATGCGGCCGAGCTTATCGCGCGTGTACTGCACTGCGTAAAGCGCCGTCGCGCTGAAAGAGGCGCTGTAGCTCGTCGGCTCGGCGAAGCCGTTGTAGCTGATGGTGTCCGTGATGCTGCCGAGCGTTGTGCCCGTCAGGAGGCCGTTCTGCGCGTTGCGCGCGAGCGTCATGTTGCCCGCGCCGGTGAGCAGCCCGTCGTTGTCGTACTGGAAGTTGATGGTGTTCCCGCTGTTGACGCTCTCTGAGGCGGTGCGGAAGAAGCTGTCGAGCGTGCGTGTGACATTGCCGCTGACAGCGCCAGCCCACGCGCGGCCCGTCAAGAGCGAACCGTCGTAGGTGTAGGTGAGCGTGCCGCCGCCGGGCGCGGTGATGGTTGACAGGTTGCCGGTCGTCGCGCTGTAGGCGTATGCGTACTGCCCGCCCGGCACGACCACCGTGCTCAAGCGACCCGCGTTGTCATAGGTAAAGTTCAGGAGTTGACCGTCGGGGCGCGTGACGCGCGTCAGTTGCCGGTCGAGGTTGTAGGTGTAGAGTGTCTGCTCCGCCGACAGGCCGAGAGTCGGCGGCCCGTAGGAGGCGAGTTGATCGACACTCGTAAAGGTGAAGCCGTGCGCGGGCCGGCTTGGCGGTGTAACAGAAGTCAGGTTGCCGTTGGCGTCGTAGGTGAAGCCAATGATGCGCCCATCCGCGAGCGTCCGGCTCGTGGCGCGGCCCACCGTGTCGTAGGTGTAGCTGACGACGCGCCCCAGCGGGTCGGTGATGCTCTGGAGGAAGCCGGCCGAGTCGTAGCCGAACGTGAAAGCGCGCGCTTCCGCGCCCGTCCCCGCCGTAGCGGTGCTGAGCCGGCCGCGACTGTCGTATGCAAAGCTCGAAGGTAGAAGTCCCGCTACCTGCGACTGAATAGGCCGGCCGAGTATGTCAATGCCCGTTGTTCTCTGCCGATTAAGCGGCGTTGTGAAGGTAAATGTCCGATTGGCCGCCGTGTAAGCGCTGGTGTAATTGCGCCCATTGATGCTGGTCGTAGTGGTCTGACTGGTCAGACTCAGCGCGTTCGCGGGATCGGACAGCGTCGCCGTCCGCGTCGTCGTGCTGGTCAAGGTCAACCCGCTCGGCGTCTGAATGCTCAGGCTCTTTGTGAGCGGCGCGCGCATGCCGAAACGGGGGTCTGGCCCCTCAACCTTCGTCGTCACCGTGCCGTCGGGCGTGGTCGTCGTGCTCTTCTCGTCCGTGCCACGCAGGATAGTCGTCCGCAAGCCGCTGGCGTCGGTTAGCACGCGGCTCTCCTGGCCCGCCGCCAGGTTCGTCACCTGCTTGATCTGGACGCGGTTCAAAGCGGACGTTGCGGTTACGGTATAACTGCCTGAAGTTCCAGCCCGCGCTAGCGCGGTGAAGCCGCCGGCCGCGTTCGTGTCCTTCGTCAGGAAGCCCAGCGCGTCGTAGGTCATCTGACTCGCGTTGCCCCTTGGGTCGGTGAAGGTGTTGAGCAGCCCGTCTGCCAGGTAGGCCATCTGATAGGCGTTACCTAACGGGTCGGCGATGCGGTTCAGGTAGCCGTTGGCGTCCGTGCCGAGCGCTGTGCGCTGGCCGAACGGGGCGACAATGGCGATTGGATTGCCGCTGCCATCGCGCTCGATGCTAGTGACGTTCCCTTCAGTGTCGCGCACTGACGCGAGCCGGCCCGCGCCATCGTAAGTAAACTCGTAGAGGACTGCGCCGGTCAGCGCGTCAAGCGTGCGTAGATGTTTGCCCTGGCTGTTGAACTGATAGACCTCGCTGCCACCATCGGACGGGATTGCGATGTCGGTGTTGGTGAAACCGGGAAGTGGCGGCGCTACGCGGCGGACGCGGTGGTTGAAGGCGTCGCCGATGTAGAGCGCGCCGTCGGGGCCGAAGCCGAGACCGATGGGCGTATTGATCTGCGCCTGCGTGGCGGGGCCGCCGTCGCCGCTGAACCCGGCCGTGCCGTTGCCCGCGAACGTCGTCAGGATGCCGTCCGAGCCGAGGCGGCGGACACGTTGAAACACGCGCTCGGTGAAGTAGAGCGCCCCGTCCGGCCCGATGGTCATGTCAACGCCCTGGAAACCTGCATTGAATACCAGCGCGGCTTGCGTGCCGGGGATGCCGTCGCCAGTGTTCGTCCCGCCGCCAGCGACCGTGGTGATGATGCCATCCGTGCCGACACGACGTATGCGGTTATTAAAAGCGTCGGCGATGTAGAGCGTGCCGTCGGAGGCGATGGCCAAATCGACGGGGACGTTCAGGCGCGCCTGCGTCGCTGGGCCGCCATCGCCACTGAAACCGGCAACACCCGTCCCGGCTATTGTGCGAATGATGCCGTCGGGCATGACGCGACGAACGCGGTGGTTCCCGATGTCGGAGATGTACACGCTGCCGTCGGGGGCTGGGAACGGATCGGGGTCGCGCGCGAGCATAGCCTGCGTGGCCGGGCCGCCGTCGCCGCTGAACCCGGCCGTGCCGTTGCCCGCGAACGTCGTGATGATGCCGTTCGGGTTGATCCGGCGCACGCGATTGTTGAGCCGGTCGTCAATGTAGATGCTGCCGTCGCGCCCCACTTGCGCCCGCGAAGCGTTATTTAAGAGCGCCTGAGTGGCGGGGCCGCCGTTGCCGCCAAAGCCGGCTGCGCCTGTGCCGGCAATCGTCGTGATGACACCGTTCGGGTCAACCTTGCGAATGCGGTTGTTGTTGGTGTCGGCAATGTAGAGGCTGCCGTCGGGGCCCGTACTCACGCCCCACGGCTGGTTGAGCTTCGCTTGCGTGGCCGGGCCGCCGTCGCCGCCGAAGCCTGCGACTGTCCCGGCGACGGTCGTGATGATCGCGTTCAGGTTCTGCACGGCGCGGCGGTCGCCCGTGCCCGTGTAGAGTACGCGCCCGACCGGGTCATAGACGTGATGCGCGTCGAGCGTCCAACCGCCCAAGCCTTCGCCCAATGTGCTCCACCCGCCGACCGTCAGTTGCTGCGTCTGCGTAAGTACGGACTCTTGCCGGGCGAGTAAGTCCGCGATGGGGCTGCCGCCGTAGTTGCCGAAGCCCTGGCCGATGTTGTAGAGGCGTGGATAGACGTAGCCGATCTGGATGGTCGCCTGCTGCTGCCCCTGCAACCTGCGCCCGTATGCGTCGAAGCCGTCCCACGTGAAGGTGTAGGACTGATTCGGCGCGGCGGCGTAGGTCTGCGTGAAGACGCGCCCGGCCAATGTGATTTTTAACTCGATGCGCTTGAGGGTGGGCGACACGTCCGCGCCACTGAGCGGAATCTGCAAAGTGTAAGTCGCCTTGCGCCCGCGCACGCGCTCGCTCGTGTAGTAGAGGCTGAAGGGCGTGCCCGTAATGTCAACCGCCTCACCGAGCGTCTGGCTCTCGCAGCGGATGATCGAGCCATTGAAGCAATCCTGATCTTTCGGCTGCTGGTCTTTGTTCCTCGCCTTCTCCGGCGTAGGCGACGGCGCGGGCTGTGCCGGGCTGGAAGGATAATTGAGATCGGGATCGGAGAAGTGGAGCATGGGCGTGCGCCACAGACTCTGTCCCACCGTGTAGAGTTGCGCCAACTGCTGCCGCTCGGCGTCGGTCACGCCAAGCGCGGCCAACTGCGCCGCGGTCGCCGCCGTATTGTTGCCGCTGATGTCTAAATCCGCCAGCCCGCCCGTGATGCTCAGAATCTTAACCACACGCCCGTCTGCGTCGGGAATCCAAGTGCCCGTGCCGGTATCGTAAAAACCGACCGGCACGGAGATGCCCACGGGGAAGCGCAGGAAGTTCTCGAGGTAGTTGATGACGGGTTGATTGAAGCGCACCGACTTCGCGTTGGCCGCAATCGCCTCGTCGGCGCTGAACTCCACCGCGTAGGTGTAGGCCGAGGTCGGCGGCAACTCGCCCGGCATCGTCGCGGGCCCGTTCGGCCCGACTGTGTACTCGGTGGCGCGCACGTGCATCACGGGGAGCGCTTGCGTCGCGCCGCCGGGCAAAGTCATCGTCGCTTGCGTGCCCGCCGGGAACAGCAGCGTCGCCTGTCGCGTGCCGTCCGCGTCGGTGACGGCGCGCCCGCGCGCCACCTGCATCGCACTCGCGTTCAGATTGATCTCGGTCACGTTGTCATCAACCGGGATCAGCACCACGTCGGGCACCATTACGTAGTCCTGCCACGGCACGTCCACCTGCCGCTGCGCCGTGAGGAAGCCGGCCCGCTCGTAGTTGACCACGAGCGGGCCGCCGCCATTGACGGCCATGTCGAACCGGCCGTCGGCGCGCGTCAGTGTGTAGCCGAATTCCGGATGATCTTTGATCGTGATCCGCACGTTTACGAGCGGCGTATTGTCCTTCGCCAGCACGTGCCCGCGCAGCACGGCTACGCGCACCTGATTGATCGCGCCGGGCGCGACGCCGAACTGGACGGGGCTGGGACCTGTGTAGAGAAATGCTGTGCCCGCGCCGACGGTGGTGGCGACGGTCGTGTCAGTGGGCGGCGCGACACTGCTCGGGTCGGGCGGCGGCGGCGTGTTATCCGGCTGCACGTTCACGGTCACGTCGCTGCTGCTCGTCAGTTGCCCGTCGCTCGCCGCGAGGCGCAGCACGTATGAACCCGGCGTGTTGAAGACCGCGCTTGTCGCCGCCCCATTCGCATTGCTCAAGACTACGCTTGAGGGGCCGCTCACCTTGCTCCACGAGATGGTGAGTGTGCTGCCTAAAGGCAGTCCGTCGTCTCTGACGAAGCCGCTCAGGTCGAGCGTGCCCGGCAAGCTCAGACTGCGCGTTGCTCCCGCGTTCACACTCGGCGCGCGATTGGTCAGGTCGAGGATGTCGAAGCGCAGCCGGTACTCCAGCGAGTTCATAAACCCGTTGACCATCGTGCGGAAGTCTTGCGGATGTGCGTTCAAGTAGGTGAGCCAGGCGTTATAGCCCGCCTCTTCGGCTTCGCGGCGCAGGTAGCCGAAGTATTGCATGGCCACGAATGCGCCGTTGAACTCGCGCGCGTCCACCTCGCGGCTCTCGACGACGGCGCGCAGAACTTGCGCGCGGGTGAGCGTGCCGGCGTCCAACCGGCTGACCAACTCGGCCTGCGTGAGCGTGACCTGCCCGCCGGTGTCGGGCTGCTGTGGATCGTTGGTATTGATGACGGATGTGTTATAGCGTGCGAGCAGCGCCGCGACGAACTCCGTGCTCGACTTCTGATCATAGAGGGCGCGAAACTCTGGCCGCGCTGTGAAAGCAACGGTGAAAGCGGCGCGCTTCGCGTACACCTCCGCCGAGGTGCTGCCGGTCACAGTGCGCATGTCCGGGATGATCTCGACATAGTGCGCCCGGCGGTTTAAGGCGACCCGGTAGAAGAGATAGACGAAGTAGCCCTTTATGCGAAACTCCGGCGAGCCGAAGAAGGCAGCCGAGACGGTCAGGCGGTCGCAAGCGGCCGAAGGGCTGTTGGGATCGACATTGTTTGGATCGGGGCAGCGATTCAGCACGCCCGACCATGGCTCGGACGGCTCCGGCTCGCGCGAGAGGAAATCGAGATATTGCTGGCGGACGAAGAACGATGTGGCGTCAATGGGGGTGACGAGCGTCGGGGTCGGATCGTCGTCCTGAATGGTGACGACTGTCGCGGCCGGCGTACCGAGTGCTGCGCCCACCGTGTTTGAGAGTGTGACCGTGAAGCTCTCCGCCCCTTCGACGCGGGCATCCTGAATGATCGGAATTGTGAAGGTCTTGCTGGTCTCGCCGGCCCCGAAGCGCAAGGTGTCCAACGAGGTGGCAAAGTCGCAACGCTCGGAGGCGACGCCCGATAGGTCGGCACATGGTGTATCCGGCACGTCCGGCGTAGTGCGGTAGTCAACGCTCGCCGCGCCCGTTGTATCGCCCGCGCGTGTCACCGTTAGCGACACACGCCCGTCGCCCTCGCCTGCCGCGTAGGTCGGAGCACTGAACTGGAAGGTCGCGGCGGTCTGCGCCGATGCCCTGCCCCGCAGGAGCGCGCCGGCGGGCAGATTGAATCTGTGGGCGGTGGCAACCCACCGCGGGGCTGTTACTGCGCTGACGATAAAGAACAGGACGAAAGCGGCGCGCGAGTGGGGTGATTTCGAAGGCACGGGACAAACTCCTTTGGGGCGAGAACAGCCATTCGGTTGCAGATGTTAAGTCAGGGCAATGGCTGCTCCACGACAGTTGGACTTTGCTCGCAAACTTATTAACGAGAGGCGCGCGTCTTGTCCGGAAGAAATAGTGAAAAATATGTGAATTAGCTGTTTTGCTGGATGATGCCGCAAAAAACGCGCGGCGACCGTTGCAGAGACGGCCGCCGCGCGTTGTTGGGTCGGGTTTTGTTTAGCTCTTGAGCGATGCCTTCGAGCCGTTCTCGGCCGGCAGGTTCAAGCGGTCACGAAATAGGTTGAGCAGGAGCAGCGTACCGATGCCGCCACCGGCATCGCCCGTCCCGCCGGAAGCCATCACGTCGGGTGTGATGCGGACACCCTTCTCGCCGATCACCTTCAAGGTCTCGATGAGCGCGACGCCCTGCGCGCCGAGCGCGTTGACTTGTTCATGATAAGCGACGCCTTGCGCTTCGCCCATCAACCGCACCTTCTCGGCTTCCGCCTTGCCGGTGGCGAGAATGTAGTGCGCCTCGCCCTCGCCCTCGGAGCGACGTTGCTCGGCACGCTTGCCTGAGATTTCGACGCCGACGGTTGCCGCCATCAAGTCTTTCTGATTGTCGGCCTGTGCGCTGATGCGCGCGAGTTGAATGCGCTTCTCTTCCGCCTCGCGTTGTGCGTCGTACATGTTCTGCCGCTGCTCGGCGAGAATCTTCTCGGTCTGCGTCTTCATCAACTCTTCCGGCAGGTGTATGTGGCAGATCAAGACGTTCACCACGTCCACGTGATACTTCAAGAGGTGTGCGCGCACACGCGCCTCCGCCCGCTCCTGTTCCTCGTGCCGATTTTGCAAGTACGCCATCGCGGACGACTCGGACGCCTGATTGCGGAAGATCGAATCAATCAATGGGTGCATCACGTTCTGGATCAACCGATCAATCCCGCCGATCTTGGCGACCATGAATGGCGCATCCTCCGGCTTGACGCGAAAGACCACGCGCACTTCGAGTTGCATCGTGAAGCCGTCTTTCGAGATGACCTCAAACGGGTTGAATGTGTTGACGACCTCGCCCGCCGTCCATTCGACGGTCTGATTCGTCGTCGGGATGATGATCGGCGTGATCGCCAGAGTGTTGACGTAGTAGCGACCGGGGCCGACGACCGATTCCTGTATGCCGCGAAATCCTTCGGGCACGACATAGGCCTCGTGCGCGCCTTCATCCAGCCGCCGGTCGGCCGGATCGCCGGTCATCAACTCAGCCTTGATCTCGGCCACCGTCTTGTGGTCTTCGATCTTATCAAGCCGCTTGGCCGATTGTTCCGCCTGCTCCTGCTCTTCGCGCTCCATGCGCTGCCGCACCTTCGCCGCCATCTGCCGGCGTATCTCTTCCGACGGGTCTTTGCCCACGTTTGAGACCACGACCGCGACCTCGCCCGGCTTCACTTCTTTCGCGCTCTCCAGAATGACTTTGAAGAGCAGCGGGTTGATGTAGTAAGTGCCGGGCAGCAGTATGTCCTTCTGCGGCCCGCGCTGGCCGCCGCGCCCGATGAACTCATGTCCATCCTGAAAATTGTCGTGCCCTTCGACGGGCGTGGCGACGTAATCGCGCGGGTCGAGCGGCGAACCGTCCAGCGCTTCAACGAGGCCGATCTGATTCTCGCTGATCACGGTCGCATCGAAGAGGCGCACGAAGAAGATACCGGGCTTGATCACGTTCGCGTCCTCGATGCTGATCGAGTTGGTCAGAATGCGATACGTGCCGGGCGTCAGGATTTCCACCTGCGGCCCCTTCTGTCCGCCCTTAGCGATGAACTGTTCGGCGTTCTGAAAATTGATGTGGCCCGCAATCGCTTGGCCGAGCAAACGCCCGGCCCCAAGCGGCGCGCCGTCGGCGGAAGTCATCACGCCGACCTTGCCCTGCGGGATCGTCGTGACCTTCGAGACCGAGACGCGGAACAGGTATGGGTGAATCGGCCACAAGCCCGGCGGCAGCGTGCGCAACTGTATGCCTTTGACGCCGCCGCGCTTGATGAAAGCAATCGGGTCTTGGAAATTGTTATGCGCGTTCTCGGCGCGGTCGGGCGCGAAGATACTGCCGGGCTGCATCGGTTCGCCGTCCACCGCTTCGATGATGCCCGTCTCATCCGAGCCGATCTCGATGAGCGGCACTTTGCTCACGACGCGCTCGAATGGGTACTTGATAAAATGCAGCCCCGGCTTCAACACATCCGCCTGTATGCCGACCTCGCCCTCTGTGGCGACGACACGACCGGGCGGCATCTTCGCGCCGAAGTAACGCCGCTCCTTGATCGCGATTTCACGCGCGCCCACGTTGACGAGCGTCTTACTCAAGAAGACAAGCAGCACGATAAGTCCGATGCCGATGACGATCAGCAGCAGCAATGTGAATGGATCGAAGTTCATGGTACTCCTCTTTCAACCAAACATTGTCCGCTCTCATGCGGACGATTTGAGCAGCGACGCCTGGCACGCACTATCAACCACAGCGCACGGCTAGATGGGTTCAGATGTCGCCACATCGCCGCCAGTCTGTGCTGTAGGCGCGGCTGGTACAGCCGCTAATTCATCACGCAGGCTGGTGAGTCGCTGCTTCAGCACGAAGCCTGCGCCGGTGCGGCGCGCGTCGGCCGCGACCAACCAGTATTGACTATCAAGCAACTGCTGCAACTCTGCGCCGGTAAGTTGCGGCAACAGCCCGCTCTGCCGGAAGAGGCAGGCGATCTCGGCCGCTTTGCGATAAGTGTCGGCATCGTCGGCGAGCGCGGCTAAGTGCAGCATCGTGGCGGTCGTGGCACGGTCGGGCGTCATCTGCCAGACGGCGCTGTAGGCCTCGGCCAACTCCACGCTGCCCCGCAGCATGCCATGCCCTTGTATGTATGAGACAAGCGCGCGCATTTTCTCATCCGCCTTCAGCGCGCGCTCAACCAACTCATTTAGCACGACGCGATAGAGCGCGGCATCGCCCGTGCGGTGCGCATCTTCAAGCACAGACAGATCATCGCTCGCCGCGCGTGTCATAAACGCGGCGCGTTGTTCCATATAGCCCTGCGCCCGTTGCGCGGGCAGCGCGTGTGCGCTCTCATCAAGCGCCAACTGGGTGTCGGCGAACAAGCTGCGCGGCTGGCGCGGTGGCAATTCACGCTGCGCCCGGCCGGCTAAAAGTTTATTATACTGCCTGCGATAGATGGCAAAGGCGGCGGCGGCGGCGAGCAGGACGAAAACGATGATGAGTGTGGCGATCAAGATTCAGGCCTATCAAACCGGCGGTCATCGCGGAGCAAGTAATAACTCAGCGCGACGATGCTGGCGACTGTCATCTCCATATTACGTTTGCTGCTCACATCAGGTTTCCAAAATCGCGGACAGCGCGTGCGAGGCGGCGAATTGGCGCAAGGCAGCAGACAATGTCGCGTGCCGACTAGAAGCAAAGCGTGAAGCATTCAAGCATGTGTT
The DNA here is from genome assembly GCA_038237345.1 of Pyrinomonadales bacterium. Lineage (GTDB taxonomy): Bacteria > Acidobacteriota > Blastocatellia > Pyrinomonadales > Pyrinomonadaceae > QHXQ01. Next base: position 29,760 of record JBBRYU010000010.1, read on the forward strand.
TCTGCGCCGCCACCGACGAAGTGCACGATCTCGATCTGATCGCCCGCAGCAATTAACGTTTCACTCCAATTAGCGCGGCGCACGACTTCGCGGTTGCGCTCAATCGCCAACCGCTCCGGCGGTAATTGCAACTCTACGATCAGCTCACGCAGAGTCAATCCTTCCCGCACTTCTTGCGGTTCGCCGTTAATCTGGATACGCAAACGCCGCTCCTTATTATCAGTGTTGAATAATGCGGCGCAACTCGGCCGCGTAATCGTCTGATACGGCGCGGATCAAAACGGCGGCACGGCCAGCGGTGAAACGTGGCAGCCAAGCGTGGACGACCGCCACGCCATCCTGATCCGTCTTGCTCCGCAGTATGAGCGGGCGGAATTCGGAGCCGAGAATTTTGACGGTCACCTCCGCACCTTGCACGACCGCGCGATCATCCACTGGCCCGCGCCCGACCCGCACGCGGATCGTGACCACTTCGCCGGCGCGGAACTCGCGCTCCTCCAACATATCCAGATACAGAGCTTGATCAGCTTCGACGTGTAAGATATCCGCCGCTTCAATTTGTGTTGCAGACGACGCACCCACCTCTGACCGGGTGATGTCTGCTGACTCAGATAATAGATTGACGGGAATAGCCAACAACGGCGTATCTGTTTGTACGCCCGCCGGCAGGCGCGCCGCTTCCCTCGAGGCAGACGAGGCCGTGCTCACATCGGGCGGGGGCGCTGCCTGCTCGCGTTGCTGCATGCGTTTGAGGTCTTCGATACGACCGGCGCTGATGGCGGCGCAGAGCAGTTTGTGTTGGCGTTGCAGACGCTCGGCAAGCAACTGCGCGTCGAACCCGGCGGCGATAAGATCGTGATAGGGCGAGCGCTTGCTCGCGAGGATCGCGCCGCCAACATAGATGAGCGACAGGATGATAGGCGAGCCAAGCCCCTTGTCCTCGGTCTGGACATGATAGATCGTCCCGTCGTGCTCGATGTCTGTGTTGTATCCGGTAATCACGACTTATATCAGGTAAGCGTTCCGCACGTTGGAGGTGGCAGGCCCGTCAAACTTTCTGCATCGGACGCGCGCTAAAAGAACAGTAACATAGCGATTTCAAGAGGGTCAATCTCCTTGCGTAAGAGCCTTTTGCGCCGGCCAAAGAGTTGCTTGACACGGATCAGTCGTTGCACTACCATGCGCTTGTACCATGATTCTCAAACTCTGGGACAAGCTCGCAAACAGTATGAGCTGACGGGAGGCCGGTGTGCGTAACTTCGCGCTGATGGATTACCTGCCGATCCTTTTGATGTTCGGCGTCGCGTTTGTCTTCGCGGCCGGCAACATACTGTTGTCGCAGTTCGTCGGGCAGCGCAAATCGACGCGCACGAAGCTGATGCCTTACGAGTGTGGCAAAGACCCGGTCGGCTCGGCGCGCGCACGCTTCTCGGTCAAGTTCTACCTGATCGCGATGATCTTTATCCTGTTCGACATTGAGTTGATCTTCCTGATGCCGTGGGCGGTCGTCTTCCGCCAATTCCTAGGGCAAGGCGGACAGATGCGCACGATCATCTTCGCAGAGATGATGCTGTTCGTCGCGCTGTTGCTGGTCGGTTATGTGTACGTGGTCAAGAAGGGCTTGTTTGACTGGAGTGACCGCGCGCGGCTCGAAGCTGAAGCCGAAGGGCGTGCGCTGGCGGTGCTTGAGGGACGCGCGGCTGAGATTAAACGCGCTGCCTAAAGTTTTACGGAGGGTTTATGGGTCTCGATAATCTGCTGGCCGAAGCGTTACCAGAAGTATTGACGACGCAACTCGATGCGCTGGTCAATTGGGCGCGCAAATCGAGTCTGTGGCCGGCGACGTTCGGGCTTGCCTGCTGCGCCATTGAGATGATGAACGCGACGAGCGCACGTAATGATCTGGCGCGCTTCGGCTCGGAGGTCTTTCGCGCCAGCCCGCGGCAAGCGGACGTGATGATCGTGTCGGGCCGCGTCTCGCGCAAGATGGCCCCGGTCTTGCGGCGCATCTACGATCAGATGCCGGAGCCGAAGTGGGTCATCTCGATGGGCGCGTGCGCCACGTCGGGCGGCGTGTTCGACAACTACGCCATCGTGCAGGGTGTGGACAAGGTTGTGCCGGTGGACGTATACATTCCGGGCTGCCCGCCGCGCCCCGAGATGCTGATTCATGCGGTGATGATGTTGCAAGACAAGGTAATGAAAGAGTCTCTGCGCGACCGCAAGGATGTGCAGGTTGATGAAGCACGCGAAGCCGTGCCGCCGGGCACATTGCCCGCGTCCGGCGTCTCTGCCTTAAACGAGGCCGCAGCCGACAGTCCAACGCAACTGCCGGTGTCGCGTCCCTACACGATCCCTTCGCGTCACGAGCGGCGACGATCATCGTGAGAAAGCTGTTAGCTGTTAGCGATAAGAGTCAATCATGTCACAAGACATTCAGCGCGCACAGACCATCGCCGAGCAGAGCGCATCGCCGCTTGAGTACCCGGCGTTGCTGCCCTTGATCGAGACGTTACGACAGAAACAAGCAGATTGGGTGGATAATGTCGTGCAGGCATTCGGCGAAATCACAGTCGTCGTGCCGCGTGCGCAGCTTGGTGCTATCTGCTCTTTCTTGAAAACCGCACCGGAGTTTGCGTTCAACCTGCTCGCCGATCTCTGCGGCGTCGACCGCGGCCCGGAAGAAGAGCCGCGCTTCGAGGTTAACTATCACCTTTTTTCGACGACGAAGTACCATCGCCTGCGCTTGAAAGTTTTGCTTAACGAAGACGACGCGCATGTGCCGACCGTCACGAACATCTGGCGCACGGCGAACTGGCACGAGCGAGAAACTTACGATTTAGTCGGCATCATCTTCGACGGTCATCCAGACCTGCGCCGCATCCTGTTGCCCGACGACTGGCAAGGACACGCGTTGCGCAAAGATTTTCCTTTGCGCGGCTATGAGCCGTACAGCCTGACATAATTGCCGATTTTAGAATTTTGATTTCCGATTGTGGGTGGCCGGGTGGAACAGCCATCCCAATCACAAATCACAAATCATGAGTGCTTCTACTCTACCGCCACAGTTCGAGGTAGTTGATCGTCCGCTGGACACGCAGATGACGATCTCGATGGGGCCGCAGCATCCTTCAACGCATGGCGTATTGCGCCTTGAGCTTGTGCTCGACGGCGAGATGGTCATCAAATGCACGCCCGACATCGGCTATCTTCACACTGGGATGGAGAAGCTGTTCGAATATAAAAAATATCAGCAAGGGATCGTCATCACCGACCGGATGGACAATTTGAATCCGCTCGGCAACAACCTCGCCTACGTGATGGCGGTGGAGAAGTTGTTAGGCATTGAGATTCCCGAACGCGCGCAGGTGATCCGGGTGCTGATGTGCGAATTGCAACGTATCGCTTCGCACCTCGTCTGGCTCGGCACGCACGCGCTCGACCTCGGCGCGATGACTGTCTTCTTCTATTGCTTCCGCGAGCGCGAAAAGATTCTCAACTTGATCGAGGCCGCATCGGGCGGGCGGCTGACGCCGTCCTACTTCCGCATCGGTGGATTGATGATGGACTTGCCCGCCGGCTTCGAGCGGCGCGTCAAACAGTTCATAGACAAATTCCCGCCCGCGCACGCAGAGTTTCATTCGCTGCTCACCGGCAACAGAATTTTCCAGAAACGCACAAAAGGGATCGGTCTCGTGTCGGCGGAAGATGCCATTGATCTTGGTCTGACCGGCCCCTCTTTGCGCGGCAGCGGCGTCGCCGTGGACGTGCGGCGCACGAATCCTTATACAGGTTACGAGACTTACGACTTTGAGATTCCCGTCGAGACCAGTTGCGACGTATGGGGGCGCTATCTCGTGCGCATGCGCGAGATGATGGAGTCGCACAAGATCGCGGTGCAAGCGTTAGGCAGACTCAAACCCGGCTCCGTCAAGGCCGATGCGCCGAAAGTTGTGCTGCCCGACCGCGAAGCGATGAAGACGCATATGGACGCGCTGATCCATCACTTCCTGATCGTGGCCGAAGGCTTCAATGTGCCGGCAGGGGAGGTCTATCACGCAATCGAAGGCTCGAAGGGCGAATTGGGCGTCTACATTAAATCCGACGGCGGGCCGAAGCCCGCGCGCGTGCATTTCCGCGGCCCTAGTTTCGTCAACCTCTCGGCGCTGCCCCATATGTGCGAGGGCGAGATGATCGCCGACGTGGTCGCCGTCATCGGCTCGACCGACATCGTGTTGGGAGAAATAGACAGGTAGTTTTCAGTTGTGAGTTTTCAGTTAATCGCACAACGCGGCTGCTGAAGTTGAAAACTCACAACTGAAAACTCACAACTGATATGAGCGAGCAATTCACGCCGCATAATCCGCTGCCGCAAGAGGCGCAAGTGCCGGACGAGATCGCGCGCTTCCCGCCTCCGGTTGAAGCGGAGATTGACGGACATCTGGCGAAGTATCCGGCGGAGCGGAGACGCTCGGCCATCCTGCCGTTGATGTTCATCGTGCAGCGCGAGCGCGGTTGGTTGGATAAACCGGGCGTGGCGTATCTCGCGGATCGGCTCGGCATACGCATCACGGACGTGTGGGAAGTCGCCACCTTTTACTCGATGCTCTACACACAGCCGGTCGGCAAGTATCACATCCAAATTTGCCGCACGCTCTCGTGCAAGATCATGGGCGCGGGCAAGATTACTGAACAGTGCGCCAAGCATCTCGGCATTAAGCCCGGCGAGACGACCGCGGACGGGCGGTTCACGCTCTCGGAGGTCGAATGTCTCGGCTCGTGCGGCACTGCGCCGATGCTGCAACTCGGCTTCGACTTTCACGAAAATCTGACGCCGGAAAAGATTGACGAACTGCTTGACCGCTGTCAGCGCGACGAGTACGTGTTCACTGTAAAAGTTCAATGAGTATGTTCATCGGAGCAATCGGTTGTGAGCCTTTGCAACTCCGGCGCGTGTCGCTTGAGCGATCACACACGCTCGACGTGTACCGGCGCAACGGCGGCTATGAGGCGTTGAAGAAAGTTCTCGACGGTATGTCGCCGGGTGACGTGATCGACGAGGTGAAGAAGTCAGCGTTGCGCGGGCGCGGGGGCGCAGGCTTTCCAACCGGCATGAAATGGAGCTTCGTGCCGAAGGATTCGCCGAAACAGAAGTACGTCGTCTGCAACGCAGACGAATCGGAGCCGGGCACGTTCAAGGATCGCTATCTGATGGAGCGCGATCCGCACATGCTGATCGAGGGCATGCTGATCGCCGCCTACGCGCTCGGCTCGAAAGCAACCTACATTTACACGCGCGGCGAATATCGCTATCTCATCAATATCATGGACGCGGCTATCGCCGAAGCGCGCGAAGCCGGTCTCGTCGGCGAGAAGATCATGGGCACGGACTTCGCCTGCGAGGTCTACACGCACACTGGCGCGGGCGCGTACATCTGCGGTGAAGAGACCGCGCTCTTGAGTTCGCTCGAAGGTCTGCGCGGGCATCCGCGTATGAAGCCGCCCTTCCCCGCCGTCTCCGGTCTCTATGCCAGCCCGACAGTCGTCAATAACGTCGAGACGCTGACGGCTGTGCCCGACATTATCAAGATGGGCGGCGCAGCATATCAAAAACTCGGTACGGAGAAGAGCGGCGGCACGAAACTCTGGTCGGTCTCCGGTCACGTCAATCGGCCCGGCGTCTATGAACTGCCGCTGGGCTATGACGACATGGAGAAGTTCATCATGGATGATTGTCAGGGCATCGCCAACGGGCGACAACTGAAGGCGGTCATTCCCGGCGGCTCAAGCGTCTACATCATGCCGGCGGCGGACATCGTCGGCAAAGATGTGCGGATGGACTATGAAGGAATCGTCGTCGCTGGCTCGATGGTCGGCTCCGGCGGCTTCATGGTGCTGGACGACACGGTCGATGTTTTCGAGACGACGAAGAACCTGACCGAGTTTTACAAACACGAATCATGCGGTTGGTGTACGCCCTGCCGCGAAGGCACGGACTGGCTCGTCAAAGTTTTCAAACGCATTGCTAACGGTGAAGGCCGCCCCGAAGACGCGCAACTCCTGCTCGATATCTGCGACAACATCGAGGGTAAATCTTTCTGCCCGCTTGGCGACGCCGCCTCGTGGCCGATTCAGTCGGCGATTAAAAAGTTTCCCGAAGATTTCCGCCGCCACCTGTCTGCGATCATGGAGAGTCCGGAGCAGGAAGGCGTCTCGCTCAGTACGGTTTAAGGTTTAGCTGATGGCTGATTTGATCAAAGTCACGATTAACGATAACGCCTACGAGGTTGAGAAGGGCGCGCGGTTGATTGACGTGTGCCGCACGAACGGGCACGCCATTCCGTCCTTTTGTTATTACTCTGATCTCGCGCTGCAAGCCTCTTGTCGCATGTGCCTCGTGCGCATCGAGAAGATGCCGAAACTGCAAACGTCCTGCACGATCACTTGCACCGACGGCATGATCGTTACGACCGAGAGCGAAGAGATCGAGAAGGCGCAACGCGCGATGGTCGAGTTCCTGCTGGCGAATCATCCGCTTGATTGTCCGGTCTGTGATCGCGGCGGCGAGTGCGAGTTACAGGAGATGGTCTTCGACTGGGGCGGGCTGGAAGAGCGTTTCCGCGAGAAGAAGAATTACGCGCCCGAAAAATTCTTGTCGCCCATCGTCGCCAACGATCCGCAGCGTTGCATTTTATGTAAACGCTGCACGCGCGTGTGCGACGAATGGATGGGCGAGGACGCCATCGAGGCCGGCAACCGCGGCGTCAATACGGTCATCGGCACCTATGGCGGCTGGCTCAACTGTTCGCAGTGCGGCAACTGCATCGAGGTCTGTCCGA
>JBBRYU010000011.1:0-35703 GCA_038237345.1 Pyrinomonadales bacterium
ACCTGCGGAGCGTCAACGACAAGTCAGTGCTGCGGCGCATGAGAGAACTGATCGAAGCAGTTGAGCAGGCGCAGGATCAGACAGCCATCGCTAATCTGAAAAAGCTGAAAGGCGGTGGAAGTTATTATCGTCTCAGAATCGGCGATTACCGGGTCGGCGTAATCGTCGAAAATCAGCTTGTCACTTTCGTGCGCTTGCTTAATCGAAAAGAAATTTACAGATACTTTCCGTGAAGCTCGCCACCGGCGCACGTTGGATGAGCTATTGCAGCTACTTACCACCGTCCGCCAAGAAAACTGTCGTGTGAAGGAGAGATACAATGACCAGCAAAGTGAAACCGATTCCAGAGGGCTACCATAGTGTGACGCCGTACCTGATCTTCAACGATGCGGCTCGTGCGATAGAGTTTTATAAGGAGGCATTTGGCGCGACGGAGTTGTTCCGCATGGCCGCGCCCGGCGGAAAGATAGGGCACGCCGAGATCAAGATCGGCGACTCGCACGTCATGCTCGCTGACGAGCATGCGGAGATGAACGCGCGCAGCGTGCAGTCAATCGGCGGTTCGCCGGTGAGTTTTATGCTGTACGTCGCGGACGTGGACGCGCAGGTCGAGCAGGCGGTGAAAGCCGGCGCGAAGTTGAACCGGCCCGTGGCGGATCAGTTTTACGGCGACCGCACCGGCGGCGTGGCCGACCCGTTCGGCTACAATTGGTATCTCGCCACACACGTCGAGGACATTGCGCCCGCAGAGTTGGAGCGGCGCGCGGCCGCGCAGCACGCGAGCGCTTAGTCCTTTACGGTGCTTAAAAAGATAAGCGGCAGTCCGATAGCGAGGAACATCGCGCCCGCGAAGGCCGCGATCTTGAAGCCCTGCGGCCGGCTATACCGTTTGCCCGTCAGCAGGTTGACCTCGCTGAAGCCTTCACGCACTTTCTTGACCTCCGCGTACTGCACGTTGATCAATCTGTGCATGTCCACTTCAGCGACATCAAAATTGGTCTCGCCCAGATACGACACCGTCCCGTGCAGGTCGTCGCCGTTCTTCAGAAAGACAGTGAGCCTTTCGCCCACGCCGATCTTGCTGACGACGCGTTTGATCTTCTCCCCCTGCTTATCCAACGGCGCGGGCGGCTGCGCCAACGGTGCGGCTTGTTGCTCCTGCCCTTGCGCCGGCGCGCTATTCGCCGCCTGCGTTTGCGCACACGCAGGTGCGGCGAGTGGCGCGCAACTGATGACGAGGGTAATGGTAAGCAATAATGTAAGACCCGTGCGATACATGAACGATACTCCTTAATCTTTGTTATTAGCGGGCTGAGCGCGCCCGTTAGTTGAACTCTCCACGCTGCTTGTGCAACGGCAGTGCCACAAATCCCATGCGAGCGATTAGGGCTAATACGGGCCAAGTGTGAAGCCACACGCGCACTCTGAGCAGTGCAGGCGCAGCAAAAGTCTGACATGTGGCGTGCGCGCGGGCGGCACAACTCTAAGCTGCAATAAAGCGTGTCACATCACGCGCGGCCGGGTATAATCAAACTGTGGAAGAGACAAGCTGGCCGCCAAGTTTTAAGGGCCGACAATATGAGGTGCGGGCGATGGGCTTGCGCGATTTCGCGGGCCTCAGGCGCGACGACGAAGCGCTCGATCCATTCGCGCTGGCGCATTTCGCGAAGCTGATGGTCGTGGACTTCGAGCAGATCGCGGGGCTGTCGGAAGAGACGCGCGAGCATCTGCTCGGCGTCGGGGCGGACGCTTGGTCGGGCGGGACTTGCTCGCGCCCGCTGCCGAACGGTTGGCGTGTGGTCATCCTCAATCCGAAGCACGGGCAGGCGCGCAACAACGCGACGCTGATGGAAGAGGTCTGCCACGTTTTTCTGGGCCACAAAGCGAACCGGCTCGCCATCGTCGCGCAGAATCAGCAGGGCAAGACGGTCGCACGTGATTACAACGAAGCGGATGAGGAAGCGGCCTACGCGGTCGGCGCGGCCGCGCTCGTGCCCTACGCGGCGTTGCGCCGGTTCGTCCGTGCGGGGCAGACTTCAACCGAGATCGCGCGGCGCTTCAACGTTAGCCGTGAGTTGGTCGAGTACCGCATGAAGGTGTCGCGGCTGTGGAGCGAATATCGCATGCGCCACGAGGCGGAAGTCGCTGCCCGCTACGCCCAGCGCAACGAATGGGACGCGCGCACACGCCGGAATGGCGCACGCGCTGCCGGCCACAACAGACGCCATGCCGGCTGACTCATCGTCGCTAAACCGCCTGCGCGCTTTACGCGACGAGATCAAGCGCGTGATTGATTACCGTCCCTTCTACCTGCGCTATTGTCCCAACGCGCATCACTCCGGCGGACGACTGCAAACGCGCTGTCCAATTCCAGCCCACAAACACAGCGGCACAGGTCATCCGAGTCTCTCCATCGAACTCACGCGCGGCCTCTTTCATTGCTTCTCGCGTGACGAAGGCGGCGACGCGATCACTTTTTATCAACTCATGCATAATGTCGCGTATGGTCGCGCCGTCCGCGAGATAGCGCGCGAGTTGGGCATTAACGCGAAACGCGGCACACGTTCGCTCGCCCTGCGCGCCGCGCCCGATCCGGCCGACGAGACCGAACTTGCCGCCGAACCGCTCGCACGCAACCGCGTGGCCGCCATCTGCGAAACGTTCTTGCAAACGTGTCGCGCTGAAGAGCAGACCGAAGGCCGCAACTATCTCGCGCGGCGCGGCATAGACGTGCGCACGATCAAACGCGCCGGCCTCGCTTACTTTCCACGGCGCGCTTATCGTCGCGTCATGCGCCGCATGCTCGATGCGTTCCCGCTCGCAGAGTTGCAGCGCAGTGGTCTCTTCAACGCGCGGGCGCATCTGACGTTCTATCGGCATCGCTTGCTCTTTCCCTTCCGCGTCGCCGGGCGCGCGATCTATTTGCAGGCGCGCACGACCGCCGCCGGGGTCGAGCCGCGCTGGCACAACATGCGCGGCGGCGTGCCCTCGCTTTATAACGCGGACGCGCTCGCCGCATTGCCAAGCGGGCACATCGTCTATCTCGTCGAAGGCTTCACCGACACGCTCACGCTCATGGCGCACGGTTTCGCCGCCATCGGCTTGGTCGGCGTGGGCGGTCTGAAGGCGGAATGGCTTGCGCCGCTCGCTCGCTTCCGCGTCGTCAGCGCGCTCGACCCCGATGCGGCCGGGCGGCGCGCCGCCGCCGCCTACGCCGACCTCTTCGCCGCGCGGGGGCTGCGCCTCGCGCGCATCACCCTCGCTGCCGACATCAACGACTTCTTTCGCCACCACCCGACCGCCGCCGTCGAGCTTGAACTGTTGACGGAAGCGGCACTCGAAACGCTGAATGCGGAACGATGAACGATGAATGATGAATTAACAGCAATAGCCCTTCATTCATCATTCATCATTCATCATTTTCCTTTCTTCCTCTATAATCCCTCATTCAGATCACCATGGAACCTCTCAATGAAGTTGTGGCGAGTGAGCCGGCGGCGAAATTGACCGTCGAGGCGAAACTGCGGTTGCTGCTCGACATCACGAAAAAGATCAGCCGCTCGCTCGATGTGGACGAGGTCTTGAACCTCGTAATGGACACGCTCGGCTCACTCATCCATTATGACGCCGCGGGTATCTATATCGTCGAGCGCGGCCCGAAGCGTGACGGGCACGACACAGATCCCGGCGCGTTGCGCGGTTTCAGCACGACGGCCGTGCGCGGTTATGACATCGGCGAGTTGACCGAGCTGCACTTGAAGGTCGGCGAAGGCTTGATCGGCTACGTTGCGCAGACGGGCGAGCCGATCATCGTGCAGGACGTGAGCAAGGACAAGCGCTACATCAACGCGCGAGTGGAGACTTGTTCGGAGATGATCGCGCCGATCATCTCGAACGAAGAAGTGATCGGCGTCTTCGATCTCGAAAGCGACTGTCTGGACGCTTACACCGCGGCCGACCTCGACATCCTGTTGCTGCTCGCCTCGCAGGTCGCAATCATCATTGAGAAGGCGATGCTGCACGAGCAGTTACTGGAGAAGCGGCGGCTCGAAGCGCAGCTTGAGATCGCGCGGCAGGTGCAGCTTGAGTTGTTGCCCGCCCGCGACCCGGAACTCGTCGGCTTCGACATCAGTGCCTACAACTTCTCGACTGAAGAAGTCTCCGGCGACTATTACGACTTCGTTAAAATTCACGAAGACCTGCTCGGCCTCGTCATCGCCGACGTGTCCGGCAAGGGCGTGCCCGCCGCTTTGCTGATGGCGTTCCTGCGTGCGTCCCTGCGCGCTGCGCTGCACATCGGCTACGCGCCCAGTGTCTCGATGGCGAAGGTTAACTATCTGCTCTGGGAGTCGATTCAGAATCACCAGTTCGTCACGGCGTTCTACGGCGTGCTCGACGCGACCAACAAGACGCTCGCCTATGCCAACGCCGGTCATAACCCACCGCTCCTGTTGGACGCCGACGGGCAGGCACGCTTCATCGAGCGCGGCGGCATCCCGCTCGGCATGTTCCGCGACACGCGCTACTACGAATATTATTTGCCGATAGCGGCAGGCCAAGTGCTGGCGCTCTACACGGACGGAATCGTTGAAGCAACGAACGCTGCCGGCGAAGAATATGGGCGTGACCGCTTAGCGCGGAAGGTAGGCGAAGGGCGGGAGTTGCGTGCGCGTGAGTTGATTAAATTTATCCACGCCGACATGCTCGACTGGACTGACGGGCGCGGCGCGGACGACGATGTGACGTTCGTCATCGTCAAAGCGGAATGAAAATTGACTCATTGGCTCATTGATTCAATGAGTCAATCCTCTTCAGTGCGCGGTCGGATGTTCGTGGGCGTAGCCGCCGCCGGGCGCGAGCGGCGCGCGATAGCGGCCATAGTTGAACGCGGCTTCAGGTTCGGCAAAAGCGTAAATATCGAAGCCGTAGGCGTCGAAGTAGGCTGTTAGCTCATTCTCGGCGTGCATATAGATGGCCGGTTGGTAGCCCGCCTCGGCGCGAATTTCCAGTAGCCGCTCAATCACTTCGAGCGGCGCGAACTCTCTAATCGGGTCTCGATAAGTTGCCATCGTTGGTTCTCGCCTCTCCTTAGTTTTGACGCCGCGAGCGAGCGCAAGGTTTCATAAAAACTTGCGGCGCGCCGTGCGCCATGCCTACACTAAGATGTACGCCGCAGCTGGCGCGTTGGTTTGCGCGCGGTGTCTCATTTTCATCGCAAGCATTACGAAAGCTTGTTCGTTGTCCGGCGGCAATTGTCCGTTGTACTGCGCACCTGCGCTAAACGCTACAACTGAACTGGCCACCTGGCGGCACAATGGCCGACGGACAACAGATAATAAGCAACGGACAATCGACCACGGACAAATTACTTATGACCACCCTGCCAACTCCTCAGCAAGCAGCCGGCGCGCCGATGAATTTTCTGGACGTGCTGAGCACGATGCTCGCCGTGTCCGACAAGGTAAGCGATCTGATCTTCTCGCCCGGCCGGCCGCCACAGATCGAATTGATGGGCCAGCTACAGGGCGTGCCGGTGCCGGGCTTGGAGAAACTGTTGCCCGTGCATACCAACGGCATTGCCAAACTGCTCGTCGGCAGTAATCCGGTGGCGGCGGAGAATCTGGAAAAGTACGGCTCGGCGGACGTGTCGTTCAGCGCGTCCGGCGTCTCACGCTTCCGCGTCAACATCTTCATGCAGCGCGGTTCGCACGCCATCGTCATGCGCGTCATTCCCGTGCGCCCGCCGCAGTGGAGCGACTTCAATCTGCCGCCGCAACTTAAAGACATTGCCGATCTGAAGAACGGACTGGTGCTGGTGACCGGCCCGACCGGCAGCGGCAAATCAACCACGCTCGCCGCCGTCATCGATCTGATCAACGACACGAAGGCGTACCACATCGTCACCATCGAAGACCCCATCGAATTTCTGCATGCGCACAAACGCGCGACCATACATCAGCGCGAGTTGCATTCCGACACGCCGAGCTTCGCGCTCGCCTTGCGCGCCGCCTTGCGGCAAGCGCCGAAAGTGATCCTCGTCGGCGAGATGCGCGACCGCGAGACGATTGAAGTCGCGCTCGAAGCCGCCGAGACCGGTCACCTCGTCCTCTCAACGCTGCACACGATTGATGCCTCGAAGACAGTTGATCGCATCATCGGCGTTTTCCCGAAAAACGAGGAGGCGGCCATACGCGCCCGCCTTTCGCAGACGTTTCGCTACATCGTCTCGCAACGCCTCGTCCCGCGCGCCGACAAACAGGGGCGCATCGCCGCCATTGAGATTTTGAAATCCACCGCGCGCACACGCGACTACATGGAGCGCGGCGAGTCCGAGGGCAGGTCGCTGATTGACGCGATGGAACAGGGCGAGTTGGAAGGGATGCAGACCTTCGACAGCATACTTGAGCAACTGATCCGCAGCGACGTGGTCAATAAGGACGAAGCGTTGGCCTATGCCAGCAACGTCGGCAACCTGCAACTGCGCCTCGCCGATCACACCGGCCCCGCGCGCCCCGCCCCGCAACCAGCCGGTGACTCGATGCTCGACATGCTTGATCGTTAGCGGCGCGTCGGAGTGGCACCAGCAGCGAACGTAGCGCTCGTTCAATTCAACATAGAGTACACAAAGGAGACACAGAGAACACGGAGCAAGAACTCTGTGTTCTCTGTGTCTCCTTTGTGTTGAAACCGGTCGCCCGCATTACACAAACCAAGTGAATTTGACGGCATCGCAGCGCGCCCGCCGCGCGTCTAACACAGGCTATGCGGACGAAGGGTTGGCCCCTCCTATTTTTCCTGTTCTCGCTCGGTGTACTGGCCTTCGCGCTCGCCTGCGGGCGTAAGTCCATGACGGCGCAGCGCACTAACATCGCGTCCGCCAGCACGTTACCTGAAACCGCGCATACCTTGACGCCGCTGCCCGTGCGTCCGCTCGCGCCGAAGTTGCAGCGCGTGCGCGAACGCGTGATGCGCTCCGCCGCAGACACGCGTGCATTGCCCTGGCTGAGCGCGCCGGGCATGATCGAGTTGACCGGCTGGGAATACGGCACACGCACGAAAGAGATGGCGGACGCGCTCGGCGGCGAAGAACTGCGCCCGCTGAGCCGCTTGGCCGTAGCGGGCGGGATGCTGCCTGCCGGAACTGATCTGGCCACGCTGGCCGCGAGTTTCGCCGCCGCCTCTGCCGGCGCGACCTATTCGCCGCTCGACCGGCAGGTCTTGCTCCTCGCCGACCCGCGAGGCACATCGCCTGCGAGCGAGGCGCTGCTCGCGCACGAGTTCGTCCACGCCCTGCAAGATCAGCACTTCGATCTGTTGAAACTGCTGCTGGCGCGCCCCTACGACTTTGACCGCGAAGAGGCGCTCTTCGCCGTCATCGAAGGCGATGCGATGGACGTGCAGCGCCGGCTGGAACAAGGCGACGCATGGACGCGCCGCCCGCTCGACGACGTAGCCCGTGCCGAGGACGAACGGTTCGCCGGTTATCGCAAAGACATCGGCGCGCTCTTCCCCCCGCTGCTCACGGAGACTTTCATCTTTCGCTATCGCGATGGCGTGCGCTTCGTCGAAGCAGTGCGGCGCAAAGGCGGCACTGCTGCCGTGGACGAACTCTTTCATCGCCCGCCCGCGTCGAGCGAGCAAGTCCTGCACCCAGAAAAGTATTTCGCGCACGAGCAGCCGCGCGCGGTCGCGGTTGACGAACAGGGGTTCGCCGCAGGTGGCTGGCATGTGTCGGCCGCGACACCGCTCGGCGAGATCGGCGTGCGTGGTCTGCTGCTCAAAGTCCTGCCGGTGAGAGACGCCGCCCGCGCCGCCGCCGGTTGGGGCGGCGACCGCGCTTATCTGTTCACGCGCACCGACGACGCGTCGCTCTTCGTGTGGCGCACGATCTGGGACAAGCCTGCTGACGCCGCAGAGTTCTTCCACGGCTACAGCGCGCTTCAGCCCCAGACAGCGACCGCGGGTGCTGCTCAGCTTAGCGTGGCCGACTCCCATGTGGCCGCGTGGCATGATGGTGCGCTGCTGACGGCCGTGTGGCTGGACGGCGATGCTGTGCTCGTCGTCCGCGGCGCGCCGGCAGAAGTTGAGCGTGCGCGTGCCCTCATCATGCCGCATAACTGAGCCTGAGGCCGGAGTAGTCCTAAATCGAAACCTACGACATTGGGACAAAAGAAAAAAGCTTATCCACGAATTCACACGAAACAACACGAAAAAAATCTAATTGATTTCGTGTTGTTTCGTGTGAATTCGTGGATCATATTTTCCTGCTTGTGCCAATCTTCTAGGTTTCGATTTAGACGGCAAGCTTGAAATTGGCGTGAAGCGCGAGTAAGCTATGCGTACCCGATACTGGCTCTTCCCGTCCAAGACCGATTGCCTGTAAAGAGAGGTGTTCGTCGTGAAAAAGTTATTCGCTTGCGTGCTGCTGGCCACGGCCGCCTTGTCCCTGACGCTTTTCGGTAGCAGGCCCGGCTTCGCCCAGTCCAGAGACCCGCGCGTGATCTCGGCACGCGCCGGCGGCATCAACTTCGTCGTCGGCGAAGTGCTGGTGACACGCGCCGGCTCGACTGCCCCGCTGGCGCTCACAACGGCCGACAATCTGCGCGCCGGTGATCTGATCAAGACCGGCGACGACGGCCGCGTCGAGGTGTTGCTTAACCCCGGCTCTTACGTGCGTATCGGCGCGGGCGCGGAGTTCACGATGGTGGACGACTCGCTCGACCATCTCCGCCTCAAGCTGAACCGCGGGGCGTTCGTAGCCGAGGTGATTGACTTTGACGACGGGCAACCGGTGCTCATGCTTGACACGCCGCAGACGCAGATCAGCGTTATCAAGAGCGGCGTCTATCATATCGAAGTGCTCGCGGGCGGCACGACCGAGGTCGCCGTCTTCAAGGGGCGTGCGCAGGTCGGCCCCGGCGCGGTGCTCGTCAAAGACGGACACAAGATGCTCGTCGCAAATGGCGGCGCGATGGAGTTGGCGAAACTCGATAAGAAGGAGGCTGACGCGCTCGACGCTTGGAGCCGCGAGCGCGCCCAACTGCTGGCGAAGGCGAACGGGCGCGTCACACGTAACCGCACTCTCGTCAGCGCGCTCCAGCGTCTGCACAGCATGGATGCCGAGTTCGGCTACGGGTGGGTGCCGGCTGGGTACGGTTTAAGGGGCAACGGGTATTGGGTGTTCGACAGCTTCGCCGGTTCGTGGGTCTTCGTCCCGTTCTACTGGCGGCCGGTGAGTTGCCCCTATGGCTTCAACTATAACAACGTGGTGTACGTACCGCCGCCGCAGGGCACATTGCCAAACAACGTCCCCTGCCGGGGCTGCCCGTCCGCCAAGCTGTCGGAGCAGCGCGTTGGCCGGGGCTGGGACAGTCCGAGTGATGATTTCCCGAAGAATGGCGGTGGCAGCAAAATGTTGCCCGCGCCCACTCGTTCCGAGCCTATCTTCGTCAAGCCAGCGAAGGGAGGCGAGTCGGGCGACCCGCCGCGTAAATTACCGCAATAACCACGCTGCGCGGTCATCTTCAGCCGCTAACTTATCACTATCGCCCCGCCGCCCATTTCTTAACGGGCCGGCGGGGCGATTTCGTCTGCGACGACGAGCGCCGAGTGTGTGACGGCGGCAACGGACGCGCCGGGGAAGACCGTGTCGCCGACCATGTAGAGTTGCGGGAGCGGCGTGCGGTGTGTGAAAGCGTGTGCGCCCGACACGGCGAGCGTTTGGCCCGTGCCGCCGACCATGCCGAGCTTGCGCCGCGTCTGCTCGTAGTAAGTGCGCGGCGTGGCCGTCTCGATCACTTCAATGCTCGCGCCAAGTTCCGGCAGGCTTGCGTGCAGCCGTGCCCACCACGCTTCGAGCGTCGCTTGATCCTGCGCTTCATGCTCGTCCTCGTCCTCGTGATAAGCGAACCATTGCGCCGCGTCCGTATAGGTTGAGATAGTAACAGCGCGTTGCCCCGCAGGCGCGTGTGTACCCGGCGCAGCGTTGAACGTGAACTGCGCGGTGGTTGGATCATAAGTTTGTTCTGTCTGCCAATCGGTCAACGCGATGATGCCGTCGGCGGGCAGCCGCGCGGCGGCCGTGTCGTTGAGACCGGCGAAGATCAGGTACGCGCCCCAACCGCGTGTGTCGCGCAAGCGCGGGCGTATGTCGGCCGGCGTGCGTTGTGCACCGACGAGCTTGCCGTAGGTGTCCCAGACGGTGAGGTTACTGACGACGCCGCGCGCTGCTTCGATGCGCTCGCCGCTCAACAGATCGACGCCGATGGCGCGCCCCTCCGTGTCCGTCACCAGCCGCAGCACGGTCGTGTCAAAGCGCACCGTGCCGCCGCTCAGTTTGATCGATTGAGTGAGCGTGTCTGTGAGCACGGCCGCGCCGCCTGCGAGCGCGTAGAGACCGCGTTGCGGTTCGGTGAGCGCGACGGCCGCGTAGAGATAGGCGCACTCGTCAGCAGGTGTCTGCGCGAGGGTTTGCAGTTGCGCGTCAATGAAGCGGCGGAAGCGCGGCGATGTGTTGGTGAGATGCTGCGCGGTCGTGTCGTTTTGCAGCGCGCTAAGCTTGGCCGCAAGGCGCGGCGCGGCGGCCATGAGTTTCATGCGCTGCAATTTCGTCGCTGTTGTCAGCGCAGGGAAGCGGCGTGCGCTCCGACGAAGCGCGGCGGCGATGGGCGCAAGCTCTGCATAGAAACTGACGGCCGCGTCTCCGCATTCGGGAAAGGCGGCGCGCAGGTCGGCCGCAAACTCTGCGTCGCTCGCGCCGCCGACGCGCACGTTCGTCATGTCGGGCAGACGCACGACGTAGGCGGGGCGGAGCAGACGCGCGGCGGGCGGCGCGATGGGCAGTTCGGCGAACACGCGCGCGTGCAGATCGTCCGGCTGCCAGCAAGCGTAGAGACCCGCGCCCGGCTCGAACTCGTAGCCGCCGTGCGCGAACGGCGTCGCGCAACCGCCCGCGCGCGATTCTTTTTCCAGCACGCAGACGCTCATGCCGCGCGCCGCCAGCAGCGCCGCAGTTGTCAACCCGCCCACACCTGCGCCGACGACCAATACCTCGTAACGCATAAGTTTAAAAGTGGAGACCGGCAGCGCGCAGGAGGAGCGACCAGATGAGCGCGCCCGGCGGCGCGGTGGGCGGCGCGAGTTGCTTGAGATATTGCTCGGAGACGATGGCGATGGAGGTGATGAAGTTGAAGAGCGTGTGAATGATGAGGCAGGGCAGGAGGCGGCCGGTTTGTGCGCGCACGAGCGTCAGCGTCATGCTGAGCAGCGAGATCGCGGCGATGACGCCGACGTTGGCGCGATACTGCCAGACGTGTACGCCCGCGAACAACCCCGCGACGAGGAAGCAGGTGACGAACGTGCCGAGCGCGCGGCGCAACGCCGGATAGAGCACGCCGCGATAGACCGTCTCTTCCACGAGCGGCGCGGTGCAGGTGGCCAGCACGACGACGAGATAGCGCGCCGCCACTGAGCTTGAAATGATCTTTTCCAGATCGGTGTCGCCGCCTTTGAAGTAGTGCCCGATGACGGCGTTGCAAACGAACAATAGGACGACCACGCCGCCCCACGCGAACAGTTCTAGCCCGCCGAGTCGCCGACTCCAACGCAGGCCCATCAGGTCGCGGAACGAACGGCGGCCGTTGTTCGTCACCAGCCACCAGACGAGCCAGAGCGTGAGCAGGTGGGCCGGGATGACCGCTGCCACCGAGACCAAAATGAAATGCGGATCGGTGAGGAGTGTCTCCTGCACTTTGCCGATGGGCATGCGGCTGAGACGACTGATGACGTAGCCTGCGCCCGCGAGCGTCGGCACGAGGAAGAGCAGCCCGATGCTGGCGAGCCAGACGAGCGCGGCGGCCGGCACGCCCCATGGCGGATTATCCGGGTCGAGCGGACGCCTGTCCCTGGCCTCTCGTGCCGCGTTCGGCGCGACTACTGCGACGTAAGTGCTGGTGCTTGGCCCCGCATCTGCGGGTATGTCGGTCGGTGTGTCCACGATGTGGCGAGTGTAAGAGACGGGAAGATGAAGAGCAAGGGATTAGGGATGAAGCGGATTGAGCCATTGTCTCATTTATCCGGCAGTCGTGCTTGATGCCTTCAGCCGCCGCGTCATCGGCTGGGCACTCGAACGCTCCCTTGCGACGGAGTTGGCTCTCGGCGCGTTGCGCATGGCACTGTTGGCCCGCACCGTAACCGCGGAGTTGGTGCATCATTCGGCTCGGGGCGTGCAGTATGCCTCGCTCGATTACACCGGCTTACTCAAACAGTACGGAGACCGCAGCAGCATGTCGCGGCGCAGCAATGCGTATGACAACGCGTAGGCAGAAAGCTTTATGAAGACGCTCAAGTACGAAGAAGTTTATCTGCGCGAATACGAGACGATGGTTGCGGCGCGAACCTGCATCAGCCATGTTCTCGAAGCGGTGTATAATCAGAAGCGGCGGCACTCTGCTCTCGGTTACTTACCGCCCGCAGAGTTCGAGCAGCGAAACATTCAACCGGTAGCACCCTAACTGGTTGTCTCATTTTAGGGGTGCAGTCCAAATTGATTCCCTACCATACACGTCCTGCCAGCGCCCCGTTTAACAGGGCAGCCGTGAGACCTGAACCAAATACTCCTCCCTCAGAACACAAGCATTAACGGACTTGGACCAGGCTAATAACTGCTTAGTTCATCATGTAGAAAGCTCAACGATACTCACGTGGACCTGAACCTCCGTAGCAAACTCACTGCAATCAAGAGCAATAGACCAATTAGCAGAATCCACAGCAACCACAGCAGTCGACATGATATGCACGGCTTGTCAGGGCTTGGGGGATCTTTTGAAAGCGGCATCAACGTGGCGTAACGCGTATCTTCGCGTGGCACCAACTCGCCCCGCTCATTTTTCCCAATGGCATGGAAGAAGAACTTGTAAGAGCCCGTCTCTGCGGTCTGAGTAAAGTCTGTTGTCCAAGTTCCATCACCCGCCTGCGCATCGCCGTGGGTGCCGTCATCATACAAACGAACCCCGGCATAGGCTGTTCCGTTTGGAGTTGTGACATTAACGAACACATCACCCCCAACCGTTGGCGCTCCACGATCCGAGAGAGAGGCAGTCAGCTTCACATTAGCGCCTGGCAGATAGTTCGACGGCAGCACGTTCACATCCATCCTATAGTCGGAGCTAACAGCAACCGCGAAACCAATCGGCACCAAGCCTTGATAGGGATTAATGAAGTCTTGCCTCCCTTGGTTATTGTGCGCTAAGGCCTCCCTAACTGCTGCCGGACTCCACTTCCCATTGGGCGTTAGGCGGAGCACCCAATCGCCTACGTAAGTTGCTGCCAAAGCTTCGTCGGGGAAGATGATTTTGTAGATGGTGTAGTTGAACCGTTGCAGTTCTTGCACAGGAGTTCCGCCCACGGTAGTTCCCAACACGATAACCTGACCATGAGGGTCAACCAATTCGAGGTTATAGAAAGCCCGCAGCGCCGGGTCATCTAGGACGAGGAACGTCGCGTTGCGGTCTGATGAAACAATCTGCGCCGTCTGCACAATGACTGGATTCGCGCCATTAAGGTAGATGACGCTCGTGGGATCAACGACGAGACTCATACCAGTCGCGTTGCTGAAAATCTTGAAATAGAAAGTCTCTAAGTCGAACCGGCTCGTGCCGCTGAGATCGTCGACCACTTGATGATAGCCATTCACTACGTTTGTGATCAGTTGCAATTTGCTTGGGTCGACCTGAGAGCCTAGACCAATGCTGTACATCTTGAGGTCCGGATCAGCAGATCTAACGGGGTTGAGCACTGCGCTAATAAAAGGCGGCTCGTTCTCGATCCCGTCGGTGAGCAAGACCATTACGTGTTTTCTACTAGCGTTCGGCGGTACGAGCATGCCGGCCGCGCGCTGAATGGCACCGCCAATGCCCGTCGTCCCCGCCGGAGCCAGCCGCGCGGAGTCAGCGACCGCTGCGGGGGAAAGTTTGTCCTCTGCTTGCGCGAGTTGGGTGCCGGCCGCATTGTTCGGCGTCATAAAATTCAGCGGCAGGTAAATGTCATTGTTCTGGTTATAGCGAACGAGTCCGATCTTATCTCCGGTGCCTGATCCGGTTTCGGGCCGAAGAAGATGGACGAACAGGTCTGCGGCCGTTTGCAAAGCGTCGATCTTGCGCCGCGGCCCCGCCGAGTCGGCCATGCTACCGCTCCGGTCAAGCACTAATACGCTGTCGATGGGAATAGGCGCGATGCCTTCGCCTGTGAGCGTTACGTCCTTCATGGGAGAGGTGAGATCATTACCAGTGACCCGCAGTCGGATTGTTTGAATGCCAAGTGCTTGTGGTTTGTAGATCTCCTTTAAAGCCTTGGGCGGCGCGCCAGGATTTATCGTGAATGGTCCGCCTAACTCCAGCGATGACCAATGCACCAAATTTGGCGCGCATAAAGGATCGCCGGTGCAAATATCCGATGCAGTTACCACTAGGGGAGCATCACCGTCATTGAAAACGACAATGGCCTTCGTAAAAGAGAAGCCTAATTCCACTTGGCGGTAGTTTAATAGATTCGCTTCCAATCTCATCTTAGGCACAGGGTGATGGCCTCTCGCCTGAAAGAAACATTGCTTCGTCGGTTCGTCTGGATCGTTGCTCTGGATCACCAAATGACCACAGTACGTTGCCTCCCCAGCGGGCGGAGCGAAACGCACCTGTACCGTGCGACTGCCGCTTGGCGCAATGGGTGCCGTCGACGGTGCAGCGGCAAGCGAAAAGACACCGCCAGGAGAGTCGTTGAATAGATTGATGGAGGTTAGGGTCAACTGTGCGGTCCCGGTATTCTGGAACGTCATGTTGAAAGTCTTTACCTCGCCTGTGTCACCATCGGCTGACCCAAGGTTTGAAGCCGCCCCGCAAGAGCCTCCTAGGCATGAGATGTTGGGGACATTAGGTACGGTGGTGCCGCTGACCATCGTCGTGGCCATCACTGTCCCAGGTAAGGGGCTAGTCCCTGTGACTGTTATGGTGGCGCTAAAGGGACCGGGTGTGGTGCCGGCATTGAACTTCACCTTAAATGTTTTGCTTGGCGGCACCTGTTGTCCGGTCGGAGCCGATGTAACCTGAAAGTGGGCCGGATCAGACGAAGTGACGCTGGCAATCGTTACGGGCACATCACCGGCTGAACTGACGCCCGGCGAGAATGTGAACTCAGCAGAAGAAGTGCCAGCAAGCTGATTACCAAAAGGATGGTTGCTCGGTGATACAGCAATCGATGCTGTTCGGTTGAAAGTAATTGTATATGACCCGGGTCCCATGAGGGCGGTCCTAATACTTATGTGATATGTGCCCGCTGCTAGAAACTGATCTCCAGCAGGTTGGCCCGAGGTGGTCAGCGGTATATCAGCTAAATTTGATGCGACGGTGGAGAGGTAAAAGCTATGTCCCTGAGTAGGCCCACCTGTATATGTAGCCTGCCAGTGGATAACTTGGCCCGGCCCGGGAGGAATGGTGAACTGCGCTTCGGTGACGGTACAAGCAGAGGTGATGCAGTCCTTTGTAGCTGTTACGTTGTCTGCCGCATCTATAGGTCTTAGCCATAAACCGGCGACTAGCAACAACAATACGCAAGTAAGTAGCAGTGAGAATCTTCGCGACGCAAGAACAACTTTGGTGAGCATGTTCCTCTCCTCAATTGGGTGTGGCAATGTGCGTTGGCCATAAGCTGCATGCCAGCATATAAGAGCTTTCGCTCTGCCGGGGCAATACCGAGGTCTACCTATGGTAAATGCGAGAAAGTACTAGACGTTGATAATTATCCCAATGCTCGTTGCAATAGGCTGGATTGAGCGAGTGCGCAAGGAGATAACAGGCTCGTAAGGGTTCAGCCGCCTAACAGAACGGGCAGACGATACTCCAAATCGCAGTTATATGTCAATAAACCTGTTGCGTGATAAGCGGGTGACAAGCTAAGTTGCCCCCCGAGGAGCAGATCAGGATGAGCTTGTGCCGCAAACTCGCCCACAAACCTAATGAATCAATCTTTTTTATCCGTAATTCTAGCGGCGGCCGTCGTGAGACCGATGATCGTCTTGGCGTCTTCGATCTCCCCGGCCGCAATCATGTCGAGCGCGCGGGCGAGCGGCAGGCGGACGACTTCGAGCATCTCGTCATCTTCGGGGCTGGAGGTCGTTTCGCTCAACTCCGTCGCCAGATAGACCCACATCTTCTCCGCGCAGAAGCCGGGCGAGACGAAAAACTCGGACAGCTTTTCCATGCGTCCCGCGATGAGACCCAACTCTTCCTGCAACTCGCGCGCGGCACACTCTTCGGGCGCTTCAAAGTTGTCGCGCGTGCCCGCCGGAATTTCCAGCAGGTACTTGACCGTCGGATGCCGGTACTGGCGCACGAGCGCGACCGTCCGGTCAGCAAAGACCGGCACGATGGCCGCGCTGCCCGGATGCCGCACCACATCGCGCTTCAGCGTCCGCTCGCCCTCGCGCACCGTATCAGTCGTGACCGAAAACACGCGCCCGCTAAACACGTCCTCGCTCGCCAGCACTTCCGGCGCTTCCTTGTGTGATGTGTCCATGCGTGTTCTTTTAATCAATCAGCCGGCAAAAGGCAACGCCGCGCACGTGATCAGCCCGCAGCGCTCGTTCACTCGTTGAGCAATTCTTGCAACTCTCCGATCAGATAGAGCGAGCCGGTGACGCAGATCAGCCCGTCGGGCGGCGTCTGCGCGTAAGCTGCACGCAGGGCTTCGATGGGTGTGGGCGCGAGTGTGAGTCGTTCCGCATTGACGTGCGCGCGGGCGATGTCTGCGAGCGTGGCGAGCGTGGCGGCGCGCGGGTTGATGGGGCGTGTGAGGATGAGCTTGTGCGCGACGGGGAAGAGAACGGCGGCGAGTTGATCTAGCTCTTTGTCGCTCATCGCGCCGAAGACGAGCGTGATGGGCGCGCTGATAAATTCGTCAAGATAGGCGCGCAGGGCTGCTGCGCCGGCCGGGTTGTGCGCGCCGTCGAAGAGCAGCGGCGGCGTGCCCGCGCGCAACTCAAGGCGGCCGGGGTGTGCGGCTGTTTGTAAGCCTGCGCTGATCGCGGCGCGCGGGATGTCGAAGCCTTGTGCGCGGAGCGTTTCGGCGAGCGCGATGGCGACGGCGGCGTTCGTCAGTTGATGCCGGCCGCGTAAGGAGAGCGGCACACTTGCGTAAACGTCGTGCTTAGTCTGAAAAGTCGCGCGCAGACGACCGTCCGGTGTCGCATGGTGTACGCGTATGTCTTCAGTCGCCCATAGCGGCGTCACGTTACACGCGCGACAGCGCGCTGCTATGACGACGCGGGCGGCGGGCGCTTGCGGCGCGACGACGACCTGCGCGCCGGGCCGAATGATGGCGGCCTTCTCAGCAGCGATCTCCGCGAGCGTCGTGCCGAGATAGTTCTGATGATCGAGCGCGATGGGCGTGAGGGCAAGGGTGGCGGCGCGGGCGGCGGTCGTCGCGTCGAGCCGGCCGCCGAGGCCGGTTTCGAGGATCGCGAGTTGGATGTGCGCCGCGCGGAACGCGAGCAGGGCGATAGCCGTGACTTGCTCGAAGAACGTCGGCCGTGCGCCGGTCTCAGCGTGTAGTTGTTCGGCTGCAATGCGGACTTGCGTGGCCATGCGCGCGAACACTGTGGGCGCGATTGGTTGCCCGTCAAGTTGTATGCGTTCAGTGATTGAGACGAGATGCGGCGAGGTGTAGAGGCCCGTGCGCAGCCCGGCGGCGCGGCAAATTGCGGCGAGCATGGCGGCGGTCGAGCCTTTGCCGTTCGTGCCGGCGATCTGCACGGCCGGAAATGCTAGTTGGGGATCGGCGAGCGCGGCCAGTAGGCGCGTGACGTTGGCCAGACCGAGCTTCATGGCCAGCATCTCGTGTCCCAAGCTCAGTAGATAATTGAGCGCCTCGTCGAAATGCATCGCGGAGGAATAAACCACAAAGAAACGAAGGGCACAAAGGAAACGCGGCATGATGAGCGATGAAGCACAGCCTCTTCATTCATTGTTCTGCGTTCATCACTCTGACTTGCTCTTTGTGTCCTTTGCGGTTTTGTGGGCTAGCTTTTGGTCTGCGTTATTTTGCTTGTCGGTTCGGCGGCTTGGACGTCTTGCGCCTGCGCGTTTGGATCGCGGCCGTTGCTACCGGAATTGAACTGCGGCGCTGTCGGCGCTTGTATGTCCGCGTTGACCATGAAGTTCAGGAGTTTGATAACCACGCCACGCAGTTCGCGTCTGTCCACGACCGCGTCCAACATGCCATGCTCGACCAAGAATTCGGAGCGTTGAAAACCCTTGGGCAGTTTCTGTCTAATGGTCTGCTCGATGACGCGCGGGCCGGCGAACCCGATGAGGGCCTTCGGCTCGGCCAAGATCACGTCGCCGAGCATGGCGAAACTGGCGGTGACGCCGCCCGTGGTCGGGTCGGTCAGGATCGAGATGAACGGCAGGCGCGCCTCGGCCAGCAGCGAGAGCGCGGCCGCAATTTTCGCCATCTGCATTAGGGAGAGCGTGCCCTCCTGCATGCGCGCCCCGCCCGACGCCGCAACCGTCAGCACCGCGCCGCGTGTCTCAATCGCGCGCTCAATAATGCGCGTGATCTTTTCGCCGACGGCCGAACCCATCGAGCCGCCGAGGAAACTGAAATCCATCGCGCCGACGAAGGCGAGATGGCCGCCGATCCGGCCGCGCGCCGTGATGATCGCTTCGGGCAATCCGGTCGCGCGCCGCGCTTGTTCGAGTCGTTGCGGGTATGGTTTCGTATCTACGAAGCTAAGCGGGTCAGACGAGATTACGTCGGCGTCGAGTTCCTCATATTGCGCGTCGTCGTAGAGGAAGGCGAGGCGCTCGCGTGCGCCGATGCGGAAATGATATGCGCAATGCACACAGACTTGTAGCGACTCTTCCAGTTCGCGCTTGTAGAGCGCGGCATCACACTCCGGGCATTTAACGAAGATGCCCTCGGTCTTGACAACGCGCTCGTCCGCCGGGACAGGCTCGAGCTTCTGCTCCTTTTTCCGAAACCAAGTCATAGCGGCAGGCAGTATGAACCAAGTACGCGGATTGATAAAGCTCCTGCGTGAAACTCAGACCGCGTTGATTACGTCGCGCTCTTTGCTTTCGTCGTGTGTCTGTTCGGAGGTACGAGTGAACGGCAGATGCCCATTGTCCGGGGTGACGCTAATGTCAGGCTCAATCGCGGCGACGAGCAGGCCGACGATGGTGCGCTCAGCTTCGTCCCACGCGCCCGTCAACGTGCAGCCGGCGGCGTTGCGATGGCCGCCGCCGCCAAACTGCTCGGCGATGCGCGCCACGTTCACTTCGCCTTTTGAGCGCAAACTCGTGCGATAGACGCCCGGCGCGGTCTCTTTCAAAAACGCGACCGCCTCGACTTCGCCGACGCTCATCGGGAAGTGGACGAACCCGTCGCCGTCTTCATCCGCCGCGCCCGCGCGCTCCTGCATCTCCAAGCTCAAACGCAGCCACGCGATGCGCCCAGATGGATCGTGCCGCACCGTGGCCAGCACGTCCTTCATCAAGTCTATCTTGCTCCACGGGTAGTTGCTGAACACCGCCTGCGCGATCTTCGCCGGCTTCACGCCGGCCCGCACCAACTCGGAGGCGACCTTAAAAGTACGCTCGGTCGTGTTCGAATAATGGAACGAGCCGGTGTCGGTGATGAGCGCGGTGTAGACGCACTCGGCCAGTTCGCGCGTGGGGCGCACTCCGATGGCCTTGCACAGGTTGTAGATCATCTCGCCACAGGCCGAAGCGGTCGAATCGATCCAGTTGATCTGGCCGAAGTGCGAGGTAGTCGCGTGATGGTCTATGTTGACGACGAACTGTTGGGCGAGGTCTGCCAGCCCGGGGCGCGATGCGTCGGAGCATTCGATGACGAAGACGGCATCGAAGGGGCCGCCGATAGTGGGTGCGACCCGCACACATTCCGCGCCAGGCAATTTCAGATAAGAATGAGGGACGGGATCGCGCATGATGACTGCCGGGTCTTTGCCGAGTGCGCGCAGCAACCAGTAGAGACCCAAGCTCGACCCCAGACCGTCGCCGTCGGGACGGATGTGCGAGGTGATGGCGAAGCGGCGCTTCGCCTCGATCAACTCGACGACTTGACTGAGCATAATGTGCAGAAACGATGAGCGCGGAACGATGAACGATGAATGAAAAACAACTGCTTTCTCAACTCATCGTTCATCGTTCCGCGCTCATCATTCGCTTTCTCCTCTCTCAGCTATTTCGCTTGCGCCCGGCGCGGCGGCTTGCTCGCGCTCGATGCGCAGCAGCAGCGCATCCACGCGCGTCGCCTTCTCTTCGACCGTGTCGCGGATGAAATGAATCTCCGGGGCGCGCTTCAGGTTAAGCTCCATAGCTACCTGCCGGCGCACGTAGGGCGCGGCATGTTCAAGCGCGCGTAAGGCGGCGGCGGCCTCTCTGTCCGTGCCGCTCACGATCACGAAGACGCGCGCCTCACGCAAGTTCTCCGACATGCGCACCTCCGTCACCGTGACCAGCGCCACCCGCGGGTCTTCCAACTCGTAGCCCACGATCTGCGTGATCTCCTCACGCACCAACTCGGCAACTTTCTCCGGCCTACGCATGATAAAAACAGTTCAAGGTTTCAAGTTTAAGGTTCAAGGTTCAAGGTTCAGAGGCTAATAAACCTTGAACCTTGAATCTTAAACTTTGAACTTACAGCTCTGTCGCCGCGATCTGCTCGACGATGTAAGCCTCGATCTGATCGCCGACCTTGATGTCGTTGAAGTTTTCGAGCGCGATACCGCACTCGAAGCCTTCGCGGACTTCCGCCACGTCGTCCTTGACGCGGCGCAAGGAGGCGATGCCGCCTTCCCACGCGACCACGCCGTCGCGAATGAGCCGCGCGCGAGCGTTGCGCCGGATCAGTCCGTCTATCACCATGCAGCCCGCGATCATGCCGGCGCGCGGCACCTTGAAGGTCTGGCGCACTTCGGCCTTGCCGAGAATACGCTCCGTCGCGATCTTGTCGAGCATGCCGATCATCGCCGCGCGAATCTCTTCCTCGACCTTGTAGATGATTGAATGCAGCCGTATGTCCACATGTTCGAGCTTCGCCAACTCGGCCGCGCGCACTTCGGGCCGCACGTTGAAGCCGATGATGACGACCGCCGTGTTCGATGCGCCGGCTTGCGTGGCCGACGCGAGCAGCACGTCGGATTCAGTGATCGCGCCGACGCCGGAGCGGATGACGTTGACCTTGACCTGTTCGGTTGAAAGTTTTTGCAGCGTGCTCTTCAAGACTTCGACCGAACCCTGCACGTCGGCCTTCACCAGCACGAGCAGTTCCTTGATCTCTTTCTCGCCGAGCGCTTCGATGCCGCGCTTCGTCGTTTGCAAGAGCGCGCTCTGCCGCGCGAGTTGCTGGCGGTGCTCGGAAATGCCCTGCGCGCGGCTCACGTCGGCGACGACTTGGAACATGTCGCCCGCCTGCGGCACGCCCTGCAAGCCCAACACTTCGACCGGCGTCGCCGGCCCCGCTTCGGTCACGATCTCGCCGCGATCATTGAACATCGCGCGCACCTTGCCGAACACCTGACCCGCGATGAACGGATCATGCACGCGCAGCGTGCCCTGTTGCACGAGCACAGTCGCGACCGAGCCGCGCCCGCGATCAAGCTTCGCTTCGAGCACGACGCCCGCCGCGCGGCGCGTTGGACTCGCCTTGAGATCGAGTATGTCTGTGGTGAGCAGAATCGTTTCGAGCAGCGTGTCGATGTTCTCGCGCTTCTTCGCGGAGACCGCAACCATCTCCGTGTCGCCGCCCCAATCAATCGGCTGCAAGCCCTGGGTCGCCAAGCCCTGCTTGACGCGGTCAGTGTTCGCATCGGGGCGGTCGATCTTGTTGATGGCGACGACGATGGGCACCTTCGCTGCCCGTGCATGCTCGATGGCTTCGATAGTCTGCGGCATCACGCCGTCGTCCGCCGCGACAACGAGTACGACCACGTCGGTCGCCTTCGCGCCGCGCGCACGCATCAGCGTGAACGCTTCGTGACCGGGCGTGTCGAGGAAGACGACGCGGCGCATCTCATTTGGATTATCGGGACTCGCCACCTGTACGCTGTACGCACCGATATGTTGTGTGATGCCGCCCGCTTCGCCCGCCGCCACATCGGTCGCGCGGATGCCGTCGAGCAAACTCGTCTTGCCATGATCGACGTGGCCCATGACAGTGACGACCGGCGCACGCGGCAGTTCCACGTCGTCCGCGTCGGTCGCGATCAGTTCCTCGAATTCTTCTTCGACGACCATCTCCTCAAACGGCACGAAGGAGACTTCGTAGCCGAAGCGGCGGCCGAGATCGACCGCCACGTCGCTGTTCAAAGCCTGATTGATCGTCGCGAACACGCCGCGTTGCAGCAGCAAGGCAACGATGTCCTTCGGCTTGATGCCCATCTTCTCAGCCAGTTCCTTGACGGTCGAGCCTTCGACGAGGCGCACGGGTTTGAGTCCGTCGGTGGCCACGCCCGCCCCGCCGCTCATCGAACCGGCGATGCGTTGTTCGAGGGTGAGCGCCTTCGCCGGCACCACGTAGTCGCGGTCAAAGCGGCCGCCCCGACCGCGCGCGTCGCGCACGCCGACCGGCGCACCGCCCCCGCGCCGCGAGCGTCCGGCCCGCGGGCGACGCGCGTCGGCCGGCGGCGTGTAGCCGGTCTGGGGGGTCGCGCCCTCGCGGGGCGGGCGGGTCAGGGCGCGGTCCTCGCCACGCCCCCGCCCGCCGGGGCCGCGCTCGCCGCGCCCGCCACCGCTGCGCCGGTCGCGCTCGCGCGGCGTCGGCACGGTTGGTGTCGGCGCGGGCGCGCGTTCGCCGAGTTTGACGCCTGCGTCGAGCGCGGCGGCTGTGGGCCGGAGTACGCGTATCTGGTTCGCGGGCGGCGCAGGCTTCGGCAACACATCCGGCATGCGCGGCGGGATCGGTATGAGCGGCGCTTCGCCCGTCTGCTCGGTGAGCGGCGCGGCCGGCGCGGCCGCTTCGACGGGGCCGGGCGCGGCCGTCGGCAGTTCATTGATCTGCGGCGGTGGGTATGACAACTCCGCGAGCGATGGCGCAATCGCGCCCGTCAACCCCGCGCCCGCCGCCGGATGCTCGGCCCGCGCGGCTGGCGCAAGCGGCCGCTTCATGAGACGCACGGTCGCCGATCTCGTCCCACCCGCTTCATCCATCTGCGCTTCGTCAGCGACCACTTCATCCGACGCACTGCTCGGCGGCACGGAGGCGTGAATCTCTTCCGCGCCCTCTTCCGTTAGGCGCGGCGCTTTCTTGACGACGCGGATCGTGCGCACCGGTGCGACTTCCTTCTTGGGGAAGTAGCGATTGCGAATCTTGTCCGCCAAATCTTTCGGGACGGTGTTCGAGGGCACGCTGACATCGTAGCCCTCGCGCCGCACCTCCTCGATCAGGCGCTTCGTTTCGAGCTTGAGTTCTTTGGCGAGATCGTAAATGCGAACCTTATTACCGGTCATGCAATCCTTCCGAACGACGCGCAACAGTCCGGCGTCGCGCGCGGCCTAAGGTGAAAAGTCAAACTCGCACTTCCCGTCACCTTGACCGGCGCGTTCGGCGCATCACATCGGACGCGGAACGAGACCCGGTAAGGCTCGTAGCGGCGAGCAGAAGCGAGACGCGCGATAGAGCATCACGCGCTCGCGGCGGTCACTGTGCGCTGTCGGAAGCATCTTGCTTCTCGTGCTCCACAGCTTCTTGTTCGTCGTTGGCCGCGACCCCGTGTGCGGGTGCGGGCGCGGACGAAACTTGCACTTCAGGCGCAGATGCTTCGGTCGCGTCTGCGCGCGGCGATAGGGGCGCATCTTCTTCGACGGGCGGCGTACCCTCATCGGCCGCTTCTTCATCGGCGATCATGGCGGCGTCGGTCGAAGTCATGGCCGCGCCGGGCATGATCGTGTCAGGGCGCAGGTCGCGCCCCGCTTCCTGCAACGTCAACTCGTCCATTGAAATCGGATCGGCCTCTGAGAGCGCGACCGGATCGGCCGACTCTGCGGCCAAGTTCACCGGCTCCGCCTGATACGACGACCGCCCCTCGACAGCTTCGTCATACCCTTTGGCGGTCATCTCTTTAGAGGGTTCAACCTCGCCCGCAGCGCTCGCCGGATCAAACTCGACGGAGGCGGCGTGCTGCTCAACCGCGACAGGTTCTCCCGCCGCCGCCGCCGTTTCCTCTGTCATCGGCTGACCCTCTGCTTGCTCATCGGTCTGCGTTGCGCCTTCATCCGGCCCTGCGGCTTCGGTTGTGCCCGCTTCGCTCTCCGCTGCCTTGCTCCGCTCGCGGGCGGCGACGACGGCCTGCGCCGAGTCGAGCATCGCCTGCGCCTCGTCGAGCGAGATATCGAGATGTTCGACCAGATCATCGAGCGACGTTTGCGCGAGCGCATCTATGTCTTCGATGCCATGCTCGGCGAGTGTGGCGGTGGTGATAGCGTTGACGCCTTCAAGCGCCGAGAGCGGCACGGCCCCGCCCGAAGCGATGAGCGCGCCCATCTGCTCCGCGACCTCTTTCTTCAACTCTTCTTCGCTGCGTATGTCTATGTTCCAACCGACGAGCTTCGTCGCGAGCCGTACGTTCTGCCCGCGCTTGCCGATGGCTAAGCTGAGTTGATCCTCGTTCACGATCACTTCCATCTGTCGCTTCTCGATGTCCGTGATACGTACCTGATTGACCTTCGCGGGCGACAAGGCGTTGGCGGCGAACACGGACGGTTCGTCCGACCATTCGATGATGTCGATCTTCTCGCCGCGCAACTCGCGGATAATCGCCTGCACGCGCGAACCCTTCATGCCGACGCACGCGCCCACCGGGTCAACGTCGCGCTCATTCGACGCGACCGCGATCTTCGCGCGCTCGCCCGGTTCGCGCATCGCCGATTTGATCACGACCGTCTCGTCGTAAATCTCCGGCACTTCCATCTCGAATAAACGCTTGATCATCTCCGGCGACGAGCGCGAGACGATGATCTGCGGCCCCTTCGATTCCTTCAGCACGTCGTGGATAACGACACGAATACGCTCGCCCTGATTCCACTGCTCGCCGCGCGGCTGCTCGTTGCGCGGCAAGATCGCTTCGACGTTGCCCATGTCCACGATCAGATCGCCGCGCTCAAACCGTTTGACGTAGCCGTTGACCAGATCGCCAACCTTGTCGATGTACTGCTCATAGACGTTGGCGCGCACGGCATCGCGCACCTTCTGAAACAGTATCTGCTTTGCGGTCTGCGCGGCGATGCGGCCCATCTCTTCCATCGGCAGCGGGATTTGCAACTCGTCGCCCAGTTCCACTTCGTCGCCGGCAAGCTCCTGCGCTTCGGCCAGCGACATCTCGCGGGCCGGGTTCTCCACCGTCTCGACGATAACCTTCGAGGCGAACAACTCGATCCCCGTGTCGCTGCTCCACTCGACGGCGATCTCTTCGCCCGACTTGAACTGCTTGCGAGCCGCGGCGCGCACGGCCTCCTTCATCGCTTCGACCACCAACTCGTGATCGATCCCGTGCTCTTTGCACAACGCGTCAATGCTCTGTCCGATGGACGTACTCATAATTTTTTAGAGGTCAGAGGTTAAAGGTCAGAGGTCAGTGAAATCAGCTTTTACGTCTTTACTGATCTCTGACCTCTAACCTCCGACCTCTTCTAATCAGTTGTAGTGCCGCCCTGCGCTTTAGCCTGGAGCTCGCGCTCGGCGGCGAGGCGAAACTCCGCCTCAACATCGATCTCTAAGTTGGCCTTAGCGATCTGCTCGAACGGCATGCTGACGCGCCCGTTCGTATTATCGTCAAAGACGACCGTGTCGCCTTCGAGCGCGACGATGCGCCCGCGAAAGTTGCGCTGCCCGTTGACCGGTTGCCGCACCTTCAGCTTGGCCAACTGACCGGCGAAGCGTGCATAATCTTCGCGCTTGTACAGTCCGCGCTCCAATCCGGGTGAAGAGACTTCCAATGTATAAGCTGAATGAATAAAGTCCTCCACCTCAAGGATCGTGCCGACGTGATGACTCACGGTCGCGCAATCTTCGTGCGTCACCCCGCCCGGCTTGTCAATGAAGATGCGCACCGCCGCGCTGCGCCCGATGACGCCCACCTCAGCATGCACAAGCTCCAACTCATGCTCTGCCGCCACGCGCTCGACGATCTCCCGGACTCGCTGCTCCGCCGCCGTCGTATCCACCGCGTCGCTCTCTCCCCTCGCTCAAAAAAACTGACCCGCGCACAAAAGAAAAAGTGGGCGCGAACCCACAGACGAAAACGCCGCGCTCCGAACAAGAGACGGATTATACGGCAACGGAGGGCAAAAGGGCAAAAGCGGAGAAGGCGTGAGCCTATAGCGGAAAAGGAAGAAAATGTGAGCTGGCAAGGAAACTCGCCCGGCACGATTGCCGCGCCAATCGTGCGGCAATCGTGCCTCCAACGCCTGCGCCGCCTCTATCCTTGCTTCGTCGCGCCTTAACCCTTCGCCGCCAGCCGCGCTTTGACCAACTCGCTGATCGCGCGCCCGTCGAACGAACGCCCCGCGAGCCGCGCCTGCGTCGCCTTCATCACCGCGCCCATGTCGCGCATCGAGCTTGCGCCCGTCTCCGCGATCACCTGTGCGACCGCCCGCGCGATCTCTTCATCGGTCGCCGCCTGCGGCAGATACGCTTCGATGACGCCGATCTCCGCCTGCTCTTTCGCCGCCAGATCGGCGCGCCCGCCCTTCTCGTACTGCTCAACCGAATCGCGCCGTTGCTTAACCAACGACTGCAACAGCTTCGTCAACTCCTCGTCCGTCAACTCGCCGCCCTGCTCGATCTCGCGATTCATCAACGCCGCCTTCACCATCCGCAGTGTCGAAAGCCGCGCCGCCGCTTTCGCTTTCATCGCGGCGGTCAGGTCATTGATGATGCGTTGCTTCAGACTCATACGATTAACTGCTTCCTCTTTTCTGCTAAGTGCCGGCTCGCTGCCGCGCGCGCAAGCGCCTTGACCACGAGCGTGCGCCCGGCGGCCTTGCAAGATAACCCCAAAGTTGCCGGATGACCAACACTCTAGCGCGCCCGGCAAAAGTCGGCTAAGATTGCGCCGCAAATTCGCGGATAGCGCCGCATATTCGCGCGCTCCGGCTCGCCTCTCATCCAGGAGTCATAACTATGTCACAACCGTTTACGTCCCCATCCTCGAAGATTTTCATCAGCTACCGCCGCGACGACGCAGCGGGGCACGCAGGCCGCCTCTTCGATCGGCTCAGCGCCCACTTTGGCGCAGACCAAATCTTCATGGATATAGAGCAAATCGAGGCGGGCGCGGACTTCGTCCAAGCCATCCAGGAGGCTGTTGGCTCATGCGAGATTTTGATTGCGCTCATCGGCAGGCACTGGCTCTCAGGCGAAAACGAAGCCGAGCGGCGGATAGATAACCCCAATGACTTTGTCCGACTGGAAGTCGCCACCGCACTTGAGCGCGATGTCCGCGTGATCCCGGTGTTGGTGCAGGGGGCGGCCATGCCGCGCCCACAGGACTTACCCGCAGACCTCGTGTTGCTGTCGCGCCGCAACGCCATCGAACTCAGCAACACACGCTGGAAGCACGACGTGGACGGCCTGATCGCCACGGTGGAAAAGGTACTCGCCCGGCAGCGCGGCGCGACGCCGGCAGCGGCAACTGGGGGACAAGCGGCGGAGGAGGCCAAACAGCAGCAGCAAAGAGCCGCAGAAGATAGACAGCGACAAATCGCTGCCGCCGCGGCGGCAACTGAAAGAGCGGCGGCGGCAGCCGGCCGGTCCGAGTTGCCTGTAAGGGGCGAAGCCGTGATGCCGCTCTTCGGCACGCCAGCAACCGACAAGCCTGCACCATCCCGGTTTATCAGGCGAGTGGTGATCGCCGCGGCTGCGGCGCTGGCAGTCATCGTGGTCGGGATCATAGTGATTGCGGCGTTGGTGAGCGCCCTGCCGAGCGGGTCGGAGTCGGGCGAGAATCAACTCACGCAGCAAACGCCCACGCCGAAGAGTAAACCGACAAATCTGGTCGCGCAGCAAACAGGAGAGGTGACGGGTAGTCCGACACCGCCGCCGTCGCCGCCAGCGCCAGGCGAGGTGATACAGAATCAGTCTGGGATGAAATTCGTGTGGGTTCCGAAGGGCAGCTTCATGATGGGGTCGGAGAACGGCGACCCCGACGAGCAGCCGGTGCATGAGGTGACGCTTAGCGACGGATTCTACATGGGGAAATATGAGGTGACGCAGGCGCAGTGGCAAAAGGTGATGGGCAGCAACCCGTCGTACTTCCAAGGCTGTGATAACTGCCCTGTGGAGAGCGTCTCTTGGGATAATGTGCAGGAGTTCATCAGTAAGTTGACTGAGTTGAATGACGGGTACACGTATCGGCTGCCGACGGAGGCCGAGTGGGAGTACGCAGCGCGCGCCGGGACGAAGGGCGATTACGCGGGCGACTTGGACGTGCTGGCTTGGTACGGGGACAATTCGGGGCAGACGCCGTTGGATGCTGCTGAGCTATTGAGTACAACAGACAAAGAGGACTACTTCAGACTACTTAAGGAAAACGGCTGTCAGACGCATCCAGTCGGGAAGAAGCAGAAGAACGCCTTCGGGTTGTTTGACATGTACGGGAACGTATGGGAGTTGTGTCAGGACTGGTATCACGACTCTTACAAGGACGCGCCGCCGGCCGGGAGCGCGTGGTTGAGTGGCGGTGAGCAGAAGAATCGCGTATTGCGCGGTGGGTCTTGGACAAACGGGGCCGACCTCTGCCGCTCCGCCAAACGCAACCAAAGCCCTTTGGTCAAACCCAGCTTCAGCTACGGCCTGCGCCTCGTGGCGGTCACGCGGACGTAGCCTCTACTATTTTGACCCGCCCGCGAAGGCGGAACACGAAAACCTGCTTGACGCTGTGTGGCTAACTCTGGAAGCATAGAAGGTATGAGCACTGAGACCATAGATTATCTGGCCGTCATCGCACACCTGCCGACGGGGGCGACGCTGCGGTTGCCGTGCGGCAGCTACCGAAGCAAATCGGAGGGGCGCGAGTTTGAAAACTGATAGCTACTGGCTGACGGCTAATACTCGTTTGGGGTAAAGTCAAATTATGCTTGTGACGGAACAGATTGCCGACAGATTACAAAGGCTACCGCCGGCGCTTCAGTGCGAAGTTTTAGACTTCATCGAGTTCCTCGCGCAGAAAGTGGCGCAACGTGAAGCCGGCGGCGAGGAAGCCGAATGGATGGAGTTTTCTTTAGCGCAGGCCATGGCGGGCTTAGAGGACGAAGATGCGCCCGAATATAGCGCAGCCGACGTGAAAGAAAGATGGCAGTGAAAAAGTCAGGCCAACTCGTCCTCTTCAGATTCCCGCAAACCGATCTGGCTCTCGGCAAATTGCGCCCGGCTCTTTTGCTCGCGCCTTTGCCATCAGGGCGCAATGATTGGCTCGTCTGCATGATTTCATCGCAACTCAACCAAGCCGTCAGCGGAATTGATGCGCTAATTACCACCAACGATGCGGACTTCGCGCCATCGGGTTTGAAAATTGCCAGCGTGATTCGCCTGACAAGATTAGCCGTCGTTTCGGATTCAATCTTCTTTGGCGTTATCGGCGAAATTGCAGCAACTCGATTAAATGATCTGAAAAAACGGCTGGCGCAATGGATCGAATCAAGCTGATTTTGAAAGCATAGAAGGTATGAGCACTGAGACCATAGATTATCTGGCTGCTAGCGCGCACCTGCCGGCGGGGGCGACGTTGCGGCGGCAGTGCGTCAGTTGGGCGGAGTATGAGGCTCTATTGGCCGAACTCACCGACAGACACGGCCTGCGTGACAGTTACACGTGAGGTATAATGCCGAGCGAAAGGAGCATGCCAGTGAGCCGCGATACGACCGAAGCACCGGCGACAAAAGTTATGCACGAACCCCCGCGCCCTACGTCGCCACGCATGACGTTTGAAGAGTTTCTCGTGCTGGACGATGAGCGCATGATGTCGGAGTGGGTGGACGGGGAGGTGATCTTCATGTCGCCGACAGCAATCAGGCATCAGGAATTAATGACCTTCTTGGTTCAGGTCTTAGGTCTGTACGTTACGATGCGCAACGCCGGGATGGTGATCCCGGCTCCCTTCGTGATGAAGATAGAGGAGGGCAGACGTGGTCGTGAGCCTGACGTGCTCTTCGTCAGCAGCGAGCGCACGCACCTGATTCAGCGAACCTATCTTGACGGCCCGGCCGATCTGGCGGTTGAGATCGTTTCGCCGGAATCAATCGAGCGGGATCGCAACGAGAAGTTTGGTGAGTATGAACGGGCAGGCGTTAAGGAATACTGGCTGATCGACCCGGATCGCGAGCGCGCCGAGTTTTACGAGTTGGGCGCGGACGGGCGTTACCGCGGGGCGGCGATTGAGCCGGAAGGCGTCTATCGCTCGCAGATTGTGCCGGGCTTCTGCTTACGCGCCGCGTGGTTGTGGCAGACGCCCGCACCGACGCTTGACGCGCTACGCGAACTCAAGCTGATCTAATCCTCACACTTCAATTCATGCGCCGTGACCGTTCGAGCGCGCGAGATGCGCTTTGAGGAAGCGGCCGGTGTGCGACTCTGAGACGCGCATGATCTCTGCGGGCGGGCCGGTGGCGACAATGCGGCCGCCCTGGTCGCCGCCTTCGGGGCCGAGGTCGATGATGTGGTCGGCGGTTTTGATTACGTCAAGGTTGTGTTCGATGACGACGAGCGAGCCGCCGGCTTCGACGAGCGTGCGGAAGGCGGCGAGCAGTTTGTTGATGTCATCGAAATGTAGGCCGGTGGTCGGCTCGTCGAAGATATAGAGCGTCTTCGCGCCGGTGCGCTTCGAGAGGAAGGAGGCGAGCTTAATACGTTGCGCTTCGCCGCCGGAGAGCGTGGTGGCGGATTGGCCAAGGCGCAGGTAGCCGAGACCAACGTCGTCCAGCACGCGCAGGCGGTTGGCGATCTTGTTCACGTCGCGGAAGAAGATCAATGCCTCACGCACGGTCATGCTGAGCACGTCGTTGATGTTCTTGCCGCGATAGCGCACGTCGAGCACATTCGACTTGAAGCGCGTGCCCTTGCATTCTTCACAAACGAGTTCCACGTCGGCGAGGAATTGCATCTCGACCGTGACCGTGCCGTCGCCCTCGCACACGTCGCAGCGCCCGCCGGGCACGTTGAACGAGAAGTGAGATGGATCGAAGCCGCGTGCCTGCGCGTCGCGCGTGGCGGCGAAGGCTTCGCGGATCGCGTCGTAGACTTTGAGGTACGTGACCGGGTTCGAGCGCGGCGTGCGCCCGATGGGCGACTGATCGACGAGTATGACTTCGTCTATCGCCTGTCCGCCGGTCAGTTCTTTGTACGCGCCGACATGCCCTTGCCATTCGCCGCGCTGCTTCTTCAAACCCGCAAAGATAACATCGTGGACGAGCGTGGATTTGCCCGACCCGCTCACGCCCGTGATGCAGACGAACATCTCTAACGGAATGTCCACGTCGATGCCTTGCAGATTGTGCTCGCTCGCGCCGCGTATGAGTAGGCGCTTCTTGGCTTGCACCGTGCGGCGCTGCTGCGGTTCCTTGATCTCGGCTTCGCCGCGCAGGTACTTGCCCGTCAGCGTGCCCGCGTCTCGCAGCAGCCCGGCTAGATCGCCCTCGAAGACGATACGCCCGCCAAGCTCGCCTGCAGCCGGGCCAACGTCCAAGATGTGATCGGCGGCGCGGATCATGTCGGGGTCGTGCTCGACGACGAGGACAGTGTTGCCAATGTCGCGCAGGTTGTGCAGCAGTTTGATCAGACGCTCGCTGTCGCGCGGGTGCAGGCCGATGGACGGTTCGTCGAGCACGTAGAGCGCGCCGACGAGCGCCGAGCCGAGATTCGTGGCGAGTTGGATGCGTTGCGCTTCGCCGCCGGAGAGCGTGGAGGCGAGCCGGTCGAGCGTTAAATAGTCGAGACCCACATCCACGAGGAAGCGCAGGCGACGACGAATCTCCAACAACACCTTGTCGGCAATCGCCGTCTGTTCGGGCGTCAATTCCAACCCCTCGAAGAACTGCGCGGCCTCTTTCACGGGCAGCGCGCAGACCGTCGGCAACGTCGTCGCGCCGACGATCACATCACGCGCTTCTTGTCTTAAACGCCCGCCGTGGCAATCGGGGCAGCGCGTGTAGCCGCGATATTTCGCTAAGAAGACGCGGACGTGCAGTTTATATTTTTTCGTCTCCAGCCACGCGAAGAAGCCGCGCACGCCGGCCCATTGCCCCTTGCCTTCGACGATGGCGCGTTGTTGTGCGCGCGTCAGTTCCGCGTAGGGCACGTCCCACGGAATGCCTTCCTGTTTGCAGAAGCGGCGCAACTCGGTGCGCGCCCAATCGTGCTGCGGCTTCGTCCACGGCTCAATCGCGCCCTCGTCGAGCGAGAGCAAAGGATTCGGGATGACGAGGTCGAGATCAAGTCCGATGGTGTTGCCGAAGCCCTGACAGGTGGGGCACGCGCCGAACGGGTTGTTGAAACTGAACAGGCGCGGCTCCGGCTGCGCGTAGACCGTGCCGTCGTAGCGGCACTCGAACCGCTCGGAGAATTTCAGCACGCGCGGCGGCTCTTCCGCCGTTTCGACGAACGCGACCCCATGCCCTTCGATGAAACAGGTCTCCAGCGAATCAACCAGCCGTCCGCGCACGTCCGCCCGCGCGACGAGTCGATCAACTAAGACATAAACGTCCGCGAAATCAGCCCGCGTGTAATCATCAGGCGAGCGTAGCTCAATCGTTTCGCCTTGGCTGTACAGGCGCGTGAAGCCGCGTTGCATGAGGCTCATCACGTGCGCAACAATCTGCCGGCGTTCGAGCACGTCCGCGCCTGTCTCCGGTTTGCTCTTGCGGCCCTTACCCGTCTTCGGCTTCGTGCCGTTGCTGTTCGGCTCGTCGCGCCGGAGACCGGCGGCGGCGGGGAAGAGAACGTAGAAGCGTGTGCCTTCGGGGAGCGCGGTGAGAATCTCGTGCGAGGCCGAATCGGGCGAGTCCTTGTGTACCTCGCGCCCGCAGACGCGACAGATGGTCGTGCCGACGCGCGCGTACAAGAGGCGCAGGTAGTCGTAAACTTCGGTCTGTGTGCCGACGGTCGAGCGCGGATTGCGCGTGGAGTTCTTCTGCCGGATGGCGATGGCGGGCGGGATGTTGCGCACCTCGTCCACGTCCGGTTTGTCCATGCGCTCTAAAAACTGCCGCGCGTAAGACGACAGAGACTCGACGTAGCGGCGTTGCCCTTCGGCATAGACCGTGTCGAAGGCGAGCGACGATTTACCCGACCCGCTCACGCCCGTCACGACCGTCAGCCGCTCAATCGGAATGTCGAAATCAACGTTCTTGAGATTGTTAACGCGCGCCCCGCGCACCGTGATCGCTTCTTGATTCATGTTGTAAAGGGACGCCTGCGCGCACAGTGAACGATTTGGCGCGGCGGCGAATCACACATGATAACCCGAACGAGCGCGCCACGCGAAACGACGGCAGGCGAGTTTCAGCCCGCCAAAAACAATTTCGTTTTGTGCCCCGTTCGCAGTGATAGAATGCGCCGCCTATGACCTCCAAGTGCCGCGCTTGTGGGAGCGAGCTCCCCTTCGACAATTTGACCTGCCCCGCATGTGGCGACGCGGCCCGCGACAGTTCGTTCGTAGCAACACGACTACTCGACCAGACGCCGAAACCAACACAGGACAAGCAAGCCGCGGACGCGCGGTCGGCGCAGCGGTCGGCAGCACGCATGACCACTTCACACGACCTGCTTGATAGCGGGCGCTTCCCGTCGGGCACGACGCTCGCCGGCCGCTATCGCATCGTCAGTCTCTTGGGGCGCGGTGGCATGGGCGAAGTGTATCGCGCTGATGATCTGAAGCTGGAGCAGCCGGTCGCGTTGAAGTTCTTGCCCGAAGCTCTGTCGGCGGACGGTGCGGCGTTAGCGCGCTTTCACCGCGAGGTGCGCATTGCACGGCAGATTTCGCACCGCAACGTCTGTCGTGTTTACGACATCGGCGAAGCGGACGGACAGCACTTCATCTCGATGGAGTACGTTAAGGGCGAGGAGTTGGCGTCGCTCTTGCGGCGCATCGGCCGTCTGCCGGCGGACAAAGCAGTCGAGGTGGCGCGGCAGTTGTGCGCCGGTCTCGCGGCCGCGCACGACGGCGGTGTGTTACATCGTGATCTCAAACCAGCCAACATCATGATCGACGAGCGCGGCAACGTGCGCGTCACAGACTTCGGTCTCGCCGGGCTGGCCGAAGAACTGCGCGAGACAAATACCATCGCGGGCACGCCCGCCTACATGGCCCCCGAACAACTCGCGGGCCAAGAGGTCACGATCAAGAGCGACATCTACGCGCTCGGCCTCGTGCTCTACGAAATCTTCACCGGCAAGCGCGCTTACGATGCGCGCACGTTCGATGAGTTATTGAAACTGCGCGAGCGCGAGCCGACGCCGACCAGTCCGTCGAGTCTCGTCAAAGACATAGACCCGCTCGTCGAGCGCGTCATCGCACGTTGTCTGGAAAGTGCGCCGGAGCAGCGGCCCGCGTCGGCGTTGCAAGTCGCGGCTGCGCTGCCCGGCGGCGATCCGATTGCGGCGGCGCTGGCGGCGGGCGAGACGCCTTCGCCGGAGATGGTCGCCGCCGCGCCGACGGCGGGCGCGCTCAAGCCGGCGGTGGCGGGCGCGCTGCTCGCCTCGTTCATCGCGCTGCTGGCGCTCTGTTGCTGGTTAACGCAGTACACGGCCGTCTATCGCCTGACGCCGCTCGACGAATCGCCGGAAGCGCTCCGCGCGCGGGCGCGCGACGTGATCAAGCGACTGGGCTACACCGCGCCGTCGCTCGACACGGCTGACGGCGTCATCCTCAAGGAAGATTATTTGCGCTACATCGCCGCGCACGATCAGTCGCCGGCGCGTTGGACGAAGTTGCGCACCGAAGGGCCGGGCGCTTATCGCTTCTGGTATCGCCAGAGTCCGCGCTACTTCGATACGCTCGATGTCATCAAGGCAGACAAGCCTGCGCTCGATGTCTCCGGCATGACGAGCGTCTATCTGGACATGGCGGGGCGGCTGCATTGGTTCGTCGGCGTCCCGCCGCAGCGCGAGCCGCCGGGTGGCGAGCAGCCTGCACCGGATTGGGCGCTGCCTTTTCGTGAGGCGGGGTTAGACATCGCAAACTTCCAGCCGGTCGCGTCCACGTCCGTGCCCTTACACGCCTACGACGTACGGGCTGCGTGGGATGGCGCAGACCCCGTGCAGCCCGCACAGACATTTCACGTCGAAGCGGCGGCGTTTCGCGGCAAACTGATTTACTTCGAGACCATCTACCCGTGGGATCAGCCGGTGCGGCAGGAGCAGCAGCCGGAGAGCGGGCGTGACCGCGTCCTGACCTCAATCCTCATTATCGTTTTTCTCACTTCGCTCGTTGGGAGCGCGCTGCTCGCGCGCAGGAACTTGCGGCTCGGGCGCGGCGACCGGCGCGGCGCGGCCCGTGTGGGGAGCTTTTACGCCGCCGTACGGATGCTGGTCTGGCTCTTTGAGGAACACCACAACGGAGTGCCGGGGCAGGAATTTGATCTGTTCCTGATACATCTGGAGTCAGCTATCTTCGGCGGGATTTTCCTGTGGTTGCTCTAT
>JBBRYU010000012.1:0-35638 GCA_038237345.1 Pyrinomonadales bacterium
GGTCGCACCAAAATTCCGTGAACGCGCGCCCCGCTTCATGCATCGCATCAATCTCGGCAGCGAGCCAGATCACTTCGTTCGCGTCCGTATAAGGCGTCGCGTCGAAGCCGTGTGCGACGGCGCAACGCTCCTCGTCGCAAACTTGCAGAATGGGCGGATGGAATGATGCGGCCGACGCCGCATGCACGATCTGTGGCAAGCGGATCAGATCTGTCTCCGCATCGAGCCCGGGCGCGATCTCTTCCGGGTTTGTGCCGCGATAGAGCCGACTGAAACGATCATAGTGTAAGAGGCTCGCGGGTACACGTTGTTGGTCGAAGCGCGCCAGCAATTCGCGCAAACCTAGCGCCGCCTCGCGCCGGTAGTGGCGCGCCATCGCTTGCGGCGCACGTTTCAACGTCTCGACCAGAGTGTCCGCGACCACAAGCGCACGCGGCTCAGCCGCGATTTGCAGGCGATAGCTGGTGCGCAAATAATCGCGCCAGACGGTCTCAGGGCTTAGCTCGACATACGTGCCGTTAAAACTGGCGAGTTCGTGTCCGTGCAGGCCGATCAAGAGGCTGAACAGATTGTCAGCGTCAAGGTTAAGCCGCTTGCGCCACGCTTCGGCGGGTGATTTGCCGCCGCCGCTTTGCGCGGACTCTTGCAACAAACGAATCAGTGCACGGCGCGTGTTCAACTCCGGCGCGATTTCTTCGAGGATCGCGTTCAGCCGCCGCTGGATGCGCCCGCCTAAGAGTTTGTCCACGTAAAGTCTCTGGCAGGCGAGGAAACTTGTCAGCGCGCTCGCTTCGCGTTGCGCCGCGTGAATGAAAAGCGAGAGATAGAACGGGCTGCCGCCGAACTGCTGCACGAGCAGATCGCGCGTCTCGTCGTTGACAGTTACGTTGCGTGTGAAGGCAAGCCGCTCGACGAGCGCGCGTGCATCGGCATCACTCAATCGCTCGATGCGCAGCGTACCATAGCCCTCGAAACGATACGGCGACTGCCCGCCGTTCAGCACATCGAGCAGCCGCCGGCGCAGTCCCGACAACACGAACGGGACTTCCGTATGCGTGCCCGCGTGCGCGATCTCTGAGCCAAGCTCGATCTCGCCGCGCAAATATTCCACCTGTTGCACGTCGTCAAACAGCACGACTGTCT
Organism: Pyrinomonadales bacterium; assembly: GCA_038237345.1. Lineage (GTDB taxonomy): Bacteria > Acidobacteriota > Blastocatellia > Pyrinomonadales > Pyrinomonadaceae > QHXQ01. Next base: position 1,144 of record JBBRYU010000012.1, read on the forward strand.
GTGCCCCGCGCACGGCGGCCGTCTGCGGCGCGCTCAGACAGAGTCGCACCAACGCGCGCTCGTCGTCGCCATCGCGCGCACGCTCGAATGCTTCGATCAGACGCTTAATCCATTCGTAATCTTGCGGCGCAGCCAGATCGATCAGATCGCGTAAGGGTGGCGGCGCGTGGACGAGCAAATGCTCATCGCGGCGATGCGCGACGAGTTGCGTCAGGAAGGTATGCAGGAAGCGCCGCGCGGCCGTTGCGCACGTTTGATCGTGGCGCGACCATGCGAAGTAGATGGGCGCAGCCCCGCCGCGTTGTTGGAATAGACGATCAAATCCCTGCCGCAATAACTCCGACGTGCCCGCAGCCGGCGCAGCCAGCAAGAGCAGTCCGCGCTGCTGGTTGGCCGGCAACGCCAACTCCGCGAGCGCACGCAGTTCTTCACCGCGCCCGACAAAATTTTCGGGCGCAAGCCGCCCCAGAATGCGGCGGGAGTGGGCGTGCGGCAACGCGGTATCGGTGGACATCATGGGGGTCAGTGTGGGTGCGGCGGCGGGACGTAGGCTTCGACACGGTTCTTGCCGTTGCTCTTGGCGACGTAGAGCGCGTGGTCGGCGGCGGCGAGCACTTGCGCGGGCGTGTCCAGCTTCGCGCCGAAGGAGGCGATGCCAAGGCTAATAGTGACCGCGCCGAGCGGTTGTGCTTGGCCGTGCGGGAACTGTGTATGCTCGATGCGCCGGCGGATGCGTTCGGCGATGACGTGCGCCTCGGAGATATTCGTCTGCGGCAACAGGATGCTGAACTCCTCGCCGCCATAACGCGCCGCCACATCCGCCGACCGCAGCGCGGACTTCAGACACTGCGCCGTCATCTCCAACGCGAGATCGCCCGCCGGATGGCCGTGCTGGTCGTTGTACATCTTGAAGTTGTCTATGTCGATCATCAAGAAGCTCATCGCAAAGCGATGCCGCTTCGATCTCTCCAACTCTTCGTTAAGCCGCTCTTCCAGATAGCGGCGGTTGACCAGCCCCGTCAGCGCGTCCGTGATCGAGAGCAACTGAAACTGCGTCGCCTTCTGTTGCCATTCAGCGCGGTCGAGCGCGAGCGCCATCTGCGGCACGAGCAATTCGAGCAGCCCCAGATCAAGTTCATCGAACGGATCGCCCCCGACCTTGTCCGTCATGTTCAGCATGCCGACCTTGCGCCCGCCCAGGCGGATCGGGTAGCAGATGAACGATTTCGATTTATAGTCGCGCTCGGCGGGCGCAGGGCTATGTCCGGCCGCGACGAGATCGCGCACTACTAGCGGCAACCCCTCCTGCCAAGCCATGCCCGAAATACTGGCGCGCAAATCCACCCGCGCTTCGTGCGCAAACTGTGCGCGCGGCCCGAAGGCGGCCTTCACCTCTAACTCGTTCGCCGATTCATCGAACAACATCAACGAGCCGCGCTCTGAGCGCAGCAACTCGACACAATGGCGCACAATGATCTGATAGGGATCACCCGGCGCGGCGGCGCTGATCTGCTCGACGAACGATTGCAAGTGATAAGCTGCGCGCATGCGCTGTTCCAACTCTTCGCGCAGCCGCAAGACTTCGAGCGGCATCGCGATCTTGCGACAGAAGAGCGCGATGGCTTCGCGCCGCGCAATCGCGAGCGGCAGATCGCCGACTAATAGCGCGCCCTTCACCTCGTCGCTCACAACCAAGGGAAATAATTCAACTTGTACGCCTTCAGCGACCAGCATCTGCCCTGTCAGCAGGCTGTTCCACTTCTCGCTCTGCGTCGCTCCCATCTGCCCGGCCAGATCGAGCTTAAGCGTATGCTGCCGCAAATTGCCCGTGACGTGCAGCGGCGTGAAGCCATGCTCAGTCCGCAGCAGCAGCGCGACCGACGTGAGCTGCTGCGAATCAATCAAGGCTTGCGCAGCCAAGCGGACGGCATCGCGCAGCTTCGCGTCCGGCGGGAATAGCGGACTGCCTGCTTGCTCCGCTATTCCATTCGCGGCGACATCTTCGCTCAAGCTGAGAGCAGTTACGACTTTCGCCTGCGCAGCGTCCTGTGCGCTCACCTGCCCGGCAAGCTCTGCGATGCGTGCCGCGAGGTCGTCTAAATCAGTGCGCGTGGCCAATATGATGTTGCGAAACGTGTCGGGCGCGGCGAGCGTGCGCAGATCGCCGCCGCGAAAACGATTAAGCAATGCGCGATAATCTTCGCCCGTCAAGAAAGCGCGCCCGCCGATGACCGCGAGCGGCCGCCCCGCGCCGAGATCGACCGGCTGTGCAAAACAATGCAAACCAGCATGACAGCGATAGTGTGTTACCGTGCCCGCAGTTTGCGCGCGGTTGAAGGCCTCGCCGCAATAGGGGTCACACAAATGCGCGTGCGTGGGCGACCCCTGCAAGGTCTGACAGAGCGAATTGTTGTTGGCAATGGTGAGTTGCGGCGGTTGATGACCGGCGACGAGCAGGATGGCGAGACCGGAGGCGGCAGCAAGGTGGGGTTGTGCCTCCGTCCAGCCGGGCGGCACAATCAGTTCCTCCGATTGCGAGCGCGCACGCTCGACAGCAGCCGTCTTCTCCATACGTCGTTTCGATGCGTTGGCCAAACCGAGTTGCGGGAACGAGGGTTAATATCCGCAGAGCGCGGACGGAGCAGCGCGAAACTTGGGAGCGCTGTTTATGTATCGAGCCGGCCGGGCCACGCGGACAGAGACCCTAACGGCAGTATAAGTGTCCCGCCACCTACAAACAAGCACTTTCCGCGCCAAACCTAAAGGGATGCTGCGCGAACGTTTTACGCCCGCAAGGGCGCGCTGATTTATGCTTAGCACGCTACTCCTGTAAACAACTAATCACTAACTTATTTCACTCTGCGCCCGCCGGATTTGGCTCATGCAGTCCTGGCGCATCAGCGGGCGCGACTTGCTCGATGTGCGGCGCGGCCGGGCTGATGCGTATGCACGCGACGAAATGGGCCGGTTTTATTTCCACCAGCGGGGGCACAGTCTCTTGGCACTGGCGGAGTGCGTATGGGCAACGCGTGTGAAAACGACAACCGCGCGGCGGGGCGAGCGGCGATGGCACATCGCCTGTCAGCACGATGCGTTGGCGCGCGGTTTCAATCTCCGGGTCGGCTACGGGCACGGCCGAGATGAGCGCCTTTGTGTAAGGCATCAGCGGTTCGTCATAGATCGCCCGCGCTTTGGCCAATTCGACAATTTGCCCGAGGTACATCACCGCGACGCGATCCGAGACGTGCCGGATAGCGCGCAGGTCGTGCGAGATGAAAAGGTACGTCAGGTGGCGTTCGCGCTGTAACGATGTCAGCAGGTTTATGATCTGCGCTTGGATGGATACGTCGAGGGCGGAGAGCGGTTCATCGGCGACGATGAAATCCGGCCCACCAGCCAGCGCACGCGCGATGCCGATCCGCTGTCGTTGCCCGCCTGAGAACTCGCGCGGATAGCGTTTGCTAAAACGCGGACTCAGACCCACCGTGGTCATCAACTCGCGCACGCGCGCATCGCGCTCTGCACTATTGCGCACGAGCCGAAAGGCAGCCAGCGGCTCGCCGATGATCGCTCCGACCGTCATGCGCGGATTCAGGCTGGCATAAGGGTCTTGAAAAATCATCTGCAAATGCCGCCGTTCAGCGCGCATGTCGCCGCGCGACATGTGCGCCAGATCACGTCCACGAAAAAACACCTGCCCGCTCGTCGGCTCAGTCAGACGCAGGAGCGCACGCCCCAGCGTGGACTTACCGCAGCCCGATTCGCCGACCAATCCCAGCGTCTCGCCCGGCATGATGTCGAGCGACACACCGTCCACCGCTTTGACTACACGCTGCCCGCTCGCGCCGCCTACTAGTCTGTCGAACGCGCCCCCGCCGCCGAGCGCGAAATGAACTTTGAGATCGCGGACGCTGACGAGCGGTTGGGTGACCACGTCAGGCAACGGCTGCGCCGGCTGCGATTGCTGACTATCGTATAGTGGCGCGCTCACGCCTGCCCCTCCCGCGCCTGCGCGAAGACTTCTGCGGCAAAGTGGCAGAGCGAAGAATGATCGTGCGTCAACTGCATGTAGGGCGGAAACTCGCGCGTACAGATTTCCGCCGCCAGTTCGCAACGCGGGGCGAAGGGACAACCGGGCGGCAGATGCGCCACGTCGGGCGGCAATCCCGGAATCTGGTAAAGCGGCGCGTCGTGGGCCGGATCGGGCACGGAGCGCAGCAACCCTTTTGTGTAGGGATTGCCCGGCCGGGCAAACAACTCGCGCGTCGGCGCTTGCTCAAAGACTTTGCCCGCGTACATGACGACGACTTGATCAGTCATGCCGGCGACGATGCCGAGATCGTGCGTGATCAGAATGACGCTTGTGCCCGTCTCCGCTTTCAGTTTTTTAATCAGCTCAAGTATCTGCGCTTGAATCGTCACGTCGAGCGCGGTCGTCGGCTCGTCCGCGATCAGCAATTCGGGTTGACACGATAGCGCCATCGCGATCACGACGCGCTGACGCATACCGCCGGAGAACTCGTGCGGATAACCATCCACGCGCGTGTCTGCATCGGGGATGCCAACCAACTCAAGCATCCGGATGGCGTGCGCGCGTGCTTCCCTCTTTGTATGACCTAGATGAAGTTGCGTCACTTCCATCAGTTGCTGTGCGATGCGCATGAAGGGATTGAGCGAAGTCATCGGGTCTTGAAAGATCATACCGATGCGCTTGCCGCGGATGCTCCGCACCGCGCTTTCAGGCAACTTGAGTATGTCTTGGCCGTGGAAGAATATTTGCCCCGAGACGATCCGGCCCGCCGGTTGTGGAATCAGCCGTATGAGTGAGAGATTCGTGACTGACTTGCCCGAACCGGATTCGCCGACGATGCCGAGCGTCTCGCCGCGCCGTAAGTCGAAGCTGACGCCGTCCACGGCCTTGATCGTCTCGCCCTCACTCTCAAAGTAGGTGCGCAGGTCTTTGACTGAGAGTAGCGGGTCGTTATCGTTCATGCAGGTAACCTAGCGGAGTGTGCCGTTGGGTGGGGGCTGCCAGTTCGTGTCTATGCGGACGCGTTGTAGGGAAGGCGCATCGAGCAGATTTGTGTCGAAGCCGCCGACGTATGGCTTGATGAGCGCGTAAGACGAAGCGAAGTAAACGGGCATGGCGGGCAGCGCGTGCAATGCCTCCGCCTGCGTGACGCTCACCGGCGAGTGAGCCTGTTGGGCCGCTCCGTGCGGTTCGTCTTGTGCCGCTTGACTGCGTGCGCCTTCGGGGGTGGGCGTGGCAACTGTCGAGAGCGCGCTGGCGCTCTCGTTGCCCGCGAAGTTTGCTTCCGGCCGCGCGAGGATGGCGAGCATGTTGGTCTCTTCGTCGGTCGTCTGCATGACAACGCTACGTCGCGCAACGTCATAATCACCGGCGCGGAGTGCGCCTTCATACTCGTCCCAACTCTTCAACACGATCTCCGTCTCGACGCCGAGCGCACTGCGCCACATCCCTGCGATTGCTTGCGCTACTGCGCGATGCTGCTCGTTGCGATTGACGAGCAGGCGTATGCGCGGGAAGCCGGCCCCGCCGGCATATCCGGCCTCGGCTAATAGCTTTTGCGCCTGTGCCACGTCGTAAACGATCTTCACGCCTGCTGCGGGGGCTTGCTTTCCGTCCGTCTGCGCGCCTTCGTCAGTCGCCGGCATGAATGTCGCGGCAGGCTCGGACGCGCCGTTCAAGGTATCGCTGCTGAGGCGTACACGATCCACTGCATAGGTGAGCGCTTGACGCACACGCAAATCGTCGAATGGCGGGCGGGTCGCATTGAACTCGTAATAAGTCAGTGCGCCGAACGTCGTACGATGAAAATCTTTGTATGGCGCAAGTAGTTTAACTGCTAACGGCTCGACGTTCGTGTTCGTGACGGCATCCACTTCCCCCGCGCTGTACGCCGCGAGCGCCGCCTCATTGTCGCGCATGTTCACGAATCGCACCCGCTCCAATGCGACCGTGCCGGCGCTCCAATAGTTCTGCGCCCGTTCCAGCAACACATTGTCGCTTGCCCGAGTTTTCAGACGGAAAGGGCCGTTCGAGATGATCGGTGGTTTTAATTCGACCGGCGTTCTGCCCCGTTCAATAGCTTGTGGCGTCGGTTCAGTTTCCAGTTCAAACTGGTTGCCGGGTTCGTGGACGGGACGAAAGACGGGATGAGCGACGAGCGCCGGGAAATTATTATCGGGACGTTGCAGCCGCACGCGCAGGGTCAAATCATCAATCGCCTCGACGCCGAGCGTAGCGACAGGTCCGGGCGTTGAATTAGTGGTCGCTGCTGGCGCAGTTTCATGTGCGGGCGCGGTCTGTGTTATGTCGGTCGCAACATCCGCGCTTTGCGTCTGTGTTAAAGCTGCCTCAGGTTCCGGGAGCGGCGATAGTGACGGCGCTGGTGAGGGGGCAGGCGCGGGCGTCTGGTGGAGCGACGTAGGCAACGTGCGAGTTGCGCCGACGATGTTGGCGAGCAGGTTCACGTGCGGCGCACGGTCGCCGAGTTGCAGGGTGCGTCGCCACGAGCGGACGAAGTCTTGCGCCGTCACTGGCCCGCCGTTCGACCAACGCGCGTCGCGTCGTAGATAGAATGTCCAGATGCGTCTGTCCGGCGAAGACTCCCAACGCGCGGCGACACCGGCGACGGGCTTGAGCGTCTGCGGATCGTATTCGGTCAGTCCTTCAAAGAGTGCGCGCACGGCATCGGTATCAGGTGGCGCGGCGGCGAGCGCAGGGTCGAACGTCTGTGGCAGACCGCCGTCGCTCCAGCGAAACTCTTGTTGCCGCGGCACACGCACTTGTCCGTAGTAAAGCTCGCCGTCATCCGGCTCGAAGCAACCACCGCTCACGACGGTTAAAGTGACCGCGACTAAGCCGGCCAGCATCGCGCGCCAGCGAATCAATCTGCGTGTGATCACCTGCACCCTCATCATCGCGGGGTCCGACTATGTGTTAACAGCTAATGTGCGCAACTTCTCGTAGATAGCTTCGGTCTGTGTGCGCGTCGTCTCGAAATCTCCCGACGTATCGATCAGGAAATCGGCGTAAAGCATCTTTTCCGCTTGCGGCAGCTGCGCGGCGATGCGTCGCTCAGCTTCGGCGCGATCAAGCCGTTCGCGCGCCATCAACCTTGCGAGTTGCACTTCAGGTCGGCAATGTACAATGATCAATTTATCGAAGCGCCGATAACCGCCCGATTCGATCATCAAAGCCGCATCAATAACCGCGACCCCGTCTGGGTCTGCCGCCGCACGCTCGCTCAGCCACTCGTCCTGCGCAGACATAATCAATGGATGTAAGAGCGCGTTCAGCCGCGCTCGCTGCGCCTCGTCGGCGAAGACTACCCGGCCAAGCTGTGCGCGATCAAGTGTGCCGTCCGCGCGCAACACGTCGCGCCCGAACGCGGCGATTATCTTTTGCAGCCCCGGCGTGCCCGGCGCGACCACCGCGCGGGCCGTCTGATCCGCGTCGAGCACATGGCAGCCCAATCCTGCGAGCAGGCGCGAGACGTAAGATTTGCCGACGGCGATAGAGCCGGTGAGACCAACGCGCAGCATCGTGTCAATTCACCAACCGCGCCGGCGCAACGCGGCAGTGAGTGTGTTACGCATCAACATGGCCACCGTCAAAGGCCCCACGCCGCCGGGCACGGGCGTCAAACGCCCCGCCACAGTTTCAACCTCCGCCGGATGCACGTCGCCGCAGAGCGTATAGCCACGCCGGCGGATCACTTCGATGCGTTCGTCAGCGCGCGAGCCAAACAGTTCGCGCGCCTGAGCTTCGTCAGTGATCTTATTCATCCCCACGTCAATCACCGTTGCGCCGGGGCAGATGTGCGTGGCACGTATCAGACCTGCTTGCCCGATGGCGACGACGAGTATTTCAGCTTCGCGTGTCACGGCGGCGAGGTCGCGCGTGCGCGAATGACAGATGGTCACGGTTGCGTCCGCTTGCAAGAGCAATTGTGCGAGCGGCCGGCCGACGATGTGACTGCGCCCGACGATACAAGCGTGCGTGCCGCGCAACTCAATACCTTCGCGCACCAGCAACTCATAAATCCCCGCGGGCGTGCAGGGCACGAAGGCCGGGCGGCCCAGCACGAGATTGCCGACGTTGAGCGGGTGAAAACCGTCCACATCCTTGTGCGGTGCAACGGCGGCAAGTATGCGCGACTCGTCTACCTGTGCTGGCAGCGGGAGTTGCACAAGTATGCCGTCAACGTCGGCGCGCTCATTCAACTCTGCGACCAGCGCAAGCAATTGCTCGGTCGTCGTGGCGGCCGGCAACGCGTGATGCTCCGAATGTAAACCTAATTCTTCCGAGGTGCGAACTTTGTTACGCACGTAGACGGCGGACGCCGGATCGTCGCCGACGCGCACGACGGCGAGGCCGGGCTGCACGCCATGCTCATGCGCAAGTCGTGTTACTTCGGATGCAACTTCTGCTTTTATCTGCCCTGCGACCTGCGCGCCATCAAGCGCCAACGCACGCCGGCCTTCACTCGTCGTTGCCATCATAATCGTTCGTGGGTGCAGGCATCCTAACACACTTCGGCCCGCGCTCGAAAAACGGGCTAACACACGTCAGGCCCGTGCGCGCCGGTGGATGCACGCACGGGCCTGTTACGCGGCCGTTAACCGATAAATAGCGCGAACTATTGTCTAACTGTTGCCGACATTACCCGCGATGCGCGGCAATTCGTCCGTGTTAATGTTGGTGGGCGGCTCGATGTTGAGCACACGGTAACAGGTGTTGAGTAAATCTTTAATCCCACCCGGCTTTTTCAGGCAAGCGTTTGCGCCCGTTTCGAGCGCCTCTTCGCAACACTCGCAGGCGGTGAACATGACGATGGGTATCGTCTGCCTGTGCGGCAGCGCGCGTGCGCGCCGGATCAGGTCGAAGCCGCTGACGCCGGGCAACTCGGCATCGAGGATAATCAGATCGAGCGGCTCGACACCCGCAATCTGCCTGAGCGCCTGATTGCCGTCGCGGGAGATCTGGACGCGCCAACCTTCCAACTCAAGCAATTGCTTGACGGTGAACAGCACTAGATCATGATCTTCGACGTAGAGGACGGTGAGTTGCTGCAAAACCCTTTACACCTTTCGCACGCGAGGCGGCGAGAACAAGTTTGCGCGCCGGATAAATCTTGCTCGTGAGATCTACACAATGCGGGCAAGGGACGTACTGCAAACTTCATTCCGGCGTCGGTGCGCACGGGCTTGTATATTGGCGCGAGTGTGAGGGGTAAAGAACTTAACGCACGCGGCAGCGCGTTGCATGTGCGGCGGGTTGATTGCTAGGCGCAGAGAGACGCGCAGTATTTACCTACAGGCAGTTCGTTGGATAGCGTTAATAGCGGAACACGAAAGGATTAGTCCTCTTAGCAACGTTCACTGCCGCGTATACCAAGGTAACAATTTACGTGGCTTTGCCCACAAAGTCCCTTTTGACCATAAAGTAAGATGGTTGACCATAAAGTAAGTCGTGATAGGATGCGCGCTGCATACCCAGACCTGAAGGGAGCATCATGGCCGAAGAGGAAGAGGACGAGAAAATGCTGTCCTGTGTGACGATGGGCCGCCATAAGGTTTATCGGTTCTATGACCACGACGAATACAGTGTTAGGTTCGTTCACGCCGATCACCCTGAACGTTACATCCTGATCCAGAAGCAAGCATTGGCAGCATTGGCTAGTGTGGTCAAAGGGCTGGCCGATCAGTTTACGAAGTGACGCCTGTGTGAAAAATCAGATGCACGCACGGCACGTCTAACTCCGTCGGCCGCGCTTGCCTCACTATTTCTTTAACTGAATCCAGATCGCCAAGTCTCTCGGCGGCTAACGCCCTCGCCGCTTCAACTGAGGCCGCCACTACAAAGATCGCATTATCCCAAATGTAAAGTTTCATCCGACTGTATCTCCTTACGTCCTGAACTTCCGCGCTCCAAAACTCGTTTAATTACGATCAGAATCATGCCCACAACTCGCACCTAAGTTGACCCTATTCAATACGCCACATTGACAGCTAAGCGGCTGTGTTTTCAGTGCTTTATCATTGATTTCGTGGGCGAGATAACGTATTATGCGTGCAAGTTCTTTCCATTCCAAAACAAATGGCCGCGCCGGATGGTTGCACATCCAACGCGACCTGTTCGACCACAGCGTGATTGCGCACGCGGTAGCCAAGACACCCGTATTGTGCGCCCTGCATGCTGAGAAAGCAAGGTGCATGATGCAAGCCCGTCAAGCTAGAGGCGCACAGATCGCAGCACAGTCGCAAGTCACTTACAGCGACACTCAAGCCCGTTGGATCGTCCCGTCGCAGACTACCGCCAAGACCTACGCCGTCAGTCTTAATCCGCCTAGTTGTACCTGTCCCGACTTCAAAAGTTGCGCGCCCAAGTGCAAGCATATCTTTGCGGTCGAGTTTCATATCAACCAACAAATGAACGGCGTGGCATTGCCGGAAGTGCCCGCGCAGCCGCGCCAGACCTATAAGCAACAATGGCACGAATACAACCTCGCGCAGACGAACGAGAAAAAGCATTTCATTGAGTTGCTGTGCGCGCTGACGCAGGGCATCACTGAGCCTGTGCAGACGTTCGGCCGACCGCGCGCCCTGCTCGCTGACATCATCTTCGCCGCATGTCTCAAGCTCTATAGCGGGATGTCGGGGCGCAGGAATCAATCGAACGTGACTGAGGCGCTCGCTGGTGGTCTGTTGCATCGCTCTGTCCACTACAACACGCTTTCCAAGTATCTTGAAAAGAAAGACCTCACGCCCTTGCTGAAACAGTTGATCGCGCAGTCTGCGCTGCCGCTCAAAGCTATTGAATCGGACTTTGCCGTTGACTCGTCGGGCTTCTCTACGGGCATCTATCAACGCTGGAACGATGCCAAGTGGGGCAAGGCGCGCACGCTGTACGGGGACAAGCAACCGAACGAAGTTAGTCGCCAAGATTGGATCAAGCTGCACATCTGTACGGGCGTTAAGACCAACATCGTGACGGCAGTTGAAGTGACGGACGCGCACGCCAACGACAGCCCGTTCTTTGCGCCGCTCGTCAACGCGACGGCCGAGAGCTTCCCCGTCCAGAATGTATCCGGTGACAAGGCGTACTCGTCGGCGGGCAATCTGCAACTCGTCTTGTTGAAAGGCGGCCAGCCATACATTCCGTTCAGGTCGAACGCGCAGCCGAACGGCCCGAAGACGCCCGACGTGTGGACGAAGATGTATCACTTCTTTATGTACAATCAAGAGTCGTTTATGGAGCATTACCACAAGCGGAGCAACGTAGAAACGACCTTCTCGATGATCAAGCGCAAGTTTGGTGAACGCCTGCGGAGTAAGACGGAGACGGCGCAGATTAACGAACTGCTTTGTAAGGTGCTGTGTCATAATATCGTTTGTCTCGTCTCTGCTATTTACGAACTCGGCATCGAGCCGACTTTCTGGACTCACGAAAGCAGCGCCCAATAGAACATGAACACGGATGCGACCGCGCCGAATAGACAGCAAATAGCCTGTACGGCTATTCGGCGCGGTGGGGCATCGGAGAAGATAAGGACTAGGTACAGACAGAAGGTGCTTATGAAAGCCCCTATCACTGCGAGGATAGCGACAGCGATATGAGCAAAATGAGTCTTTGGCAGCGATGGAAGAAAACTACCATAGCCAACCAAGCTTTGGTTGCAACAGGCATCCTCGTAGCTGTTAGTACGTTTTTCTACGCGGGCGCTACCGCCGTTCAAGTGTGGTTGTTCTACAAAAATGCGGCTGAAGCATCTAAGCAAGCCGACAAATTGATTGGGTCTGCTGAGCGCATAGACAACACTAGCGCGCAATTGGCAAAGGACACGCGCGATGCTAACAGAGAGTTGCTTGAAAAGGCTGAACGAATCACGCGCGCCAATGAGGGACTCGCCAGCACTGCCAACAAGCAAGCCGATGCCTCGATCACTCAAGCCCAAGCTGGACAGGCTTCTGCTAGGGCTGCGGAGCAAAGCGCGAGTGTTGCCCAACAATCTATGATCGTCGGCACGCGGCCGTATGTCGCTGTTGCTATTACTCCAAGTGGGATCGTTGCAGCCAATCGGCCCGTAGGGATGCAACTGAGATTTATTAACGACGGGAACAGTCCAGCGTATGAAACGACCGCTCAAATTCAACTTGTCATTACTGACTCTCCCACTGTGCCTGAACGACTCCTTGAACCCCATGCGGGTACTTTTAGTGAGACTATGCTTTTCCAGCCGACCACGATACAGCCGCACCGGGATACAACGGTAACTATGACATCTGGCACACCCTTGACCTCCGCAGACTTTGAAGCGATCACGCATGTTGAGAAGTTCCTGCTTCTCAACAGCGAAGGTTCGTATAAGGGGGTAGGGGGCAGCCAGCCTATCAAGGCGTGTTGGCGCTACTACTACAACCCGAGTACGGGCGCAAACGGTTGGGATGATTGTATTAGGCTTCAACAGATCATGGAGCAGTACAATATCCACAAGAAGCGCAGCCGACACCGCACACCTTGACCACAAAGCAGCCAACTGACCATAAAGTCGGGTTGGGCGCGGACATTGTGGGCAAAGCTAATTTACGTGTGCGTATCGAGCAATCAACGCTCGCCGCGCCGCGTTACGCGTGATCGGGGCTGTGGGTGCATGAGACTGACGCGCCGCGGTCGTGCTGGTTTACGCCCGGCCAGTAAACCCTGCTGCCGGCCGTTGAGGATGTAGGCAAGCCCTTGATGCGTGACATTCAGCAATCGCGCTGCGCGGGTAACGCTCCCTTGCGCGCTGGCAAGCGCGAGCTTAATCAGGCGGCCTTCGTGCGTACGCATCTCATCTTCGAGCGAACAACCGGCCCAAGGCTCGGCAAGTCTCGCACTGCTTGTCCCACGCAATGCCACGGTCTCAACCAGCGCAGGCGTGACGACCGTTCCTTCCGGCGCGGTGATGAACGTGCGCTCGATCAGCGCACGCAACTCGCGTACGTTTCCCGTGAGCGGGAGTTGCCGCATCGCTGTAATACTTTCGGGGGTGAAATTGATGCGCTTATCGTATTGCTGCGCGGCAGCGTTGATGAAGTGGTGTGCAAGGGCGGGAATGTCGTCGGGTCGCTCGCGTAGCGGTGGCAGTTCAAGTTGGAAACCGGCGAGACGGTAGAACAGATCAGCGCGGAAGAGTTTGCGCTCAACCTGCTGGCGCAGATCGTGATTGGTCGCCGCGATGATGCGCACGTTCACCCGTTCCGGCAACGCGCTGCCCAGCGCATACACGTCCCCTTGCTCGATCAGGCGCAGCAGTTTCGCCTGATTGGCCAGACTCAGCTCACCGATCTCGTCGAGAAAGAGTGTGCCGCCTTCGGCCGCGCGAGCCGCGCCCGCGTAGTCTGTGGTCGCGCCGGTGAAACTGCCTTTGCGATGACCGAACAGTTGCGATTCGACTAACGTGGCACATAGCGCCGCGCAGTTGATGGCGACGAAGGGGCCGGGGCGATAGCTCCACTCGTGGATGAGCCGCGCGAGCACCTCTTTCCCCGTGCCCGTCTCGCCTGATAGCAGAACGACCCCGCCCGCCTGCGCCACACAACACGCTTCACTTAAAAGCTGTGCTGAGCTTGCCGCCGCATGGACGAATTGGGTCGTGGCGGTGGCAGGATTGGCCGGCGCGGCTTGAATGGTAAGTAGACGCTGGGCACAGGCGCGTAGCCGCGCAATCGTGGCGGCGTGTTGCGTGTGCGTCAAAGACTCGTCAGCGCGCGTATAAATGGCGCGTTGTTCGGCCGGTGAGAGGCAACTGACTAACTCCTCCAGCAGACTTAACGCGGCCCGACCCGCGCCTTCGAGGTCGCCGGCGCACTCGCCCGTCGCAATAGCGCGTTCGAGCGCGACGCGGGCTTCGGCCGGTTGGTTTAGCCGTGCCAACGCAGTGCCGTGCGTCGTGAGGGCTTCCGTCAGCAGGGCCAACTCGTCGCTCTTTGCGAGCGTACGCACTGCACTGCGAGCCACCTTCTCTGCCTCTGCGATGCGCGCTTCGGCCAACAGCGCACGGGCGCGCGTCTCATCAACCTGCGCAATGCTGCCCGTCTCCTTAAGCCTGACGAAGAGGCGGCGTGCTCGCGCAAGGTGTTCATGGGCTTCGGCGAAGCGGCCGAGTTGGTAAAGCAGAAAGCCGGAGTTATTCTCGACGCGGGCGCAGTAGCGTATGTGCCCGGCTTGTTCAAAGTGAAAACTGGCGGCCGCGAACTCGATCAGCGCGCGGTCAATGTAATCTTGCCGGCGCTCGGCGACGCCCAGCATATCCAGCATGCTCGCAAGCGTGTTGGCTTGTGTACTGTGGAACTTGCCCTTCAGCGTATGGTTGCTGCTGGCTTTGGCGAGTGACTCAGCCTCGAATAGCCGGACAAGCGCATCATGAAAGCGGCCCGCCGCGCGTTCGACTTCGGCACAACGCACGAGCGTGAGCGCACGCAACTCGCTGGCGCAGCTATCTAGTCCCTCAAGCGCTACGCGCAAGAGTAGCCGCGCCTCTGCATAACCACCTTCGCGCCAGTAGCACCAAGCGAACTCAACCCGCGCCTCCGCAGCCTTGTCTGCTTCGCCCAAGACCTCGAAGCGCGCCGCGCTCTCAGCCAATAGACCCTTCGCCGCTTCTTGCGCGTGGTCGATTTGTTGCGTGCTCCCCAGCCAACCAGTGAGCGAGCCTGCACGCAGCAATAGTTCCGCTTGCGTCGCCTCGTCTACGTCCGCCAGCAACGGTTTAAGGCCGATACCCTGCCAGAACTCGCCCAAACCGTGACTGGCCGCCTCGTAGTTGCCCGCATCCTCCAGCGCCTTCGCCAACGCGCAACGAAGCTGCGCTCTCTCCGTGCGACTGAGCTTCGGCTCATCGAGTTGTTGCAGCAGTGTGACTGCTAAGTTCATGTGAGGCTTATCCTTTTGCGATCTAGTAAGATATCTTGCAAGGCTACGAAAAATTGCCGGAGAGGTGTATGATGCCTGCTCCCGAATGTGTACCGGGCACGAAAGACCGTACACGAATCTAAAAAAACTCAGGAGCTAAGCGATGAAGAAACTTCAGACCCTCTGCGCATCCATGTTGCTTATCATGGTGTTGGGCACGACCGCATTTGCCGACTGCCCTAACGGCGGCATCATGGGCACGGGCGGCGTATGCACCAACGGCATCATGGGCACAGGTGCCGGGGACGACCCCCAGTCCGGCAGCCCATCACTAAGCGAACCGAACGTGCCCGACGCGGCTGTCTTTGAACTGCTGCTGGCGGCGGAGCTAACTATTTGGCAGAGCATCATCAGGTTGTCCTAAGTCTGCGCCGACCACTCAAATACTGACCACCCAGACGGCGGCTGAACGCACAGTTAACCCCCGTCCGTTCGTCCCGTTCTGGAAGCTGTTGCAAAGAGCTTGCGGCTGGCTGCCCGTCTGCGCGCGCGGAGGGGAATAACTCGCTCCAAAGCCCTGCGCGTCGGGCGTGCGCTGTCGCAGTTGTGCGCGAGCATCCTACTCTCTAATTTCACTGAAATGCAATATGATTCTGCTCGTAGCTGGGCGGAGCAACGCGAGTATATTCGCCGCTCTGGCGCATCGCAGTCGCGCAGCGTGGTCGAGAGTCACCTGTTTCATTGCCTGCTATGGCAGGTTGTTAGCCCGTGCCCACACCGGTTATGCTAAACACGCATGACCTGATTGTTTTGAAGTGCTTGCACCAATGTTTTATTTGACCCAGTCTGCGCCCGACAACTTATGCCACTAATTATTTCGTTTGCTCGCTTCCTTCCCCGTCTCAGCTGTATAACACTCATCGCCACATTGGCCTTCGCCTGCACGCAAACGCAGAGTGAGCCGCAGGGGCAGCGCTATGAACTGAAAGGCATCATCATATCTTTCGACAAGGGCCAGCAGCAGGTGGTGATTCAGCATCAAGCAGTGCCGGGGCTGATGGAGGGCATGACCATGGGGTTTACCCTCAAGGAGCAATCCCCTTACGATGTGATGCGGCCGGGCGATCAGATTCAAGCGACGCTGGTTGTTGCCGGCGACCACTCATGGCTCGAAAACCCGATCATCACGCAAGCGACACCCGCCGCCGGCAACCCGCTGACGCCTCCCGCCACCGCAGAGCCGCAATCCGGCGCAGTCTTCCCTGACTTCGGACTCACCAATCAGGACGGCAAGCGGATCACTTTGCAGCAATATCGCGGCCGTGCGCTGCTGGTAACATTCATTTATACGCGTTGCCCGTTGCCTGACTATTGCACGCGCATGAGCACGAACTTCGCGGCTATCGCCCGCGCGCTCCAAACCGACACAGAGCTACGCCAGTACGCGCACCTGTTAAGTATCACGCTCGATCCGGTTTACGACACACCGCAGGTACTACGAAGTTACGGCGCAGCCCACACGGAGAACTACACACAGGAAAAGTTTGCGCAGTGGGAGTTGGCGACCGGGCAGCCCGCAGAGATCAAACGCCTCGCACAATTCTGCGGCTTAACATACATGCAGGAGGGCGAGCAGATTATTCATGGACTACGCACTGCGCTGATCGGCCCTGATGGTAAGCTCGTCAAAATCTATCGAGGCAACGAGTGGAAGCCGGATGAGGTAGTCAGCGATTTACGTTTACTCAGAGCTAGCAGGCTGGACTGAACCTCGGAGTCAAGTAAGTGAAGCTGACAGTTAAAGGTCTCTCCCGATAATCCTCTTGCCAAAAGAAAAGAGACGGCGCGCTCACACCGTCTCTGGCGCAACTGCTTGCGTGCGTCTTTTAGCCTCTCAGCTTTTTGATCTCTTCAGTCAACACCGGTACGACCTCGAACAGATCGCCGACGATTCCGTAGTCCGCGATGTCGAAAATTGGCGCTTCCGGGTCTTTGTTGACGGCAACGATAGTGGTCGCGTTCTTCATGCCGACCAGATGCTGGATCGCGCCGGAGATGCCGAGCGCGATGTAGAGTTTCGGCGCGACAGTCTGCCCCGACGAGCCGATCTGCCGATCAATCGGCAACCAGCCCGCGTCGCAGATGGGGCGCGAGGCGGCGAGTTCTGCACCGAGCGCGTCCACCAGTTGCTGCACGAGCGCAAGGTTTTCCTGACTCTTGATGCCGCGCCCGACAGCGACGATCACATCCGCTTTCGTCAGATCAACTGCCTGCTTCACCTCTTGGAATGGCGGCTCCGGCTTCATCCGCGCTTCGCCGATTTCCACCGACATGGACTCGACTGCCGCCGTGCCCCGCTCCGCCTGCTCAGCACGATACGCGCCGGACTGAAACGTGGCGAACACCGGCGGCTCGCCGGCCGGCACGACATCAGCATCAATTTTGCCGAGGAAAATGCGGCGCGCGAACGTGACCGTGCCATCGGCGACGGACGCGCGCACGCAGTCGCCGATCACGTCGCGGCCAAATCGGGCCGCCAGTTTCGGCGCGCAGTCGCGCACGAGGTACGTGTGCGGCATCAAGACGAATTGTGGATCGAGTTGGCGCACGGCCTGCTCAAGCGCGGCGGCATAACTATCAGGCGTGTAGTCGGCGAGTTGCGCGTTCTCGACTGAGACAATTTTATCCAGCTTATACGCCGCGATCTCCTGCGCCAATCCGGCATCCGTGCCCAGCACGACGGCCGCGACCGTCTGCCCCAGCGCCGCGCCCAATTGTTGACCGGCGGCAAGCGTCTCGAACGTCGTTTTGCCGAATATGCCGGCACGATGCTCCGCGAAAACAAGAATCCCGTTTGCCATAATCAGTTTTGAGTTTTCAGCTTTCAGTTTCCAGAGATCAGCGATAGTCCTTAGCTGAAAACTGCCCTTAGATCACTCTCGCTTCAGTCCGCAGTTTTTCGGCAAGCTGCGCGCCGCCCGCTTTGGCGTCGCCGTCGCCGAGGAATTGAGTCTGTTTGGTCTTCTGCGGGAAATAGATTTTGGTGATCCGTTGATCGGGCGTGGCGCTCGCGGCCTCCGCGGCCGGCGCGACTTCTCTGATCTCTTTCTTCTTCGCCGCCATGATTCCCTTCAACGTTGCGTAGCGTATTTGACTGATGCCCGACTGGATCGTGAGCAGCGCCGGGCGCGGCATCGCGTACCACTGATACCAGCCATTTTCCAACTCCCGCTTGACGCGCAACTGTTCGCCCGCAGCATCAACTTCGATCACACTCGTCGCGTGCGGCAACCCTAACAACTCGGCGATGATGACGCCCGTCTGCCCGTAGCCATTGTCGTCCGACTGCAACCCCGTCATAACTAGATCGGCTTGCTCACCCCTGATCGCTTCCGCCAACGCACGTGCGGCGGGCAGCGGCGCGAGCCGCGTCAACTCAGCACCGACAATGTGGATGGCGCGATCAGCCCCACGCGCGAGCGCATCTTTGATAACGGACTTCGCGCGCTGCGGCCCCATCGTACAGACCACCACCTCGCCGCCATGCTTCTCTTTTAAGCGCAACGACTCTTCGAGCGCGTAGCCGTCAGACTCGTTGACTTCGTGGGAAAGATCGTCCTCTTCGATCCACGTCGAGTCCTTGTTGATGCGCAGAATCGCATCTTTATTCGCGACCTGCTTCATGAGTACAATTATCTTCATATTGATACATTGTCTCATTGATTCAATGAACCAATGAGACAATCTTTTTATTCTTCGTAGCGCTTGAATAGTAGCGCCGCGTTCGTGCCGCCGAAGCCGAAGCTGTTGGAGAGCGCGTAGTTGACGTGCGCTTCGCGCGGCTCGTTGGGCACGTAGTCGAGGTCGCAGTCGGGATCGGAATTGAAATAGTTGATCGTCGGCGGCAACATGTTGCGGTGGATCGCCAGCACGGAGAAGACCGCTTCGATGCCCCCGGCCGCGCCGAGCAAGTGGCCGGTCATGGACTTCGTTGAACTGACCGCGAGTTTGTATGCGTGCGCGCCGAAAGTCTTTTTAATGGCGAGCGTCTCGAACTTGTCGTTATAAGGCGTGGACGTGCCGTGCGCGTTGATGTAGCCGACCTCTTCGGGGCGCACATCAGCGTCCGCCAGAGCCTTCTGCATCGCGCGAATCGCGCCCGATCCGGTCTCGTCCGGCATGGTCAGATGGAAGGCGTCGCCCGTCATGCCGTAGCCGACCACTTCCGCGTAAATACGTGCGCCGCGTTGCTTGGCCGATTCCAATTCTTCTAGCACTAACAAACCTGCGCCTTCGCCAATGACGAAACCGTCGCGGTCACGCTCGAAGGGCCGTGAGACGCGCGTCGGCTCATCGGTACTCGTCGAGAGGGCGCGCATGGCGGCGAAACCGGCGACGCTCATCGGCGTGATGGCCGATTCCGCGCCGCCGCAGATCATGGCGTCGGCATCGCCGCGCTGGATGATCTTGAAGCTGTCGCCGATAGCATGCGCGCCCGCCGCGCATGCGGTCGCGGTGGCGGAGTTCGGCCCCTTCGCGCCGTGGCGGATCGAGACCTGACCGGCCGCCAAATTTACAATCGCTGAGACGATGAAGAACGGCGAGACGCGGTTCGGGCCTTCGCGCAACAGCTTTTCATGCTCGCGCTCTATGGCCCAGAAATCGCCGATGCCGCTGCTGATGTATGCGCCGACGCGCTCGTCGTTTGCGTCCGTCACGGCGAGGCCGCTATCGCTCATCGCTTCGTCCGACGCGGCGATGGCGTAGTGGATGAACGCGCCCATCTTGCGCGCTTCTTTTTTCTCGACGAACTTGAGCGGATCGAAGTCTTTGATCTCGGCCGCGATCTTCACCGGGAACTTTTCCGTGTCAAACTTGTGTATGTAGTCCACGCCGCTTTGACCCGCCATCAACGCGGCCCAAGTGGTTTCTACGTTGAGCCCGATTGGCGTGATCAGGCCGAGGCCTGTGACAACCACACGTCGTTTCAAGTTGTAATGCTCCTGCATGGGATTACTATCGGCCATAATTCAGATGCGCACGCACGGTCACGAGCGGCCCGCTTGACAGGCTGCCCGCGACGGAGCGTCGCCCGGCGCAAACGCGTGCGCGGGCTACTTCTTCATGTGCTGCTCGATGTAGTTGTAGGCGTCGCGCACACTCTGAATCTTCTCGGCATCTTCGTCGGGAATTTCGATATTGAACTCCTCCTCGAAGCGCATGACGAGTTCGACCGTGTCGAGCGAGTCCGCGCCGAGGTCGTCGATGAAGCGCGCGTTGGGCGTGACTTCGTTCTCGTCTACGCCGAGTTCGTCCACGATGATCTGCTTGACCTTATTCTCGATCTCTTGTTGATCGGGCATGGTAGTTCTGCTCCTCTGTCGCTTAAGAGTAGGAAATCATTTTTTGCTGTCGTGCGATGTGCCGCATTAAACCACGCCTGCGCGCGAATTGCCACTGGCGAGTTGTATTTCCAATAAGGCTGCGCGCGCGGCCGCAAGGCTCGCGCCGTCTTCCACATTCAGGCAGCGCACATCAAGCGCGATCTGGCGCACCAATCCCGCGAGTACTTTGCCCGGCCCGACCTCAACGAATGTCTGCACATCATGCTCATTAACCAAACACTCAATTGACTCGCGCCAGCGTACCGGCGCGGACACCTGGCGCACGAGCGCGGCGCGGGCTGCGCTGCCCTCGCGTATCGGCGCGGCATCCACATTCGTCACTAACGGCACGCGCAGGTCGTTAAACTCGATCTGTATCAAGTCGGCCGCCAGACGCTCCTGCGCCGGGCGCATCAACGCGCAATGAAACGGCGCGCTCACGTTCAACTTCACCGTCTTGCGCACGCCGCGCGCTTTCAATAACTCAACCGCGCGATCAACCGCGCCCGCGTTGCCCGCGATGACGATCTGTTTCGGCGCGTTGATATTCGCGGGGCTGCAAACTTCACCCTGCGCCGCTTCCGCGCAGGCCGCCGCGACAATCTCCAGATCAGCGCCGAGGATCGCCGCCATCGCGCCGACGCCCACCGGCACTGCCTCCTGCATGTAGCGCCCGCGCGCACGCACCGTCCGCACGGCTGTGGCCAGAGACATAGCCCCGGCGGCAACTAACGCCGAATATTCGCCGAGGCTGTGCCCCGCGACGTAATCAGGGCGCGGCAGCCCTTCAGCTTCCATCGCGCGCAACGCCGCCACTGAGGCGGTCAAGATCGCCGGCTGCGTGTTCTCCGTCAACTGCAAATCTTCCGCCGGCCCCTCGAAACACAACCGCGACAAAGCAAATCCGAGCGCGTCGTCCGCCTCGGCAAATGCCGCCCGCGCCGCCGGAAAATTTTCGGCGAGGTCGCGCCCCATGCCCACCGCCTGCGAGCCTTGACCGGGAAAGAGATATACGAGACGCATAAATTTTAGATTTGTGACTTTTGATTTTTGATTGCTATAAGCAGCCTCGTGCGGGGCCTATCAAATCGCAAATTAAAAATCTAAAATCAAAACTATATTCACCAACGCAGCAACACTGCACCCCACGTGACGCCACCGCCGAAGGAAGCGAGTAGCACTAGATCATCCTGTTTGATCCGTTCCGCTTCAAGGCATTCGTCGAGCGCAATCGGGATCGAGGCGGACGAGGTGTTGCCATGCATAGCGATGTTGGAATAGACGCGCTCGCTGTCAACTTTCAAATTGTTCGCCACCGCATCCGTGATGCGTTGATTCGCCTGATGCGGGATGAACAGCTTCACGTCATTCGCGTTGTAACCGACTTCATCCAAAACCTCGCGCGATATGTCAGCCATCGAGCGCACGGCAACTTTGAACAACTCGTTGCCGCGCATCTTATAGAAGTGCGCGCCTGATGCAATGGAGTCAGCCGTGGGGCCCATGCGTGTGCCGCCGCCGGGCGCGAACAGTTGATCGGTGAAGCGACCATCGGAGCGTATGCGCGTGGCGAGGATGCCGCGTCCGTCTTCGACGGGGCCGAGCAAGGCCGCGCCCGCGCCGTCGCCGAAGATGACGCAGGTTGAGCGATCCGTGTAATCAACGTAACGAGTCAGCAGTTCCGCGCCAATGACGAGCGCGTAACGCGCTTGCCCCGTTTTGATCATGGTGTTGGCGAGCGTCACGCCATAGAGGAAGCCGGAGCAGGCGGCGGCGAGGTCGAACGCAGCCGCCTTGTGCGCGCCAAGCTCGCTCTGGATGATGCAGCCGGTCGAAGGCAAGACTTGATCGGGCGTGACGGTGGCGCAGATGAGCAGATCGATTTCCGTCGGATCGATCTTGGCGCGCTCAATCGCTTGTTGCGCGGCGCGGACGGCGAACATCGAGGTGTATTCGCCCGCCGCCGCTTTGTGCCGTTGCTTGATGCCGGTGCGCGAGGTAATCCAATCGTCGGACGTGTCCACCAGCTTTTCCAGATCGGCGTTGGTTAACACGCCCACCGGGTACGCCCGCCCCGTCCCCAATATGCCGGCATTCAAGTTCGCCATAATCAACCTCCGGTTGAGAGGTCAGAGATCAGAGGTTAGAGGTCAGTCGTTTTGACTTTTACTAACCTCTAACCTCTAACCCCTGCTATTTCATACTCGCGCGCGTTCGTTTCCGCGATGCCGCGTTGGATACGCTCGCTCGCGCCCCGCTCGGAAAACTCTTTGACGTTGCGGATCGCATTACGGATCGCGCGGGCATTGGAACTGCCGTGTCCGATGACGACGATGCGCTGCACACCCAACAGCGGCGCGCCGCCGTACTCGGAATAATCCAGTTTCTTCTTCAGTCGCTGAAAGGCCGGCCGCGCCAACATCGCGCCCGCCTTCGTGATCGCCGATGCGCTTAGCTCGCGCCGGATCATTGATAGAAAAGCGTCCTGCAAACCTTCTGACAATTTGAGCATGACGTTGCCGGTGAAGCCGTCCGTAATGATCACGTCCACCATGCCCGTGAACACATCGCGCCCTTCGATGTTGCCGAAGAAATTCAGACTACTCAGATCGCGCAGTAGGGGGAACGCTTCCTTCGTCAACTCGTTCCCCTTCGCCTCTTCTTCGCCGATGCTCATCAACCCGACCGACGGGCGCGCTATACCCAGCACCGTGCGCGCGTAGGCATCGCCCATGATGGCGAACTGCGCTATATGGAGCGGCTTGCAGTCGGAGTTTGCACCCACGTCGAGCAGCAGCACGGGCTTGTTCGATTTAGTCGGGATGAGCGCGGCGAGCGCGGGGCGATCAACGCCGGGCAGCATCCCTAACACCATCTTTGCGGTCGCCATCGCCGCGCCCGTGTTGCCCGCCGAGACGAAGCCGTCCGCCTGCCCGTCCGCCACCAGCTTTGCGCCGATGCGCAACGAGCTTTTGCGTTTGCGCCGGACAGACGCGGCCACCGGCTCGTCCATGCCGATCACTTCCGCCGCTTCGACAAACTCGATGCCGCGGTCACCCTGTCTGCGCCAACCGCAACGGCGCAACTCAGGTTCGACGCGTTCGGTCTGCCCGACGAGGATCACGCCGACGCCGAGATCGCGCGCCGCCGCGAGCGCACCGTCAATTTCCGGGTGCGGCGCGTTGTCGCTGCCCATCGCGTCAACGACGACCTTGCGGGTCAGTGGCCTTGCAATGTGCTTCATCTATTGGCGCAGACTCTTGCGCACACACACATCAGCGCGACCGGCTTAAACTTCCTGTTCGACACGCACCACTTCACGCCCCTTATAGTGCCCGCATTTCGGGCAGACGCGATGCGGCAAGCGCGGCTCCTGACAGTTCGGGCAGAGCGTGGTCTGCGGCGCACGCAGCGCATCATGCGCCCGGCGTTTACCCGTGCGCGCTTTTGAATGACGACGTTTCGGATTCGGCATAATTACTCCATTGGTTAATCGTGAATCGTAAATAGCAGAAAGTATCTCTTTGCGATTCACTACTCATTATCATTTTTCAACGCGGCGAGGCCGGCCCAACGCGGATCGAGCTCTTGCGGCGCGCACGCGCAATTCTGTTGGTTCAAATTCACTTTGCAGGTCAGGCACAAGCCTTTACATTCTTCCCCACACAAGCTGCGCATCGGCAGCGCCAGCAGCACTTGCTCACGCACTAACTCATCGAGGTCAAGACTATCGCCAGCGTAAATCGAGGCGGCCAAGTCATCGGGTTGCAACTCGGCGTTATCACTCTCTTCATCCGTGCCCGGCGGATCGTAGCTCACGTCGAACTCGGCTTTGAGCGGAGCGACGAGCGGCATGAGACAACGGTCACAAAATATTTCGACTTCAGTCTCAATCGTCCCTTGCGCGTGTACCCTTTGCCGCTTGCGGCTCAAGCGGCCCGCGACCTGCGCCGGCTGCAACAACCGCGCCCGCTCGTCTTCCAGCGACAATTCTTCCGGGGCGAAAGTGTGCGCGAAAGGTTGGCTCGCTTCCGTCAGCTGTTCGATGTCGATCTGCATTGCTCACCCCACAGGCACGCACAGCCGAAATCAGGCAGGCGCACGCAAAAGGGCGATTATAGCGGGCAGAACGCGCATGTCAACGCGCGGCGGACTTAACCGCCTTGCGCCTCAGCGCGCAGCAACGCCGCCAGCCGCACATCGCCGCCGGTTAGAAGCTGTCGCGCCTGCTTGCCCGCGCCAAAGAAAGCGTCGCGCAAGGAGGCTTCCGTAAAGCGCGGTTGAGGGTGCGCACCGGCATCCTGTGCAGCGTTTTGCGCCACTAAAACGCGTGCTTGGGCGAAAGCTTCGCGCGCACGTTGCTTATCGCCTGCGCTGCGCCGGATCAAGCCAAGTAAGTTGAACGCTTCGGCGTAACGCTCGTCGAGCGCGACTGCCTTGTTGACGTGCTGCGCGCCCAGACGTAAGTGGCCGAGTTGATAAGCGGCGAGCGCGACTGCGTAGTGTGCTGCGGCTACGCTACGCGCCGCTAGCGCATGCTTGAACGCCGCCAGCGCTTCGCGCCAACACCCCTCATGCGCCAAGAGCCGCCCGCGCGCGTAGTGCAAAGCAAACGGCGCTGCGCCTCCTAGTCGCTCCGCCTCGGTCAGCAACTCTTGCGCGCCCTGCGCATCCTGTTCATCGCCGCGCGTGATGGCCAGCAGCAGACAGGTGACCGCATTGTTGGGCGCGGCCGCAAATGCACGCTCGAGATAGCTGCGCGCCAAGCGCGTCTTACCCGTGTTGAAGAACTGCCGGCCTATTAATCCGTTGAGCGGCGCGTTCTTCGGCGCGAGCGCGGCGGCGCGCTCCAATAAACGCCAGCCGTCATCAATCTCTTTTTTGTCGAAGGCCGCGAAGCCTTCGTTGACGAGCCGCGCGAACTGCTGCGCCGCGCGGCCCTTGAACGCCGCCACGATCTCCGCGCGCACTTCATCACGTAGCTTTGCCTGTCGCTCGCCTTCCGCCACCCGCGCACAGTTAACTTCCCAAAGCTTTTCTAACTCCTTGACATCAACCACGCCGGCCGCGCTCAGCATGGCAATCAAAGCTTCAAGCAACATGTGCTCGCGCGATACGAGTTGGGCCTGCTGCGACAACAGCTCGGTGCTCCGTTCGAGATGGCCGATGAAGCGGGTCAGACTGTTCTCCATCAGCGATAAACGCTCGACAACCAACCCTTCCGACTGCCCCGTCGTCAATGCATCTTCCTCAAAACGCAGCGCCGTCGGTTCGACCACCAGCATCAGACGTGTCCCGCACTCGGCGCACAACTCTTCGCCCAGCGGGTTAGCCGCTCGACAACGTTGGCAACGAATCTGTTGAAAACTTTTCATCTTAAAGCACTGACCAGTAACGAGTGACAAGTGATAAAAAAAAGAACTGGCTTTTAACTTGTCACTCGTCACTTGTCACTGTACTCATAAAACCCGCGCCCTGTCTTGCGGCCGAGCCAACCGGCGGCGACGTACTTTTTGAGCAATGGGCAGGGCCTGTACTTCGGATCGCCTAGCTCTGTGTGCAGCACGTTTATGATCGCGAGACAGACATCGAGGCCGATGAAATCCGCGAGCGTCAACGGCCCCATCGGATGATTCATGCCAAGTTTCATGATGCCGTCAATCGCCTCGCGCGTGGCCACGCCTTCGTAGAGCGTGAAGATCGCTTCGTTGATCATCGGCATCAACACGCGATTCGAGACGAAACCGGGCGAGTCGTTGCATTCGAGCGCGGTCTTGCCGAGTTGCTCGCAGAGCGCATGCGTGCGCGCGTATGTCTCGTCCGACGTGGCGATGCCGCGTATAACTTCGACCAACTTCATCACCGGCACGGGATTCATAAAGTGCATACCGATGACTTTGTCGGGCCGCCGCGTGGCCGCGCCGAGTTCGGTGATTGATATGGACGAAGTGTTGGACGCGAGGAGCACATCGGGCGCCGCCAGATCATCAAGCGCGCGGAAGATGTCCGCTTTAACGTTGAGACTTTCCGTCACCGCTTCGATAATGAAGTTCGCCTCGCTGAGCGCCTTGAGTTCGGTCGTAGCTTGTATGCGGCCCACAATTGCTTGTTTCTCACCCGCATTGAGCCGCTCTTTGTCCACATCGCGCTGCAAGCTGCGCTCTATCGCAGTCATGCCACGCTGCAAAAACTCTTCGCCCACGTCGCGCAGCACGACCGTGTAACCGGCCCGCGCGCATACCTGCGCGATGCCGTTGCCCATCGTCCCCGCCCCGATCACGCCGATCACTTCTGCCACTTGGTTTCGTCTCCGTCGAGTTTTATTCGCCGCGCCAATCCTGCTGCGGTTTGACCGGCTCACGCACCCGCTCCCGCGCGTGCGCATCCTGCCACCAAGGGCGCGGCGGCGCTTCGCTCAACGCGGGCGCAGCCCGATATGAGCCATCAGCCTCGCCGGCGACCTGTTCATAAAAACGCTTCCCCACGTCGCTGAACATGAACCAGAACGAGTAGACAGCCACGGCCGTCCCGATGGGCATGCTCATCGTCTCCACCACCGCGGCCACGATTGAAGCGGTACGTGCCCACGCCTTGCGCTTGAGCATGGCATAGCCCGCGACGAACGAGGGTAGTGTGAAGACGAGGGCGTAAAAGAAGAAGAACACACCCATGAACATGAAGGGCGCGAACACAGGGCCGTCCTGCGGTGCTGCCGCAGCGAGGAAGAACATGAAAGCCACGATGGCCAGCATTAATAAGCCACTGAACGCACCGTAGATAAGGTGGAAGATGCCGAGCATCTTGTTGTGTTCCTGTGGGGTCATATACGCTCCTGCCGGCGGCTGTGGCCGGGGCAACTCGATTGTGCGTTCCCTTTAACGATTAACGCTCGACCGCCATCGCCACCGCGTTCCCGCCGCCGAGACAGAGCGCCGCAAGCCCGCGCCGCACATCGCGTCGCTTCATTTCGTGAAGCAAGGTCGTCAGCACACGCGAGCCGGATTGCCCGATGGCGTGGCCGAGCGCGACCGCGCCGCCGTTCACATTCACCTTCTGCGGATCGAGTTTAAGCTCGCGCATGATCGCAACCGCTTGCACCGCGAAGGCTTCGTTCAACTCGATCAGATCGACTTCGTTCAAAGACCAGCCCGCCTTTTGCAAGACCTTTTTGATGGCCTCGACCGGAGCCATCATCACTAACTCCGGTTGAATGCCCGATGTCGCTTGCGCCGCGATGCGCGCGAGCGGTTCGACGCCGAGCGCGCGTGCGCGTGCCAGCGAAGTCACGACCAACGCCGACGCACCGTCGTTCACGCCCGGCGCGTTGCCCGCCGTCACCGTGCCGCCCTCTTTGAACGCGGGCTTCAGTTTCGCCAATGCTTCAAGCGACGTGTCCTCACGCACTGATTCATCGGTGTCGAAAATTACGGCTGCGCCTTTTCGTTGCGGAATCTCGACGGGCAGAATCTCGTCTTTGAACTTGCCCGCCTTGATCGCCGCAGCAGCTTTGCGATGCGAGTTCAAAGCATATTCGTCCTGCTCCGCGCGATTGACGCCGTAACGCTCGGCCACCACCTCGCCCGTGTTACCCATGTGATAATTCTCGAACGCGCACCACAGCCCGTCATTGATCAACGTATCCACAAGCGTGGCGTTGCCCATCCGGTATCCCTCGCGCGCTTTGGGCAGCACATAAGGCGCGTTCGACATGGACTCCATGCCCCCCGCGACGACGATCTCCGCGTCGCCCAATTGCACGCCCTGCGCCCCCAGCATCACGGCTTTCAAGCCCGAACCACAGACTTTATTGATCGTCACCGCCGACACGCCGAACGGAATGTCGCCCTTCAACGCCGCCTGCCGCGCGGGATTCTGGCCCAAGCCCGCTTGAATCACGCAGCCCATGATCACTTCGTCTACATCTTCGGGCCGCACACCCGCGCGCTTGACGCTTTCGCGCACAACCAACGCGCCCAACTCGGTCGCGGATAACCCTTTCAGCGCGCCTAAGAACTTTCCCGTCGGTGTCCGCACCGCGCTGATGATAACGGCTTCCCTTGTCTCCGGCATGATACGCTCCTTAAAAGCAGTGATGAGTGACAAGTGACAAGTGCCGAGACGAAACAAGCTTTTGCTTGTCACTTGTCGCTTGTCACTTGTTACTGTTGTTTCGATTATACGTTCGCACTAGGGGGTGTCAAGCAAAGGCAACTGCGCGCGTCGGGCGCGTTGAACGCGCGGCGTGTGAGTGTTAGACTCGCGCCAGGTCAATCAACTCGAACATGTTCTTAATGACGACATGCAAGCACTGATTCTCGCCGGCGGCAAAGGCACGCGCCTGCGCCCGTTGACGGTCTACACGCCGAAGCCGGTCGTGCCGATCTGCAACCGGCCGTTTCTGCTCTACCAGCTCGACACGCTGCGCCGCGCCGGTATCACCAACATCACGCTCTCGCTCTCGTATCAGCCGTTCAAGATCGAGCAATTGCTCGGCGACGGCTCGGAGCATGGCGTCAAGATCAAGTACACGACCGAGCCGCAACCGATGGGCACAGCCGGCGCTTACAAGTTCGCCGAAGAGTTGATCCGCGAGCGCACGGTCGTCTTCAATGGCGACATCCTGACCGACCTCGATCTCAGCGCCGTCATCAGCCAACACGAGGAGCGACAAGCGGCGGCGACGATTGTGCTTGCGCCCGTCGAGAATCCGAGCGCTTACGGACTCGTCGAGACGGAGGCGGACGGGCGCGTGCGCCGATTTTTAGAGAAGCCGAAGCTGGATGAGATCAGCGTGAACACAATCAACGCGGGCACATACATTCTTGAGCCGCGTTTGCTCGATCTGATCCCGGTTAATGAGAATTACTCTTTCGAGTATGGGCTGTTCCCCGATCTGCTCAAACGGGGCGAACCATTCTACGCGCACGTGCCTGAGAAGACTTATTGGATCGACATCGGCACGGCCGAGCGTTATCTGCGAGTGCATCATGATTTGCTGGCCGACAAAGTCGGGCACGTGCGCCTCGTCGAGCGGCGCGGCGATTTCGATCTCGCCACCTCCGCGGAAGTTGATGATCGTTCGCTGATCGCCGACGGCTGCATCATCAAACCCGGTGCGCAGATCATCAACTCGGTGCTGGGGCAAGGCTGTTACGTGGACGAGCGCGCACGCATTGAGAACTCCATCGTCTGGGCGCACACGCGCATCTACGCCGATGCGCAACTCGAATCCGCGATCATCGGGCGCGGCTGCCATATCGGGCGCGCCGCACAAGTGCATCACGGCGCGGTGCTGGGCGACAAGACTTCCTTAACCGACTACACCAAGGCCGGGGACTACCAATGAGCCAGCGCGTCGCCCTCGCCCCCATTCGCTTCGGCACGGATGGCTGGCGCGCCATCATTGCGCAAGAGTTCACCTTCGCCAACCTTGAGCGCGTCGCGCAGGCTTACGCCGACTATCTGACCCGCCAACAGGCCAACGCGGATGATGGCGGCAAGCGCAAGCAAGCGCCGCACGTCGTCGTCGGCTACGACCGTCGTTTCCTCTCAGAACAGTTTGCCGAGCGCGTGGCGGAAGTGCTGGCGGGCAACCGGGTGGACGTGCGTCTGTTCGAGACCGACGTGCCGACGCCGCTCGTTTCGTGGACGGTGCGCGACCGCGCGGCGGCGGGCGGCGTCGTCATCACGGCCTCGCACAATCCGTTTGAGTTTAACGGCTTCAAGATCAAAGCGCCGTGGGGCGGGAGCGCGACGCCGGAGATGACCGTCGCAGTCGAGACGCTGGTTGACGCGCGCCCGGCCCAACGCGGCGCGCTCTCAACAGAAACGCGCGGCGGACTCCAGGCTTCGGTCGCAAGCTATCGCGCGCAGATTGCGTCTTACATCGATCTAGATCGCGTGCGTGCGACTACGGCGCGCGTCATCGTCGATCCGATGTACGGCACGGGCGGGCATTGGGTCGAGAGTTTTCTCTCCGGCAAGACACTGGAAGTTGAAACGATCCGCGCCGAGCGGGACACGCGCTTCGGCGGCGTCAACCCTGAGCCGATTGATCAAAATCTCGCCGCGCTTAAAACGCGCGTGCGCGAACGCGGCGCGCTCGTCGGGCTGGCCACCGATGGCGATGCGGATCGCGTCGGCGCGGTCAACGAGTTGGGCGAGACGATGACGATGCATGAAGTCGTGCCGCTCATCCTGCTGCATCTCGCGCGGCGGCGCGGCATGACCGGCGGCGTGGTCCGCACCTTCTCTCAGTCCGTATTGACGAAACGCATCGCGGCGGCGCACGGATTGCAATTGCACGAGACGCCCATCGGTTTCAAGTATGTCGCCGACCTGATGCTGCGCGAAGACATTTTGCTCGGCGCGGAGGAATCCGGCGGCATCGGCGTCAAAGGACACATTCCTGAGCGCGATGGGATTCTTAATTCCCTCCTCTTCCTCGAAGCAGTTATCAGCGCCGAGCGTCCGCCCTCCGAGTTGGTCGCAGAGATGCACCGCGAGTTCGGCGCGTTCTATTACGGCCGGCGCGACCTGCACCTCGGCGTCGCGCAGGGCTTGCGATTAGTCGGCCAACTCGCCGCCGCGCCGCCGGCCCAACTCGCCGGTTACAGAGTGGCACAGGTGGAGAAAATGGACGGCACGAAACTGATCTTCGACGACGAATCGTGGTTGCTCTTTCGTCAGTCTGGCACTGAACCGGCGTTGCGCGTTTACGCTGAAGCCACTTCGATCGAAAAGCGCGCTGCGCTGCTGGCGCAAGGGGCAATGCTCGCGTCCGCCCATGACTGAACTTGCCAAACCTGATGGACATACTCAACACCTTCATTTTACTGCTGGCAGCGTTTGCGTCATCGCTGCAAGGGTTAGACAAGCAGATGGAACAGCTTGCGCGCCCGGCCAACGGGCATGTGGGCGCGGCCGTGTTGATTGTGGAGACGGGCGAACTGGCTGCTTTTCATGGCGACGAACATTTTCCTATGCAGAGTGTCTATAAGCTGCCGATAGGCATGGCCGTGCTGGAGCAAGTTGATCACGGCACGCTCAAGCTTGAGCAGAAAGTACGTGTGGCTGCCAGCGACCTTGTGCCGGCGGGGCTGCGCAGCCCGATTAGAGACAAGCACCCACGGGGCGAGGTGGACTTGAGCGTGCGCGAGTTGCTGCGCTACATGTTGGTGGATAGCGACGGCACGGCTTCCGATGTGCTACTCCGTCTGGCCGGTGGGCCGGAGCGCGTCACGAAATACCTGCGCGAGTTGGGTGTTGAAGGAATCGTCGTGGCCACGTCGGAGCAAGAGATGGCGCGTGACGTAAGCGTGCAATATCGCAACTGGGCTACACCAGCAGCCATGACAGATTTACTACGCAAACTTTACGAAGGGCGCGG
The DNA here is from genome assembly GCA_038237345.1 of Pyrinomonadales bacterium. GTDB lineage: Bacteria > Acidobacteriota > Blastocatellia > Pyrinomonadales > Pyrinomonadaceae > QHXQ01. Next base: position 32,840 of record JBBRYU010000012.1, read on the forward strand.
GCTTTCAAAGCAGAGTCAGGTGCTGTTGCTGCAATTCATGATCGAGACCGGCACGGGGCCGCGCCGGCTCAAAGGGTTATTGCCCGCCGGTACAGTGGTCGCGCACAAAACGGGCACGTCGGGCACAGTCAATGGTCTTACGCACGCGACAAATGATGTCGGGCTAATCACATTGCCTGATGGCAGACATCTGGCCGTCGCTGTGTTCGTGTCGGATGCAAAGGCTAACGAGGCGGTACGCGAGCGGGTCATCGCGGAGATCGCGCTCGCGGCTTGGAAGTGGAGTACACAGCCGCAACATTGAATTATCGGTCAATCAGTTTTCTCAAACCTATTAACTGAATCGTCAACACTTCTCCTTCATGCCCGAACTGCCGGAAGTCGAACTCGTCGCCCGCTCGCTGGATCGGCTCGTCGGGCGGCAACGCATCAGCGCCGCGAAACTGTTGCAGCCGGACATCGCGCCGGAAACCACGCCGCAGTCATTCGCCCGCCGCCTGCGCGGGCGACGGATTGAGCGCGTCGGGCGGCGCGGCAAACTGCTCGTGTTTGAACTAGAGCGCGGCCTCGTGCTGCTGACGCACCTGCGTATGACGGGCCGTTTTCTACTGTTACCCATCGAAGCGCCGCTGCCAAAACACACGCACGCGATCTTTTATCTGGCGGATGAGCGCCGGCTGGTCTTTTCCGATCAGCGTCGTTTCGGGCGCATGCGTTTGCTAAGTGTTGCTGAGATGCCGCACCTGAAACAGATTCGTGCGCTTGCGCCCGAGCCGTTCGCCGATGAGTTCACGCCCGCGTATCTACGCGCTGTTTTCGCGCGCACCCGGCGTGCGTTGAAAGAGGTGCTGCTCGATCAGACGAAGGTGACCGGTCTCGGCAATATCTACGCGGCCGAAGCGATGTTTCTCGCCGGCATCAATCCGCAGACTGTCGCGGCCAACCTCTCGCCGCGTCGGCTGCCGCGTCTGCACCGCGCCATCATCGCCGTGCTGCATGAATCAATCGCGCACGGCTCGACGCTCAACGTCGATCCGGAGGACATCGAAGGCAGCTATTATGACGGCGGCTATCAAGGCCGCTGGCGCGTCTACGACCGTGCGGGCGAGCCGTGCGGCAAATGCAAGACGCGTATCCGGCGCATCGTACAAGCGAACCGCTCAACCTATTTCTGTCCGCGCTGCCAGCGCAGATGACAACCTTGTCGGCAGCATAGCAAGCGCTCATATAGCGCAATATTTCGCATAACAACCTGCGACAGTCCATTACAATGCGCCCGCTTACTTGCTGGCGCGCTTAGAGGTTTTGCAGGATGAAGTCTGTCATCATCTGGCGCATGTGTTTGACGAGCAGCGGGTCGGTGACGCCGTGCCGCGATTTCGGGTAGAGCATGAGTTGGAACGGCTTGTTCGCCTTCTGTAGCTCGTAGGCGAACTGGATGGTGTTCTGCACATGCACGTTGTCATCCATCGCGCCGTGGATGAGTAGTAGTTTGCCGTGCAGGTCTTTCGCGGCGTTGCGCGGCGCAGCTTTCTGATAGCCTTCCGGGTTGTGCTGCGGCGTGCCCATGTAACGTTCCGTGTAGATCGAATCGTAGTCGCGCCAGTCGCTGACCGTGCCGCCCGCGATGCCGAGTTTATATGACTGACTGTGCGTCAGCGCATAAGAGGTCATAAACCCGCCGAAGCTCCAGCCCCAGATGCCTATGCGTGCGCCGTCAACGTAAGGCTGGCTCTTGAGCCAAGTCAGCCCGTCTTCGAGGTCGCGCAATTCCAGTTCGCCAAAGTTCCGGTAAAGCGGCCAAGCGGCTGCGACGCCTTTGTTCGACGCCGTGCGGTTGTCGCAAATCCAGATGATGTAACCCTGTTGCGCGAGCAATTGATGCCACATGTAGGTCTGCCCGCCCCAACCGTTACGCACCTGCGGCGCTTGCGGCCCCGAATAGGTGAACTCTAAGACCGGATACTTCTTGTTGGGATCGAAATCGGGCGGCTTGATCATCATCGCTTCCATCGTGAAGCCATCACGCGTCTTCACCTGCACGAACTCTGGTCTGCCCAACTTGTATTGCGCGAGTGCAGCGGCTTTGTTCTCGTCAAGCACACGCGCGAGCGTGCCGTCCGCGTTGAAGAGTCGTACTTGTGTGGGCGTGTTGATGTCGCTCCAGGTATCAACGTAGTGCGTGCCCGTCGCGTTGAAACTGATACGATGGCTGCCCTCCGCCTGTGTCAAGCGTGTCATGCCTGTGCCGTCGAGTTTGATCCGGTAAGCGTGATTGGCGATAGGGCTATGCTCCATGCCGGTAAAATAAATCAGGCCCTTCGCATCGTCCACCGCGTCAATCGCGCGCACGTCCCAATGCCCATCCGTGACTTGCTGCAACAGTTTGCCGTCGGCGGCGAAATGGTAGATGTGCTTGAAGCCGCTCCGGTCGCTGAGCCAGAGGAACGAGCCGTCCCGCAGCCAGCGCGGATTGTCGTCCGTCACCTCGACCCATGCGCGCGACGTTTCGTGCAGCACGTTGGTTGACTTGCCGTCGGTCGGCTCGGCGAAGTTCAGATCGAGCATAGTCTGCTCGCGGTTCTGCGCCTGATACGCGACGCGCTTGCCGTCTCCTGTCCACGCGACGCGCACGATGAGTAGATCAGTCGGCTGATACTTGGCCGTATCCACCCAGCGTACTTGGCCATCACCTACGCCGACGACGCCCAAACGCACGAGCGGATTCGGATCGCCCGCCTTCGGATAAGGCGTGACCTCTAACTCCTGATGCACCGGTATGTGATCAACGACGGTGAA
>JBBRYU010000013.1:0-34693 GCA_038237345.1 Pyrinomonadales bacterium
ACCGTCTATCAACTGCCCAATGGCCAGAAGACGCTGCGCCTGACCAACTTCGAGACTTCCAACGGCCCGGACGTGCGCGTCTATCTCATCGCCGCCAACGACGCGACCGATAGCGACATGGTGAAGACCGCAGGCTTCGTCGAGATTAATGCGCTCAAAGGCAACATCGGCGATCAGAATTATGACCTGCCGACGGGTATCGATCTCAACAAGTACAAGGCCGTGACGATCTGGTGCAAGCGCTTCAGCGTCAACTTCGGCACTGCTCCGCTCAAGCAGTCGTAAGCCGAACGAAGAGCGGCGCGGCGGCGGGCATGCGAGCATGGCCCGCCGCGCCGGTCGGATTGCCTAAGCAGCAGCGAAGTGAGGAGCGAAAACCATGAACACGCAGAAACGAACGCGCATCATCGTTCTGGGCGGCGGCTTCGGCGGTCTCTACACGGCCATGCGCTTGGAGCGGACGCTAGCGCGCGACGCCGACATCGAGATCACGCTCGTCAACCGCGAGAACTTTTTTCTCTTCACGCCGATGCTGCACGAAGTCGCGGCGAGCGATCTGGACATGACGCACATCGTCAACCCGATCCGCAAACTGCTCCGCCGCGTCCACTTCTTCCACGGCGATGTCGCGTACATCGATCTCACCAACAAGCGCGTCGGCGTCCGGCACGGGCACGAGCAGCACGGCCATGATCTGGAGTTCGATCAGCTCGTGCTTGCGCTCGGCTCGATCACGAACTTCTACGGACTGCCGGGTCTCAGCGAACGCGCGCTCACGTTGAAGTCGCTCGGCGACGCCATCCATTTACGCAATCACATGATCGCCAACCTCGAAGAGGCCGACTTCGAGTGCTGCCCGCAAGTGCGCGAGCCGTTACTTAACTTCGTCGTCGCGGGCGGCGGTTTCGCCGGGGCGGAGACCATTGCCGGCATGAACGATTTTCTGCGCGAGGCGGTCGAGTTTTATCCGCATCTCAAAGAGGACATGCTCCGCGTCGTGCTGGTGCATGCGGGCGAAACGTTGCTGCCGGAGTTGGGCGAGAAGTTGGGCCGCTACGCGCAACAGAAATTGGGCGCGCGCGGCGTCGAGATTCACACGAAAGCGAAGGTGGCGCGCGTCACGGATCGTGAAGTCACTTTAAGCGATGGCACGGTGATCACGACGAACACGCTTGTCTGGACGGCTGGCACGTCGCCGCACCCGCTCTTAGACACGCTGCCCTGCAAACGCGAGCGCGGGCGCGTTGTGACGAACGAATTCATGGCCGTGCCGGACTATCCCGGCGTCTGGGCCTTGGGCGATTGCGCGGCCACGCCTGACCCGCAAGGCAAGCCCTATCCGCCGACCGCGCAGCATGCGATTCGTGCGGGACGCGTGCTGGCCGATAACATCAAAGCCGCTATTCGCGGCGGCCAACAGAAACCGTTCGTCTTCAAGACCATTGGCCTCTTAGCCGCCATCGGTCGCCGCACCGGCGTCGCGCAGATCATGGGCATCAACTTCTCCGGCTTCATCGCGTGGTGGTTGTGGCGTTCGATCTATCTATCGAAGCTCCCACGCTTCGAGAAGAAGGTGCGCGTCGCGCTCGATTGGACGCTCGACTTACTCTTCACGAAAGACATCGTGCAGTTCCTGACCGAGCGCGCAGAGACCATCTCGCTGGCCGGCATGGAGACAAGACGGGCCGCGCAGACAAACGTTGAAAGCGCCCGCCCGCCGCAGGTCGAGATCGCGCAGGTGGCTTAAAAAGTTATGCGCGGGCGACAGCAAGCGCAGGCATCAACCGTTGTCCCGCGCGCGGCCGATGATTGCGGCGTAAGCTTGTTGCTGGCGTGCGAGGCCGGCGCGGTAACGCGCGTGGTGCGCGACATCGGGGGTGAAGATTTGCGTGACGGGCGGCGGGGGCACGGTCTCCAACGCTGCGCTTGCATCGAGCGTTTCCAGGGCGAGTAAGACCGCGCCGCGGCTTGAAGCTTCGGCGACGTTGGCGAACTGAACTGGACGGCCCAATACGTCTGCGATGATCTGCGTCCAGACGGGCGAGGCGGCGAGCGCTCCGCCTGATGCGCGAATTTCCATCTGCGGGGCGAGGGGCGCGAGCGCAGCAGCAATGAGGGCGAAGCGGTAGGCGACGGCCTCCATGGCGGCGCGGAGAATTTCTACGGGGCGTGTGTGCAACGTGAAGCCGGTGATCGCGCCGCGCGCGTCGTCCGCCCAACCCGTGCTGCGCTCGCCGGCCCAGAACGGGAGAACAGTCAACCCGTGCGCGTCCGGTTCCATCATTGCGAGTTCAGTTACGACCGTAGCCGCATCAACGTCGAACGCGAGCGCATGCGTTAGCCAAGCGTACAATCCGCCGCCGTCCGAGAGCGCGCCGCCTACGACCACGCGGCGTTCGTCCGCGCGGTAACACCACAGACTGTCCGGCAGTTCATCCGGCGGCCCGCCCGCCCACAGCACGCGCAACGCGCCCGACGTGCCGATCATCAACGCCGCTGCGTCGCCGGCAACACAACCCGCGCCGATGTTGTTGGCCGCGCCATCGCCGACGGCTGGAAATATGCGCGTATTGCGTAAGCGCGGCCAACGACGCGCATAATCGTCATTCAGCTTGAACGTCTGCCCAGTCGCGGCGAGCGGCGGGAGTTGCTCGTGCGGCAAGTCGAGTAGCGCAAGCGTCTCTGCGTCCCAAGCGCAAAGACGTTGATTGAATAGCCCCGTGCCCGATGCCATCGAGATGCTCATCGTTGCTGCGCCGCAGAACGTCTGCGCGAGCAACTCGCCGGGTGAGAGCCAGCGCGTCACTGATTCATATACAAGGGGCTGCCCGCGTCTGAGCCAGAGCAATTTGGCAGGCCAGTAGCCGGCGTGAAAACGACAACCCGTGCGGCGGTGCGTGGCGCGTTCGTCCGCGCGTGTGCGCAACGCTGCGGCCTCGGTGGCGGCGCGCGTGTCGGCCCAGCCGTAGATGGGTGTTAGAGGTCGCCCGTCAGCGCCCACACCGCTCAGACTATGCCAGAAACAGGCGAGGGCGAGGGCGTCGATCTCTACCGCGGGCGCGCGGGCGAGGGCGGCATCAATGACCGTCTCGACCTGCGCGATCAGTTCGGCGGCATCGCTCTCCGCGCCGCCGTCGCGCGTCGTGCGAAAGGCGCGCGGCACACGTGCCTGTGTGGCCGCGACTTCGCGCCCGCGCCCGTCAAAGAGTGCGGCGCGCACGCTCGACGTGCCGACATCAAGCCCCAGCACGAACGGCCCGTGTGCCTCCGTGGCCGGCACTTCAACCAATGACCGATCCGTTAGCGTTGACATCAATCTTGCGCGGCGCATACTCTGCCTCGCGTCGCTTACTCTAACATCTGTCGCAGAGGAGACAATGCCCGCATGAACTCGCACAAGCAAGTCGCCATCTTATGCTTCATCGTGCTGTGCTGCTTGGCCGCCACGGCCGCGCCGCCAGCGCATGATAACCCCAAACAGACGCCGGCCCCCGCCGCAGATCAAGCGACGGTCACGGTCAGCAACCTAAAGTTCGAGCCGCGCACGCTGCGCGTGAAGGCGGGCACGACCGTCACGTGGCTGAACAAGGAGGGCGCGCACACGGTCGCGGCCGACAAAGGCGCGTTCGAGTCGGACACGCTCTCCGCCGGGCAGTCGTTCAGCTACAAGTTCGCCAAGCCGGGCAAGTACCCTTACTACTGCACCTTCCACGGCAGCAAGGGCGGCCACGACATGGCCGGCGTCATCATCGTTGTGAAATAAAAACCGCGTGCGCCTGTTGCTGGGAGCGCGGGCATCTTGCCCGCAAGCGTGCACCAGCCCGCTCAAAAGCGGCGCGTTCATACAAGTTTGAATTTTTGTGCGCGTGTTTGTTCGCGCTCGCGCGCTCATGGCGGGCAAGATGCCCGCGCTCCCGGCTGCTCCCGGCTGTCGCGTAAAGAATTCCGTAAGGGTGTGTGGCTGCGCTCGCGCCACACGGCTATGCGGCGTAAGCTGTCTGCGGGTAGTCGTTGTACGGGGGGACGGCGTTGGGCGTTGAGGTAGCGGCTAAGAGTTCATTGATGGCCGCGGCCGGGAGCGGCCGGGAGAAGAGATACCCTTGCGCATATTCACAACCTAACTCGCGCAGTGTGGTCAACTGTGCCTCCGTCTCCACACCTTCGGCCACCACATCCATCTTCAAATTTTGCGCCAGCAGCAGGATCGTCCGCACGATCTCGATGTCCTCGTCGTGGCCGATCATGCGCGCGATGAACGAGCGATCAACTTTCAGCACGTTGAAGGGAAAATTGTGCAGATAGCTTAATGATGAGTAGCCTGTGCCGAAGTCGTCGAGGCTCAGCCGCACGCCGTGCGCCCGCAGTTGCCGCAGCATCTCCGACGCTCGATCTATGTTCTCCATCATCAAACTCTCGGTCACTTCCAGACAGAGATGCCCCGGCGCAAGCTGGGCCGCATGCACCGTGGCGAGCACTTGTTCGACGAGGTTCGCTTGCAGAAATTGTTTACTCGATAGATTGACGCTCACGGTCAACGATTCGGCACAAGCGTAGTTGTCCTGCCAGCAACGCATCTGTTCACAGGCGGCTTGTAGCACCTGCCGGCCGATGTCGCTAATCAGCCCCATCTCCTCCGCCAGCGAGATGAACTTGTCCGGCATCAGCAATCCGCGCTCCGGATGCTGCCAGCGCACCAACGCCTCGAAGCCGCTGAAGCGTAAACCGGCTAACGACACGATTGGTTGATAATGAACCACGAACTCCTGTCGTTCGACGGCGCGGCGCAGATCAGTCTCAAGCTGCATCGTCTCGACCACGTGCGAGTGCATTGATTGATCGAATACGGCGCAGCGCGCCTTGCCTTGCGCCTTCGCACAGTACATGGCGGTGTCCGCGTCGCGCAGCATGTCTTCGGGCTTCTCATAACGCGCAGCCGATTGCGCTAAACCGATGCTTACGGTCGTGAACACTTCGTGCCCGTCGAAGTTGAACGGCTTGGCCAGATCGCGTTGCAGTCGCTCCGCCACTTGCAATGCTTCCGCGAGGTCGCGCACGTCTTCCAGCAGAATCGTGAACTCGTCGCCGCCGAGCCGCGCGACCGTGTCGCCGGGGCGCAACGCTGCTTCGAGCCGGCGCGCGATGCCGTCGAGCAGATAATCGCCGATGGTGTGGCCGAGACTGTCGTTGATCACCTTGAAGCGATCCAGATCGAGGAAGAGGACGGTGAACAGATGATCCGGGCGGCGCTTGGCGCGCTCGATGGCGAGTTTCAAATGGTCTATGAAGAGCGCGCGGTTGGGCAGGCCCGTCAGGTGATCGTGCAGCGCGCTGTGGATCAGTTGCTCTTCGGCGCGCTTGCGGTCCGTGATGTCTTGAATCTGGAAGATGAGTTGGCCCGCGCCGGCCTGCGGATCGCTCAAGAGCGAGATGCTGGTCGCGCCCCACACCGTGTGCCCGCGTTTGTGATAGTAGCGCATCTCCACCTGACAGGTCGGCACGTCGCCCTTGAGCAGTTGCGCGATGTGTAAGCGCACCACATCACGCTCGTCCGGGTGGACGATGGTCGCAAACGAGGTGGCCAACATCTCCGTTTCGTCGTAGCCGATCAGTTTTTGCAGCGCGCGATTGACTTGCAGCCAGCGGCCATCGTGCGCGACAAGGGCCATGCCGACGGCGGCAAAGTCGAAGGCGCGGCGGAAACGGTCTTCGCTCTCTTGCAGCGAACGACTGATCTCGGTCTGTGCGACGATGTGCCGGTTAAACTCTTCGACGTGCCGCCGCGCCTGTTCGAGTTTGCCCTTAGTGGCTTCAACCTGCTTGAGGTACGACCAATAGGTGAAATAGACGACGCCGATGATCGGGGTCGTGGCGATGAAGGCGTAGAAACCGAAGACGCCGATCAGTTTGGCGATGAGACCGGCGGCCGACGCGCCCGCGAAATAGGTGAGCGACGTATAGAGATAATGCTGCTTCCACGTCTGCCAGAACGGCTGTTGCGTTTTGAGTGCGCTCGCGGCCGCAACCAGTCCCGAATTGCCCACGTACTGTGCCGCCGCGATCATACTGATCGCACCCAGATAAACGAGCGAATTCGCGCGCTCGGCGATGCCGGTGAGCGGGCCGAAACAAAATTCGACCAACGCAACCGTCCCGGTGTAAGAGCAAGCCATCACCGCGACGTTGAACAGCCGCACGCGCAAGCTCTTGCTGATACGCAGGGAGATGCACAGCCCTTCAACCGCGGCCAGCAGAATCGTGGCATGACTGTCGAAGAGCAACAGCGCGAGGAAGATGAAGGTCTCGGAGACGGTCACTTGACTCGTCACGCCTGGCACTTTCACGTTCAGGCGCGAGCCGATGCAAATCGTGGCCAGCGCGAGCAGGAAGAAGCGTTCGTCGAGTTGTGTGAAGGAGAGATGACTGCCCGCGTAGAGACAAGCCGCCACACCCGCGCTGATCACGGCCAGCATGAAAAAGTGCGCGGTGTTGTGCTTGTTTGCGCTGGGCATTTGTACGGTTGCAATCGTAAGCTTGAGAAAACTATGTGCGCCGCGGGGCCACGGCGCTATGATTGACTGCAACACTTATGCCGCTTTGAGTGGTGGATAGAAAACGCCGCAGGGCTTGGATTTTCCGTCCGCAGCCGGAGCTAGCGCGCCGGGCGTTAACGTCAAAAAGAAGTGGTGATGTTAGTTTGACGGAAATGCTGTCACGCGGGCGCGTTGAGATTAGTGGTAAGAGCGATCATCTAGGCAACAGACTGAGGGCAGCTTGAGTTGCCTATTACTGCGTCACCAGGTCGGGTTTGAGTTCAGGCACTGCGGCAGGCGGGTCGCAAGCTGCGCGCCCATGCGCCCGGGTGAAACGGACAAGCTGGTAATGCGCGTGCAGTTTGAAACCGAGTCTGTGATAGAAGGCGACGGTCTTCTGCTCGGCGGCTTTGACAAACAGGCAGACGCGCTCATTCTCTTGCAACAGGCGGCGGCAGAGGCGGGCGAAGGTGAGGGAGCCTAAACCCAGCCCGCGCACATCCGAGCGGAGCATGACCCCTTCAACGTAAGCGATCTGTTCGCTCTGCGTCGTCACGTCCGTCTTAAAGTAGATGCCCCACGCATCGCGCGCCACCCAGATACGCCCCGCCGCAATCCGGCGGCCGACGCGCGCCCGATAGCCGTGCGGGTCGAGCGCACGCGGATCGGTGCCGTTCTGTTCTATGCAAGCGAGCGCATGCAGTTCCGCCACTTCGTCTACGTCGTCTTGTCCGGCAAGTTGCAAGGCGCAGTCCGTGCGCGCGGCCGCGACGAGTTTATTAAGCACCAGGAAGAGTTGCGGCTCGAGCTGGCCCGAGCATTGCGCCGCCGCATCGTTTGTGAGCAAGCGATTGAACGTAGTGGTAACAGGCTCAGGGCCAAGCATGACATGTAGTTCGTGCGCGTGGTGCAAGCGCGCCAAGCGGGCGAACGCGGGGAGCGCTGCGAGCGTGCCGCTCAGCAGTACGTGATGGCCGAGCAAGGCCATGCCGGACAACTCACCACCGGTGAAATGGCCGTAGAACATAGCGCGGCTCGACGGCTGCGCCAGCCCGTAGTCCCCCAACAGCCCGAGCAGCAGCAGATTGTCCAATCGCCGTCGCCGCAAAAAGGCGAGCGCCTGCGCTTCATCTCCAACTACGAGTTGTCGTGTCTCAGACTCCATCTGTTTCGGTCGCCGCTTGTCGTCGCTCTGAGTGCGCCGGACTGCTTGCCACCGCGCGTTGTGCGGGCGATCAGCCTTTTGGCCGCACTCTCGGAAAACAACTGCTGTGCCGCGCTCTGGACAAGGACGGAGGTCGGACTGCCCAAGACCGGGCGTCGCGCCGCGCTTACTTTGCTTCGCACCGACACTTGCGCCCCGAATGCAGCTATATATTGTCGCTTAGCAGGATGCTCATATATTCGCAGCCGCTGCTAAATTGTCCGTGGCTTGATGTCGATAGAGAGGCGGGGAACAACGTAGCAGTTCAGAATGATTGCTTCGTGTCGGTCAGAATAAGAGGCTCATGGCGCAACGCACCGGCCCAACGGCTCAGCGTTTAGCGTAGTCTGCCTGCAATTGACTGGCGGGCCGGCGCTGGCCACGCCGGTAGAAGGTGTAGCCGAACCACAGCCCGTAAAAGAGCGCGAGCGCCAGCGCCGCCAAAGTGGCCGCCACAGTCTGCGACTCCGTGATCTTCCGCGCGACGATGAAGAAGTCGCCGGTGATGCCTAAGGCCAGCGGCAGCATCGCGGCCAACAGTATGCGGCTGGCGAAGCGGTGGAAGTGTTCGGTGTCCTCGCCGCGCTCAACCAGTCGATGATAGGCCGGCGGCGTCATCATCAGAATGATGCTGAAGGCAATCAGCCCCAGACTAAACAGATGTATGTAGTGCGACGAGCGCGGCAGTTTGCCGAACCCCTCCATCAACACGCTGACGAACTGGAAGCCTAAGAGCGCCTGCGCGCCCGGCAGGACGACCCTGATCTCGGTCAACACCTGCTCGATCTTAGCTTTCAACTCCGTGCGGCCCGGTTGCGCTTCCGCCTGCTGCTCCATAGCCTTCTCCTTCATTGCCTGCGCCTGCTCGCTCCGTTGCAGCAACTCCAACCCATACCAGAAGAACAGGGCCACGAGGGTCGTGCCGCTGCCGGCCACGAACGCCTGTGTGCGCCCAAGCACAAACTCTACGGCCACGAAGACGTCGATCCCTAAGCCCAGCGCGAACGGCAGCAACGCGAGACATATAATGATGGTGGCGTAGCGATGCAACTCGTGCGTGTCCTCGCCATCGTCCACGATTTGGTGATAAGCGCCCGATGACATGAGCAGGGCGATAGCAATGAGCAAGAGCCCCAGCCCACCCAGCTTGAGATATTGCGCATGTCTGGGGAGTTGCACGAAGCCCGGCTCGAATGCTGAGCGGAACTGTAGGCCGACCAGCACCTGTGCGCCGAGGATGAGCATGCGTCCCTCGTCGAGCGTCGTCTTGATCTTGTCCTTCAGTTGCAACATAGCCCAGCGCGTGGCGGCAATACTCTACACAATAATTCGCTGTGTGGGGAACTTCAGAATTATAGGAATTAGCTGGGGACAAGTCTGTACGTCAGCAGACTTACCGTTAGCGCGGAGAGTTTTGCCGCTAACAGATTCGGGGCAGTTGTTCACCGACGAGCATGTCCACGATGCGCGTGCCGCCGAAGCCGGTGCGCATCGCCACGATGCCCTGCGGCTCGGCCTTGACCTCACCGATGATGCAAGCGGCCCGCCCGTAAGGGTGCTGCTGCATGCGCGCGATGAGCGGCTCGGCCACTTCCGCGGCGACGATGGCAATCAGCTTCCCTTCGTTGGCCACGTAGAGCGGATCGAGGCCCAGAAGCTCGCACGCGCCCTTTACCTCTTCGCGCACCGGTAAACTATTTTCCAGAATCTCTATGTAGACTTCGGAACTGAGCGCGATCTCGTTGAGCGTGGTCGCCACGCCGCCGCGCGTCGGGTCGCGCAGACAGTGAACGGCGTCAACCGAAGCTATGCGGGCGGCCTCAACCAGCATCTCTTGCACCAACGAATTGAGCGGCGCGGTGTCGCTGTCAATCTCCGTCTCAAGTTCCAAGTCGCCGCGCGCGATCATGATCGTCGTGCCGTGATCGCCAATCGTGCCGCTCAGGATCACTTTATCACCCACTTGCGCGCCAGCGGCCGAGATGCGCGCGGCCGACTCGATCACGCCGATGCCCGACGTGTTGATAAATATTTTATCGGCGCTGCCCTTCTGCACCACTTTCGTGTCGCCGGTGACGACGGCGACGCCCGCTTCTGCGGCTGCGGCGCGCATCGAAGCGAGGATGCGTTTCAGGTCCTCCAGCGGAAAGCCTTCTTCCAAGATGAAGCCCGCCGACAGAAAGAGCGGCCGCGCGCCGCTCATCGCCAGATCATTGACCGTGCCATTGACGGCGAGCCGGCCAATGTCGCCGCCGGAAAAGAAGATGGGCGTGACCACGTAAGAGTCCGTGGTAAAAGCGAGCCGCGACGAGCGGCTATGCTCCGCCAGTTCAAAGGTTGCCTGATCTTCGAGCGCCTCCAGCAGTGGGTTACGCAGGTATTCTAAAAAAAGCCCCTCGACCAGTTCGTGCATCGCCCGGCCGCCGCTACCGTGGGCCAGCGTGATCTGCGTATCCCTGATCTTATGTTTGCGCCGCCGTGCCCGCTCAACCCGCGTAAAGAGCGGCGAAGGCGTGAATCCTGTTGTCACTGGCTTGCCTGCTTTCTCAGCCGCTCACGCCGACTTCGCGGTTTGCCGTTCGGCGATCTTCGACAGCCGCCCGAAATTGTAGTAAGCGGCACACGCGCCTTCGCTCGACACCATGCACGAGCCAATCGGCGTCTCCGGCGTGCAGGCGGTGCCGAAGACTTTGCACTCCCACGGCCGTTTCACGCCCTTCAAAATCTCGCCGCATTGACACGCCTTCGGGTCGGCGATGCGCAGCCCCGGCACGTTGAACTTCAACTCCGCATCGAACGCGGCGTACTTCGGCTGTAGCTTCATGCCGCTATGTGCGATTGAGCCAAGCCCGCGCCACTCGAAATAGTCGCGCGGCTCGAACACCTCGAAAAGCACTGCGAGCGCCTTGCGATTGCCGTCGCGCGTGATACAGCGCGCGTATTGATTCTCCACCTCCGCGCGCCCCTCCACGACCTGTTTGACGAGCATGTAGATCGATTGCAGTATGTCCAACGGCTCAAACCCGGCAACCGCAACTGGCTTGCCGTACTCGCGCGGCACGAATTCATAGGGCCGTGTGCCGATCACAGTGCTGACGTGGCCCGGCCCCAGGAAGCCATCCAGTTGCAGGTCTGGTGAATCCAGTAAGGCTTTCAGCGCGGGCACAATCGTGATGTGATTACAGAAGGCGCTGAAATTTTCGACGCCATCTTTGGCCGCCTGCAAGATGGTCAACGCCGTCGAAGGCGCGGTGGTCTCGAAGCCGAGCGCAAGGAACACAACTTGCCGGTCAGGATTCTGCTTCGCAATCTTCAACGCGTCGAGCGGCGAATAGACCATGCGCACGTCCGCGCCCGAAGCTTTGGCATCGAGCAGACTGGTCTTCGAGCCGGGCACGCGCATCGCATCGCCGAAGGTGGTGAAGATCACACCGGGCTGCTCGGCTATCGAGATCGCATCGTCCACGCGGCCGAGCGGAATGACGCAGACCGGACAGCCGGGGCCGTGAATCATCGTGATGTTGTCGGGCAGCAAGTCCTCAATGCCGTACTTGAAGATGGTGTGCGTATGCCCGCCGCAGACCTCCATGATCTTGAGATCGCGCTTGGTTAAATGCGCGATCTGTTCAGCCAGTCGCTGCGCGATGTCGCCCTGTCTGTATTCATCTACGAATTTCATGATTATTTCCCCTGTCTTACAACTCAACCTTCGACCAACGCGCGATGTTGCAGGAACGTATGCACCATGTCCCACATGATGTGATACAGCGCGACGTGCGTCTCCTGTATCCGGTGAATGCTCGAAGTCGGCACGGTCAGACAAAAATCCAATTGCCCGGCGGCGCACAGTTCGACCATCTTGCCGCCGTCGTGCCCGGCGAAGCCGATGGTCAGGAGTTTCAGCCGGCGCGCGGTCGCAAAGGCATGCAACAAGTTTTCGGAGTTGCCGCTCGTCGAGAGGCCCAGCACGACATCGCCTGCCTGACCGAGCGCAATAATCTGCCGGGTGAAGACATCATCAAAGCCAACATCGTTCGCAATCGCCGTGACCATCGCCATGTCGTTCGTCAGGCAGATGGCCGGCAGCGCCTTGCGCCCGACGGTGATCGGGTGCATGAACTCGACCGCGATGTGCTGCGCGTCGGTCGCCGAGCCGCCGTTGCCGCACACGAGCAGTTTGCGCCCACGATGAAAAGCCTGCGCCAGCGCCAGCGATGTCGCTAGGATCGTGTCTTTATTGTCGGCAAAGAATTTGCTTTTAACCTCAACGCTCTCGCGCGCTTTCTCCAGGAGCGAAAAGCTCAGCTCCGCCAGCAACTCCTGCGGCGGCTTATCCTCCGCGTGCAGGAACGGATAGAAGGCGCGTGAAAAATCATCCCCGGCGGCCTTGCTCATTTTGCTTGCTCCCCGCTTATGCTTACTCCAGAGAAGTGCTGAACTGCGCAAACTCTTCGTTGTACTGGCCGATCTCCTCCAACACGCGCAACGTCTCCTGCGCTTCGTGCTCATCAATTTTGCTCATGGCGAAACCGACGTGAATCAAGACCCAACTCCCGACCTGAGCCTCCGTCTCGTCGAGCATCCCCGTGTTGATGTTGCGCCGCACGCCGCCGACATCCACCTTGGCGATGCTATTTCCCACGTCCACGATCTCGACGATCTTTCCGGGTATCGCTAAGCACATAAGTTAGATTCTCCCTGCGCTAAGCCGCGCATTGGCCACCGCCGCTTGCCCGAGTGCGATGCCGCCGTCATTGGTCGGCACGCGACTGTGCGTAAAGACCTCGAAGCCATCAGCCTCGAGCATACGACATGTATGCTCGAGCAGAAACATGTTTTGAAAGACCCCGCCCGACAGCGCCACGCGATTGAGTCGCCGCTCCGCTCGCACGTGGCGCGCGATTGTGCCGATCAGATGCGCCACGCCGAGATGAAACCGGGCGGCAACTTCCTGCGGCGCGCGGCCGTCGAGCAAGTCGGCCACTGCGCGTTGAATGACCCCTTCAGCTTTAATAATGCGCCCATCGGCGGCAAACTCAAACTCATATCTTTGCGTGGTCTGGCGATCAACTATCGTTTCCAACTCAATCGCTGCTTGCCCTTCATAGTTGACCACGTTTCTCAGTCCTAACAAACTCGCCACCGCATCGAAGAGCCGGCCCATACTCGATGTCTCAGGGCTGTTCGTGCCGGTCAGGAGCATCCGGCGGAGCGTCGTCCATGCGCGCCGGTCAAGCGCTTGCACGAAAGGCAGGTTGAGATTTAAGAAGTCATCGCCCAGCGCGCGGTGCAGGTAAACGGCGGCCATACGCCAAGGCTCGCGGACCGCCTGCGCGCCGCCGGGCATTGGGATGTACGCGAGATGCGCGATGCGTTCCGCCGCGCTGAAATCGGCCACGAAGAACTCGCCGCCCCACAGGCGGCCATCTGAGCCGAAGCCAAGTCCGTCCATAGCCACACCGATCACTTCACCGTCAATCCCGTTATCGGCCATACAGCTGGCGATGTGCGCATGATGATGCTGGACGCCGATTTTTTCTGTCGGTTCGTCAAGCGCAAGCGCGTACTTCGTCGAGAGATATTCAGGATGCAGATCGTAAGCGACCACCTCGGGCTGAAGGTGAAAGAGTTGCTTGTAGTGTTCGATCCCTGTGGTGTAAGAGCGCAGCGTCTCCAAGTTTTCCAGATCGCCGATGTGATGACTCAGAAAAGCATACTGGGCGCGCGCGAGGCAGAAGGTGTTCTTCAACTCCGCGCCGCAGGCGAGAATCTCGCGGGCGAACTTGAAGCCGGTTTTGATGGGCGCGGGCGCGTAACCGCGTGCGCGCCGCAAGATCATCTCGCGGCCCGCCTGTACGCGCGTCACGGAATCATCCGCGCGCAGATGAATCCGCCGGTTGTGACTTAAAAAGTAATCCGCGATCTTGCTTAGTCGTTGCGTCGCTTCCTCGTCTTCGTAACAGACAGGCTCGGCGGAGACGTTGCCGCTCGTCATCACCAACGGGCGGCCGAGCTTTTCCAACAGCATGTAATGGAGCGGCGAGTAGGGCAGCATGAAACCGAGCGTGTTCACACCGGGCGCGATTGCAGCTGGGATGATTACATCACTTCTCTTTGCAAGCAGCACGACCGGGCGAGGCGCAGACGTGAGCAAAGCTTCTTCTGCTTCAGAGACAGAGCAGTGCTTTCTAATCACAGCAATGGAAGCGGCCATCAGCGCGAACGGTTTGCCTTCCCTATACTTTCGCTGCCGCAGACGCTCGACCGCTGCAACATCCAAAGCATCGCAGGCTAAGTGAAAGCCGCCGATGCCTTTGATGCCGACAATCCGGCCATCCAAGAGCAGTTGGCGCACACGGCTGATCGGGTCTTCGTCGCTAGCTGCCTCAAGCTCGACTTCACGTCCGTGCGCAGCCGTCAGCGACAGGCGCGGCCCGCAGACTGCGCAGGCCGTCGGCTCGGCATGAAAGCGCCGGTCGAGCGGGTTCTCGTACTCGGCGCGACAGGCGGCGCACATCGCGAAATCCCGCATCGTGGTCTGCGCGCGGTCATAGGGAATGCCCTCGATGATCGTGAAGCGCGGGCCGCAGTTGGTGCAGTTGATGAACGGATAGCGATAGCGTCGATCATGGGGGTCGCACAATTCGCGCAGACAGTCGCGGCAGGTAGCGATGTCAGCCGAGATGGGCGTGCGCTTCTGGCCGTGCGCGGCGCTCTCGACGATGCGGAAGTCTTGATAATGCGCGAGGGCTAAATTGTCGCTGCGCTCAACCGACTCGATCAGCGAGAGTGGGGGCGAACTCAATGTTAATTCAGTTATAAAATGATTGATGACGCTCGCATCGCCCTCTATGTCTATCAGGACGCCGGTGGTGTTATTGAGTACGCGCCCTGTAAGCGCCCGCCGCCGCGCCAGCGAGAAGACGAAGGGGCGAAAGCCGACGCCCTGCACTGTCCCCTTGACCAGAATTTGAGTTCGCGTCGGCATCTTTAAGCATTGCAACCTGCGGCTGACAGCATGCGGCTTGAAAAAACGCTTATCAGGTGCTCAAACCTGCGCGCCCACATCCGCTGTCTGCGTTTGTAAGAACTGCAACCACCCCTCCATGCCCGCGCCGGTTTTCGCCGAGACTTCAAAGACCCGCATGCCGGGGCGCACACGCTGAATACTGTCGTGCGCGGCCGGCAGATTGAATTCGACGGCTGCGGCCAGATCCATCTTGGTGATCACAGCCACGTCCGCCGTGTTGAAAATCGTCGGATACTTGAGCGGCTTATCCTCACCTTCCGTCACCGAGAGCAGCACGATGCGCAGGGCTTCGCCGAGGTCATAACTGGAGGGACAGACGAGGTTGCCAACATTCTCAATAAACAGAATATCTAACTCTGCGAGATTCCAGCCGGCCAGCGACTGCTGCACCATGGCGGCATCGAGATGACAAACCGTGCCGGTGGTGATTTGCTTGACCGGCGCGCCGCTGCGCGCGAGCCGCACGGCGTCGTTCTCCGTCGCGAGGTCGCCGACGAGCGCGGCCACTGCATACTCGGCGCGCAACTGCGTCAGCATCTGTTCCAGCAACGCGGTCTTGCCCGCGCCGGGGCTTGAGACCAGACTGATCACCTTGACGCCGGCTTGCTGGAAACGTTGCCGCAGCTCACGCGCGAGCAGATCATTCTGCTTCAATACGTTTTGCCTGACCTCAACGAGACGCGGCTGGGTGTTCATCACTGTATCTCCAAAGCGACCACTTCGAGTTCCTTCCCCTGCAAGACCTGCGGGGTCGGCGTGGCACAGACGGAACAGCAGAACTGTTGCAGCGAGACCGGCGCGGCCGCGGACTGACAGGTCGGGCAATAGACTAGGAGCGGCACATCCTCGACGATCAACTGCGAGCCTTCCAGCGGTGTGCCCGCGCAGGCCACCTCGTAGGAGAAAAGGAGCGCTTCCTTCACCACCCCCGACAGCGGCCCCAGTTTGAGATGGATGGCATTGACCCGCGCGCTGCCCCGGCTCGCGGCCGCTTCCGCCGCCATCTCGATCATACTCATGGCGATGGAAAGTTCATGCATAAGCGTAGGGATGAAGGATGAACAGATTCCTTCTTATTCATCCTTCATCATTGTCTTTCCGCTACGATGTCGAACGAGAGTTTCAATTCATCTTTGACCTTGAGCGTGCCGCCGATAGCGGAGACCGGTTTGATGTTGTAATCGCTCTGCCGCAGCCGAAACTCGCCCTGCGCACGTAGCCCCGACGCATTGACCGTCACCCGCGCGTCCAGTGTGTGCGTGCGCGTCACGCCGTGCAGACTCAAGCTACCGGCAATCCGAGCTTGATAATTATTTTCCCCCGCAGGATTCAGCGTGATGCGCGTGCTCATGAAAACGATCTCGCCGTGACGCGCCGTTTCCAGCACGTCCGCGCGCATCATGCGCTCAATTTCGCGCCGATCCTTCTCGCTTACCTCGCCGACCACGGCGAGCGAGTCGGATTGCACCAGCAATAACAGCGATGCCTGTTGCAGTGCGTTAGGGGAGAAGCGCACGTCCCCGCCAAAGCCGCAGACCGCGATGGTGGGATTATGCCCGACGAAAGAGAGCAGGCCATCGGCAAAGGCCTGCACGACGAAGCGGCTCTGCTTGGCGTCTATCCGATAGCGGCCAATGTTTGTGTCTTGCTCATTCATAATGTCAGCCAGAGCGCGCGCGATGCCCCGTGAGCGCGAAAATTCAAATCGGGAAGTGGCGCACAATGCTCCGCCGCATCTAGAGCGCATGCCGCACCGCGCGCCGGACAACTTCAGTCGTCAGGCCGTAGACAAGATGCGAGGCCAAGGCATAGGCGTGGATTGCGAGCGGATAATCCGCTGACGACTTCGAGAGACCGAGCGCGGGCACGACGCCTTCGTCCGCAATGACCCAAACGGCCGCGCCGAAAGGCAGCCCCAAACCGATGGTCGTCGCCGGCAGCAACTCGGCCGCTACGCCATAAATCGCGCCCGAACTGACGCCCATCGCGTAATGCGCGACCACCCCGCCCACTTCCTTCTCATGCTTCGTCAGCCGCTCGTCGAAGCCCAGTTCCGCCACGGCGTTGGCCGTTCTGACCGCCGCGTTGTCATCCGGCGCATCGCTGCCCCGCGCCTGCAACGCGCGCCCGATGCCGTGTTGCGGCGAGCCTTGCTGCATGGACTGCGCGCCATGTGATCGCTCTTCGCCTGCGGCAAGCTTGCTCAAGAGAGCTTGAAACTGATTCATCACAATGGACGCAACCAGGCCGCCGGCGACACCTGCCGCCAAGCCCTTCCACACATTGCCCGCGCGCCGTGCGCTCGTTCGTTCGTTGTTTGGGTGCAACTCGTTGCGCATCACATCGTGCTGATCTTGATATAGCGCTTGATGTCAGGAATGCTCACGATCACGGCCGCGGCTGCGGCGATGAGCGCTGCGCCACCGATGAGTGACCAGATAGTCATACCGGATGACCTCCTGCTGCTTCTTCGTTCCAAAGCTTCACTGCGTTTCATGCCAGATAATCTCCCTTTCTGTTGCTCTTGACTCAGACCGACACACCGCGCCGCTCCTCCGCGAGAATGTTTGCGACAAGCGACTCAACTAGCTGCACTGCTTCGTCTACCGCCGCCGCGACTGGCGCGCTCAACCCCATCTGCCCTTCTTCCGCTTCGAGCGGCGCAGGCTCACACCCGACCAGCAGGATGCGCTTGAACTGGCCGCCCATCGCCTTGACCATCGCGAGTACCTTCAACGGATTCATGCCGTGCGGCTCGATCATCGCATCCTGCGCGTCCAGTTCATCCAGTTCGCTCAAATCAGGCTCGATGGTGTAGAGCGTGCCCGGCGCGCCACCGCGCGGCGTCGCGTCAATGAAGATCGTCACCTCGTAACCGTCGAGCAGCGCATAGGTCAGATCAAAGCCGCGAATCCCGAAATCGACGACGCGCACCGACTCCGGCAACGTGCGCGCAAGCAAGCGTCTCGCCACCTCGCTGCCAAAGGCATCGTCGCCGAGAAAGATATTGCCGATGCCTGCGATGAGTATGCGCTCTTGCGTCATTCAATCCTTCTCTCGTAGCCGTGGCGAAAGGATAAACAGGCACGAACTCTTTGCTCGTCACTCGTCACTCGTCACTGCTTCATCAACCGGCTCGACCTCTTCAACGGCGAAGAAGAAACGATGCCCGGGTTGCCTGAGCATCCCCATGTCCCGCCCCGGATCATCTTCCAGAACGACCGCGAGATGCACCTTGTCTTCGTAGTCCTGCTCAATTGCTTCAATGACGGCGATCTTGCCTGCGAGCGCGAGATCGAAGATGTCGCCCCCGGCGCGCGGACGCAAACGCACGCGGTCGCCTTGCTTGAGCTCGATCCCGGCAACGAGGACGTGCTCAACCTGCGCCCGCTCTTCCAGCAGTTGAAATTCCCACTCGTTCATCGTTCGTCTTCTCGCGCGGGGCGGAGACTGCGCAGCGCGCCGTGCATTTTCATCAACTGCTCGACGGGCATCGTCTCGGTGCGTTCGAGTATCTGGCGGGCGCGTTCGTCCCCGCCGCGCATCTCGCGCTTCTCTTCATCCGTTAAAGTCATAATGCGCAGCGTCAGGATTTCGTCGATCTCCGTGCCGTCGAAGAGGTCGCCCGCGCTTTCCGGCGCGATCTGCGGATAGTCATAGAGAATGATCGGCGACGAGAGCATCGTGGCGCGCTCGCCTTCTGCGCCGACCAACACCGGCCACGTGCCCGTGTTGCGACAGGCGGCGACCGATTCGCGCAACTCGGCAGGCGGGTCGAGCAGCGAGACGAACTCGCCCGCGCGCACGCTCAGGATGGTGTGCGTTGAAGCGAAGGTACGCAGCAAGGCTTCATCGCGGCTCTGCGTGGCGGCATCCGCTAAATGTGTCAGATTCAAGATGCGGACAGTGAGTTTATACCACTGCTCGCCCGCGCGCTCGGCCGATACCTCAATCGCCCCTGCGATGGCTTGTTGCTTTCTGACCAGCACGCCGACAACTTGCCCGTCCGATGCGCGCAAAGGTTCGACCTTTTCCTGCGCCGGAAAGTTAAACGCTAAGCGTTGCGGCTGCGCCGCTATTTCGCCCAAGTTAAGACTGGCCCGGCTGACCTCACGCTCGACCGCTTCCTGCCAACTTTGAAAGACACGGTCGCCGACTTCAAGCGCTGCCACCGGCGTGTAGTCGGGCAGCACATCCACTGGCAAGTCAGACTGTGGGGCGGGCAATTGGCCAACCTCACGCGCCAGCAGGTGCAAAAATCGTATTTTAATATCAAGCGTCGTCTGCGCTGTGCCCACGACGAGGCATTCCGTCTGCATTATCCACGCATCCGTGTCGCCCCCGGCCAGCGAGTAAGACTCGGGATAGAGCGCGCCAAAGTTGAAGCGTTGCTGATTCTTCACCGCCGATGGGCGATAGGGGTAGAGCATGTACCCCTCATAGAGCACAGTGTTGGCGATCTGTTCCACGAGGCTCAGGTTCATGACGGCACACTCTCCGTCACGTCCAACTCCGCGCCCGTCTCTTCGACGCCTGCCAGCAGGCTCTCCAAAGCCTGCTCCCACGTCGGCAGTCCGCGCCGCCGTTTGTATTGATAGAGCCGGTCGAACGCATCGCGCCGCAGATTGAGCCACGCCGAGTTGGGATAATATATGTCCATCATCTGCTGCCAGACCTGCACGGGCAGACGGTACTTGGCTTCCTTCTCCCAAGAAATCTGCGTGACCTGTAATGCGCCGTCTTCGGCTTCATAAAAAACAGTGCCGCTGAAGAGCAGACAGAGTGGGATCTCGCCATCTGCCAAACCGGCAAAATATTTCGTCGCGGCGACATTGAAGTCGAACGTGCATGGCACAGAGAGATCGACGACGGTGCTGCCGGTGAATGGCGGCACGATGACGCTCACGTGCGTCCAGAGCATTGTGCGTAAGGTCTGCCCCCAACGCTCCGGCGCGCCGAAAAGATCATGCATGCGTTCCTGTTCTTCGGCGTTATATCGCCTACGCGTTACTTCAAGCTGAATCTGGCAACGCAGCGCGACCGTCTGGATCGGCTCGGCCGCGGCCGCGTTGATGATGCGCAGTTTCAGGGCCAGCAGCGGCGAAGCCGCGTAGGGGACGGCCTCTGCTCCTTCCACTTGAAAATTCAGCTCAGGCACGCGACTGCTCTCCGATCTAATTGGCGCGTCTCCGCAACTCGGCAAAGAAGCGATTGATCTCTGCCCACACCTCTGTGCCGCCGGACAACCCGCGCCAGTGTGCGCGGATGAGGCCCACCAACTTATAGCATTCATCAATCGGCACTAAGTAGTATTCATGCTCGTCGCGCAGACGATTAACGAGCAGCGCTTCCACGTCCGACTCCATCGCTTGCAAGCGGGGATTGGCCTGCACGAGTTCGGCCCACGTGTCGAGCGCGAGCAGCGATTCGGTCGGGCCGGCCGGACTCGGATAGAGCGCCACCACTTTGCCGGCCGGCGTGCTGTAGAAGAAAAAGGCCATATTGATCGGGACGAGCAGGTCGTCCCACTGCGCGTCGCTCAACTGAAAGTCCGGCAAGAAGCGGATGCGGCGCGGCACGCTCTTGTATTTCATTTCCGCCTGACTGCTGAATAGGAGCGCGCACGCCTGACAGACGCAGACGAGTTGCCGCGTCTGCGGCTCGACCAGATGTTGATGCACGGCCGGCAAGGCGAGGCTACACATATCGCAGCGCTCCACGACCGCGCGCGGCCGCACGAAGCGCCGCAGCGCGGCGAGCGGCGACTGGCCCTGTTCATTCGCACTCATCTTTATAAGTTGCAGAGTGCGGAATTCGGCTTGCGGATTAAAGAAGCAGCCGCCTTCTCAATCCGAATTCCGCACTCCGCAATCCTGCTCAGGCTGGCGGCAGGTTCGGACTGTTTGGGTCTATCGGATCGCGATCTTCCGGATTGATGCTCGTTGAATCGCGCTGCGTCGAGCCACCGGCGGGGCGATCCGCGTGCGTATTAGCGTGATCGTGCCGACCGGCCTCTTTGCCCTCGGTCGAACTCTTTTCTTCGCCCTTACCTGTGCCCCAGTCGTGCGAGGGTGAATCGCGTGTTGTGTCGTGATCTACCATTATGCTGTGCTCCCTTCACTCTTGCTTTTGAGCCTACTTAATTGCACGAGGCCGGCAGAAGCGGCTGGCTGCTCGACTCCGCCTTCAATTTCAAGTGCGACCATATCAGGCGCTGCTTCATAGACCGCAGCCTCAAGCGTCTGCTTGAGCGTCAGGGCCGTCGAAGGACAGCTATGTCCGCCGGCCTGCTGCATACGCAGCCGGACGACGCCCTCAGCGATCCCCAGCAATTCTACATCGCTGCCGTGGGCCGCGAGCGACGGCCGCACCTTGTCGAGCGCCTGCCGCACGCGCGGCTCAAGCTCCAAAGGATGCAGCCCGTAGAGCAGCAGTAGGCTGCTGACCAATTGATCGCGGGTGAAGTCATCAAAGATGGCGTAGCCCGGCTCGCCCGCCTCGGCGACGATCTCCATCAACCGCTCAAGGCCCGCGCCGTGAAACTCCATGAGCGACTGCACTAGCTCGACGGTCTTCGCCCGCGTATCCGGGTCGGCGACCGTCTCGATCTCGCGCATCAACTCCTCGACCCGCTGCACTCGTTGTTGAAATTCGTTATCCATCATAAGACTGGGACGAGTTAAGAGTGACAAGTGACGAGCGCCAGACAAGTCATAGCTTGCCACTCGTCACTCGTCACTGCTGTTGTTTACTTCATCGCGCCGAACATCGGCGAGTGGCGCGTCTCTAAGACCTTGCCGTTGCCGAGGTACATGTGGACGCCGCAGGGCAGACACGGGTCGAAGCTGCGCACGGTGCGCATGATGTCTATGCCCTTGAAGTTGTCGGGGCCGTTCTCTTCAAAGATCGGCGTGTTCTGCACGGCATCCTCGTACGGGCCGGGTGTGCCGTAGATGTCGCGCGGGTTGGCGTTCCAGGGCGTCGGCGGGTACGGGTGATAGTTGGCGATCTTGCCGTCGCGGATGACGACGTGATGCGAGAGCACGCCGCGCACCGCTTCGTGGAAACCGCAGCCAATCGCGTTCTCCGGCACTTTGAACTCCGACCAAGTCTTCGTGCGTCCGGCGTGCAACTCTGCGAGTGCTTTCTCCGCGAAATGGAGCGCGGCCGCCGCCGCGTAGGCTTGAAAGTAAGTCCGTGCGCGGTCGCGCTCGATGGCGTTTGACCATTGCGGAATCTTCCACTCGAACTCGACCTCCGGCTTCAACGCCGTCTTCGGCAAGTAAATCTTGACGCTGTGGCCCGTCGCCTTGATGTAGCCGATGTCCACTTTGTTCGCCAGTGCCGTCGCCCAGAGCCGCGCGATGGGGCCGCCGCCGGTGTCGAGCGCCAGATACTTTTTGTCGCCCGGTTCGTCCGCGTGATACCAGCGCGGCGACATGACCCATGTGTACTTGTCGTTGAAGTCGCGCTTCTGCGGGCGCGGGATCGTCGTCTGGTTCCACGGATGATCACGATCAACCGGATTGCCGAGCGGGTCGTTCTTGACGAACATCTCCTCGTTTTGCCAGCCGTCGTAATAGGAACTCCCCAAGAGGATGCGTATGCCGAGATTTATGTCAACCAAACTGGTGGTGACGAGCTTGCCATCCACCACCACGCCCGGTGTGACGAACATCGAGTTGCCCCACGCGGCCATGTTCTCGTACTTGTAGTCGCACACTTCGGGGTCGTTGAACGAACCCCAGCAACCAAGCAGGATGCGCCGTTGCCCCACCTTCTCGTAACCGGGCAACGCTTCATAGAAGAAGTCAAACAGATCATCGTGCAGCGGCACGACCTTCTTCATAAATTCGACGTAGCGCATGAGGCGCACCATATAGTCCGTGAAGAGTTGCACGGTCGGCACCGTGCCGACGCCACCCGGATAGAGCGTCGAGGGGTGTACGTGGCGGCCTTCCATCAGGCAGAACATCTCGCGCGTGTAGCGACTCACCTGCAACGTCTCGCGATAGAACTCGCCGGTGAACGGGTTGAGCGCCGTCATGATATCGGCGATGGTCTTATAGCCATGATCGGCGGCGTGCGGCGCTTCGGTCGTCTTAGCTTTTTCCCAAACGCTGGGATTTGTTTCCTTGACCATCTGCTCGCAGTAGTCCACGCCCACGAGATTGTCCTGAAAGATGTTGTGGTCGAACATATACTCGGCGGCTTCACCGAGGTTAACGATCCACTCCGCGATTGCGGGCGGTCTCACGTTGAAGGCCATGTTCTGCGCGTAGGTGGCGCAGACAGCGTGATTGTCGCCGCAGATACCACAGATGCGGCTGGTGATGAAGTGGGCGTCACGCGGGTCTTTGCCCTTCATGAAGATGCTGTAGCCGCGAAAGATTGAAGAGGTCGAGTAACACTCGGCGACCTCGCGATTCGCGAAATCGATCTTCGTGTAGATGCCCAGACTACCGACGATGCGCGTAATCGGATCCCAGTTCATGTCAACGAGCGTGCGCGGTTTGGTTGGTGTTTTGGTGATAGTTGCCGTGGTGGTACTCATGACGCTCGCTCCTTTATCTGCAATGGTGGCGGGTTATAGCCGGTAGTCAGCTCAGGTCGATTGTGTCGCCACTTCGGTTCCTTGTTGACCGTTGCGTTGGTAATACTGCGTAGCTTGCGAATGGCCGCGCCGTAGATACCGATCGCCGACGCGGAAATCTTGGCTCCCGGCGGCTCATCCATGAACGGCATGAACTTGTCCGGAAAGCCCGGCATCGTACAGCCAATGCAAATGCCGCCGACGTTGGGACAGCCACCAATGCCGGCCATCCAGCCGCGCTTCGGCACGTTGCAGTTGACCACGGGTCCCCAGCAGCCCAGCTTCACGATGCACTTGGGCGAGCCATACTCGGTAGCAAAGTCGCCCTGCTCGTAATAGCTGCCACGATCGCATCCTTCGTGCACTGTCTTGCCAAAAAGCCAGGTCGGACGCCCGGCGTCGTCGAGTGGAATCATCGGCGCCAACCCCGCCGCGAGGTAAAGGAGATAAAGAACCGTCTCCATGAAATTATCCGGTTGCACCGGACAACCGGGCACGTTAACAATCGGGATGCCCGCCGATGATTTCCAATCCCAGCCGAGATAGTCTGCGAGGCCCATGCAGCCGGTCGGATTGCCTTCCATGGCGTGGATGCCGCCGTAAGTTGCACAGGTTCCAATTGCAACGACCGCCAAAGCCTTCGGAGCCAGGCGGTCGATCCATTCGTTAGTCGTGATGGGCTGGCCCGTCATTGGATTGGTGCCCATGGCCGCCCAGTAGCCTTCACCGCTCAGGTTCTCGTTCGGAATAGAGCCCTCGACCACCAACACAAACGGATCGATCAAACCCTGCTCAGCCTGATAGAAATATTTCATGAAGTCGTCGCCAACTTCATACGCCAGCACAGGATTGTGTAAATGAACATTCGGGAGTCCTGGTATCGCTCCCATCACCACGTCTTCGACGCTCGGCTGTGTCGCCGCAGTGATCGAAACAGAATCGCCGTCACAACCCAGTCCCGCGGTGATCCAAACTATGTGAACGTCCTTGACCGCCGGTGGCCGTTGCGTGCTACGACCATACGGGGCAGTTTCTGCCGCCATAGGTTTTCTCTCCTTTCTAAGTGCTCGCGATTGAAATGGTGAGCCTGAAGGCGGATTCTCCGATTGGGCGTTTCCGTTGCCTCATGAGACGCTACCCGCAGACTATCCAAATAATTCAGGTCCTGAAATATAAGAATCTACGAATGCAATGCTCGAAACGAAGTAGACTCCCGCCACACTCGCACCTGACCGGTTTCCGGTCAAAGAAACAATTACTTTGCTAGGGAGCGGCGGGATTATCATCCCGCGCGACTCTGGGTGTCTATTCGTAGACCTACGTAATTAGTTTGGCGAGGCTACGTATTTGTTGCTTTTTTGCGGCGGGAGCCAAATCCGTCATCCCCTCAGCCGTCTATCGATACGATTCCGCGCTTTAGAGCAAAGCGGATTAGCTCGGCTTGAGTGTGAAGATCGAGTTTATGCATGAGGTTTGAGCGGTGAGTCTCGGCAGTCCGACCGCTAATGCCTAGTCGTCCCGCAATCTCAGAGCTCGTTTGACCTTCGGCGGCGAGGTGCAAGACTTCTTTTTCTCGCGTCGTCAATGTTTCATAGCGATCGAGCGTCGTGGACTTCGCTCTCTGCTGGTAAACCTCAATGGCGCGATCAGAGAGCGGAGGGCTCAAGTAGCGGCGACCGGCTGCGGCCTCGCGCACCGCGTGCACCAAATCACCTGAACTTGAGTCCTTCAGGACGTACGCGGAAGCGCCGCTGCTCAGCGCCTCAAGGACGTAGGCTTCGTTGGAGTACATCGAAAGAATAACGACTTGCGTGTGCGGAGAACACTTCTTAACCCGCGGGATAACATCGAGACCGTTGAGCCCGGGCATCATTAAGTCGAGCACTAGCACCCGCGGGCTGGTTAACTCAACGCGCCGAACCGCCTGCAAGCCATCCCCCGCCTCGCCAACGACTTTGAAGTTCGGCTCGGCCTCAAGCAACGCTTTTAAGCCCTGGCGCACGACCTGATGATCGTCGGCCAGCACTATTGTCGTTATCTCTTGCGCGGACATTGTGCCTCGTTCTGCCAGAGTTCCGTTTCAGTCATTCACGACATCGGTTTAGGACTATCGACTATGTTCAATTCAGCCGTCAAACACGTGCCCGCGCCGATCTGTGATTCAATGGTCAACTCACCGCCCTGCAACACGGCCCGCTCACGCATCCCGGCCAGACCACTGGTTTCGCTCGCGCTGAGTACCGACTCCACATCGAATCCCCTTCCATGATCCTCCACCTCTATCAGGAGGGTCTGCTGATGGGTCGAGATTTGCACGGTCGCTTCCTGCACACGCGCGTGGCGGGCGACATTGGTTAACGCTTCCTGCACCATGCGGTAAGCGGCGGTCTCGACTTCCTGTCCAAACCTTCTCTTCTCGATTCCGCTGTGCCTGAAGTTTACTCGCACCTGGGTCTGCGCAGTGTAGTGTTCAAGGTGCCACAGCAGCGCCGGCAGCAAGCCAAGGTCATCCAGCATCGCCGGGCGCAGATCCAGAGACAAATTGCGCACGCGCGCCATAAGTTCGTTGACGAGAACGCGTGCTTGAGCAAGATTGTCGCCGACTTCCTCAACCGGTAGTCGGGCACCTATTTCCAGACTTAGCTTGAGCCCGGTCAGGACCTGACCGATCTCGTCGTGCAATTCGAGCGCGATGTTACGGCGTTCTGCTTCCTGCACCTCCATTAACCGGCGCGACAGAAGCTGGAGGCGCTCGGCATATTCCCTTTGCGCCTCTTCCGCCTGTTTTCGCCTGGTAATGTCGCGAATAACACTAATAACCATCGAGCCATCTTCGGCTTCCATCGGACTTAACATTATGTCCACCGGAAACTCGCTGCCGTCTTTGCGCTTGCCAAAGAGCTCTAGCCCGGCGCCCATGGGACGCGTGTGCGGCTCAGCAACGTAGCCGGCGCGATGATGCCCGTGCCTCGACCTAAAGCGATCAGGTATCAAAGTCTCAATCGGTTTTCCCGTGAGCTCGTGGCGGCTGTAGCCGAACATTCGCTCAACTTGCGCATTGACGCGGACGATGCACCCGCCGTGGTTGACCACGGCGACTGTATCTGGAGCAAAGTCGAACAGACCCTGCAACATCTGCTCGCTCTTGCCCAACGCTTCTTCCGCCCGCTTGAGTTCGGAAATGTCAAAAGCGACGCCGTGAATAAACCACGGCTGACCCTCGTTGTTGCGAACCAGCTTCGCTTCGCAATGGAACCACACGGTGTGTCCATCGCGAGCGAGCACTCGATAAAGCGACTTCAAGGGTTGACCCGACATGAACAGTCCTGCCGCTTCAATGCTCCAGCGAGCCTTGTCTTCGGGATGAATTTGTTGATACCAACGCACAGGATCATTGAGCCATTCTTCCTGAGTAAATCCGAGCATCTCTTCAATCTGCGGGCTGACATAAGCCTCACCGATCCCTTTGTCCAGGAACGCCATGAAAACCACAGCGGGAATCTGTTCGACCAACGTGCGATAACGAGCGTCAACGTCAGCCAAAGTCACACCCGTAGACTTGCCGGCTTCGATTAACGAGAGCGCGCCTTGTTCTGATATGGAATTGATTACCGGGAAGGCGGCGGCGAGTTCAAGCAGTGTGTTTTCAGCTTCTGTCCAGGTTAATGATGCGTCCTCCGGAGACGTCTGCGTCTCGCCCATCGGAACATCGGGCCTGGTTGAGTCAAAAATATGCGCAGCCATCGAGGTCTTCCTGAAGCTATCTGGATTTGGACTGACGACGACGCCAGGATGGCTCCTTATTAAGGGATGCCTGGGTAAACTTCCTCAGCGCGTGAATCGCTTTGCCGTAAGTCATCACCGCATGGGAAGACAAAAGAGAGCCCGGCGGCTGGTTCATAAACGGCATGAACTTGTCTGGGAAACCCGGCATGGTGCAACCAATACAGATGCCGCCAACGTTGGGACAGCCGCCCATTCCGTTTATCCAACCGCGCTTACCAACATTACACTGGACCACCGGCCCCCAGCAGCCCAGCTTAACTATGCAAGTGCGTGATCCATACTCTTCAGCAAACTCGGCTTGCTCGTAATACCCACCTCGATCACAACCCTCGTGCACTGTCTGACCAAAAAGCCAGGTTGGCCGCAGGGCCTCGTCAAGCGGAATCATTGGCGCCCGACCGGCCGACTGATAGAGCAAATACAGCAGCGTCTCCATGAAGTTGTCCGGCAACACCGGACATCCCGGGACACAGACGATTGGTATGTTGGCTTTTGATTTCCAATCCCAGCCGAGATAGTCCGCAAGGCCCATGCAGCCCGTTGGGTTTCCTTCCATCGCATGAATGCCGCCGTAAGTGGCGCACGTTCCGGCTGCCACGACCGCCCAGGCCTTCGGTGCCAGCTTGTCAATCCATTCGTTCGTAGTGATGGGCTGTCCCGTTTCTCTGCTGCTGCCGAACGCTGCCCAGTAACCTTCAGTCTTGTTATTTTCGTCCGGTATCGATCCCTCGATGACGAGAATATAAGGATCGATCTTCCCTTCGGCGGCGCGATAGAAAAACTCCATAAACTCTTCGCCATTTTCATATGAGAGGAAAGGGTTATGCAGACGCACTTTGGGAATTCCCGGGATGCCGCCCAGGAGAACTTCTTCCAGCGTGGGTTGCGTGGCCGCGGTCATCGCGATCGTATCGCCATCGCAACCGAGCCCTGCGGTGATCCATAGCACGTCGATTTCCTTAATCGATTGTGGTGGTGGGCTCGTGCCGCGCTCGACCGTTTCGTGGCTGTCTGTCATTCTAAGCGTACCTGCGGTGTGGGGATCAGTCTTGCAACCGACAAACCATCCTCTGGCAACAGAGCAATGCCCAAGCCTCAACAGGAAAACCGATATTCCCGCTTGCTGGTGGTTGACTGCTAGTTCGTCAGTAACATTAGGCTGGATGTCTAGAGGGCGTCAAGGATTTAACTAACCTGAAAGGTTGTACTGATTGATGAAGTGCGCAAGGCCAATTGAGGCGATTGCTCGGTTCTTTCCTTCTTCAGAACCCAAATCCACTGGCGATATGCTTGCGGCAGTACGAATTTTCACTTGGCTCTTTTTGCCTACTGAGAAGAACAGACGCCGCGTCTTAGGAAGCGCAGCACTTCGCCTATTAGGCGTCAAGTGAACAGTATTTCGAGCCCACTCGCCGGTCAGCTCTGAAGGCTGACAGTTGTGGCGACTAGAAGTCGAAACACTCACGGCATGTCTTGCGGGAATTTCGTACGCTAAAAAATGAGCCTTGCAGTTTTGATGAGGAAAATGGAGCGGGCGACGGGGATCGAACCCGCAACATCCAGCTTGGGAATCTGAATTTTCGATCCTTTATTTTCAATACTTACAAAATCACTCAGAAACAATGTACGTGCATGCACTGCATACCGTGCATGCGTTGCCTGATTTGCGTGTCGCTGCGGGACGTTTGCGGGACGGTTTTGCA
This sequence comes from Pyrinomonadales bacterium, assembly GCA_038237345.1. GTDB lineage: Bacteria > Acidobacteriota > Blastocatellia > Pyrinomonadales > Pyrinomonadaceae > QHXQ01. Next base: position 28,847 of record JBBRYU010000013.1, read on the forward strand.
CCAGAACGCGGTTCACTATTTCAGTGTTGAGATCAGATGGTCGTACTAAAAAAGCATATGGGACTTAGGGGCTGATTACAACTTCTCAGACGCGTGCCAGTTCCAAGTGCTCTGCAGTCTGAATCAGACAACGGGCTTAAAATCCGTTCTTCGTAAGAGGGTGCGGGTCCGACTCCCGCCCCCGGCACCAATGTTTTCCATAGTTTACGGACGTTTCGGAGCAATTCGCCGACGAACGATCTCACCCTTGTGTGCCTATAGTGTGCCGACGAATGCTCCACATTTCTTCCTCACAGCCAATATCCTCAACCCGCAACAGTATATCGCGCAGAGAGATAGGTGATGGAGTGGACCACGGACAAAAGTCCCTTGCCCCATCCCTGAAGTTCGATCGGACTTGCGAATCCGGCAGGGCTAACTTGATTTCATCGCGGCCTCAGCCCGACGGTTGACCTCTTCCCAATTGACGTTCTGCATGAAAGCGTCAAGGTACTTGGCTGCGGCGGCGCCATAGTCCATGTGATAGGCGTGCTCGTACATGTCGAGCACTAGGAGCGGACGACTCAGAGGAGCGTTGTGCATGTGGTCCCACGACCAATAGTTATGCATTTCTGCAGTATGCTGGTTGTAACCAAGGATCACCCAACCAGAACCCCCGCCCAGAGCGTTACCGGTTTTCTTAAACTCGGCTTCCCACTGTTCGTAACTTCCGAACCATTGTTTGATCGCATCCAGAACAGCGCCGCCGGTCTTACCATCCCCGCCGAGATTAGCGAAATAGTGATCGTGAAGAACGACCGAGCCGGTGCGCACCAACTCCTCCCGCTTGAGATCACCATATACATAAGGAGGCAGATCCTTGTCCTGCAACATTATGCCGAGCCGCTGCTCGACTGCGTTAAGAGCCTTCACAGCTCCGCCGTAGTTATTCTCCCAATGCGACCTGATCAGCTTTTCGGAGATGCCCTTGAGTTTTGTCGGATCGAAGGGCAATGGCTTGGGTTGATGCTGCCCGCGGAAGGCCCGTGCTACCGGCGCTGCTCCGGCGGTTTGTCCTCCATTGGTCACATCGGCATCAACTCTGTTCGCTCCTAAAACTTCCGTGAGCGCCAACCCCGCGCCACCAGCTGCCAGAGTGGAAATTACTTTTCGCCTCGAAAACGTCTTCATGTTTCTTGCCTCCTAAGTTAATAGATCTGGTTCATGATTCCTAAACCAGCATCAGAATATTATGCTGCAAAGTTCATTTGCGCCCATCTGCCCGACGCAATGGCGTTCTCATACACAGCAACTGCCGCGATGACATCTTGCAACGCCATCCCCGTTGAATCGAAAATAATGATTTCATCGTCTGAAGTGCGTCCGATCTTAGTGCTTGCGACTATTTCACCGAGTTCGGCATGAACCCCGTCCTTTCTCATCAAACCTGAATCTAAGGCATGGTGCAATTCGCCGATTGATGCACACTGGTCCACAATGTCGACCACCACCTTGTTAGAAGCGACGAGGCCAGGTTCCAACTCTTGCTTGTCTTCGCTATCGGCGCCGACTGCTGCCACAAAAGTTCCGGGCTGCACATACTCTCGTCTAAGAAAGAATCGCTTCGACGGAGTGCAGGTGACGCAGATATCGCTGCGCTTCACCGCTTCTTCCAGATCTCGGACGGCTTCGATATTTATTCGCAGGTCCTCGGACAATTCGCTAACAAACCTTTCGGCCTGCGCGCCGTCAGTATCATAAGCAAACACCTTTTCCAGTGAGAAGATCTTTGAGAGAGCTCTGAACATTACTCACTATTATTTGGGGATCGCATACCATGCTAAAGGACTTTATTCCGAAGCGGTGGCGAGTATCGAAAGGCTCTGGCATTGAATCGCGATCCATGGGTGAAGGCGCAGCTTGCCCCTTCATTGGCAAGGTCGGGGCAACGCCCCATGTGGCAGTGAGACTGAGTGCACTATCACACAGCTTGGAAAATTACGATCCAGTCGCGCGCATTGCAGGCATCAGTGGGAGATCAACTTATAAGTTGCACCCGGTGTTGTCTTGAATTCCACGACATCTTTTTCAGGTCGTGTGACAGCAATGGACTTCTCCTGTGAGGAGACTTGCAAGACCGTTGCCGAGCGAACGCGGCACAGGTTCCCGTTTTTGGAAAGAATGGTCGCTTCAGTCAGCCGCCCGTCTTGCCACCGCAGGACGACTTCAAAGCCGCCTCTGGCCAGCAGCCCTGCGACTTCGCCGGTTGGCCAGGAGGCGGGAAGCGCAGGCAGCAAGTTCAGTTCGTCTTCGTGCGATTGGAGCAGCAGCTCGGCGATGACCGCTGACATGCCGAAAGAACCATCTACTTGCATGGCTTTTGAGCAGATGGAAAACAGACTATTGAACGTGTAGTTGTGAATGGCGTAGTTGATGTTCTCCAGCGCCTTATCCGCGTTGCCCAGCCGCGCCCAGCAGGCTGCCTTCCACGCTGAAGACCAGCCGTTCCCCGCTAGACCCCGCTGTTCGAGCACCACCTTGCTGGCTGCGGCAAGCTTTGGCGTCCGGCGCGCTGAAATCTGATGACCGGGATAGAGGCCCCAGAGGCCCGAGATATGGCGGTGGCTCTTTTCCGTCTCATCCCAGTCTTCAAGCCATTCCTGCAGATTGCCTTTGCGGCCAACTTGCATCGGCGCCAGTTTGGCGCGCGTGGCGAGCACTCTCTGCTTGAATTCCTGATCCGTGCCTAAGACATCAGCCGCTTGCGCGACCGCGCTGAACAGATCATTAAGAATCTGCATATCAATGGTGGAACCGGCAGTAATTGACGTTCCGGTTTCAAACATCGTGGTCTCATCGAAGAAGCGTGCGCTGGCCGGGCCTGCCGGAAAGTTCTCTGGCGAAGTCGAAGGGTTCGTCACCAGCCAGCCGTATTTCGGATGAGGCACCAGAAAATCCAGATAGAATTCCGCGCTACCTTTGAGCACCGGATAATATTCTTTCAGAAACGCCTTGTCCCCGGTGTAAAGGTAATGCTCCCACAGATGCGTGGCCATCCAGGCGCCGCCGGTCGTGAATGCTCCCCAGCTTGCTCCATCCATCGGCGCGGCGACCCGCCAAAGGTCGGTGTTCTGATGATGCACCCAGCCGCGTGCGCCATAATGTTCGCGGGCCACCTGGCTTCCCTGATCTGTCAACTCCTTGATCATCACAAAGAGCGGCTCGGCGCATTCGCTCAGATTGCCGACCTCGGCGGGCCAGTAGTTCATCTCCGTGTTGATGTTCGTCGTGTACTTCGAATCCCAGGATGGATTCATGTCCTTGTTCCAGATGCCCTGCAAATTGGCGGGCTGTGAGCCAGATCGTGAAGACGAGATCAGCAGATAACGACCAAACTGAAAGAGCATCGCTGCCAGAGCCGGGTCATTCGATCCATCGAAGCGGCTGAGCCGCTCGTCGGTGGGCAGTTGCGAGTTCGCGGTGACTGGCAGGTTCAGTGCGACACGCCGAAATAGACGCTGATGCTCCCGGACGTGCGCGTCCTTCATGGCATCGAATGATTTTCCGCTCACGGCTTTCAAGGTGGCCCTCACACGGGCTTCGGGATCGGCCGTCACGTCTTTGTAATTCACAAAGTTCGTGGCGGCGGCAATCAACAGCGTCACGGCATCCGCATTACTCACGGACAGTTCGTCATCTATCACGCGCAGCGAACCGCCAGTCGGTATGGCGCGTAAGCGAACCTGATAGCGCAGCTTGCCTTCGATGCCCAGGTAGTCCGCCGACTTGCCGCGCAGCATCAATCCGTCCGCACCGTCGCCGTCCATCTGAAAATAATCAGTAGCGTAGTTTGAATGGGCCGTATTTCTGTAGCCTCGCACTTGCGCCTTGAAATCGAGCTTGCCGGGCTGATCTGCCGTGAGCCGGACTACGATAACCTGATCAACGGGGCTGACAAAAACCTCGCGCGTGTAACGAACGCCACCTTGCAGGTAACTGGTTGTGGCAATCGCCGTGTCCAAACTGAGTTGATGCCGATAGTCTGAGACTGCGTCTTTCGAGGAAAACTTGATAACCAGATTTCCGAGCGCCTGGTATTTCTGCTGCTCGACCGGATATCCCATCAAGCGCCGCCCGAACAGAATATGCGCCTGCTTGTACTGGCCATCGAAGACGAGCTTTTGCAGTTCGGGAAGTGCCTGCGCGCCGCCCTCCACGACCGTGGAATAAGGCCCGCCAGACCAGTATGTATCCTCGTTGAGTTGTATCTGCTCCTCATCCGTCCGGCCAAAGACCATGGCACCGAGCCGCCCGTTCCCAACCGGAAACGCGTTCTCCCATTTGTCCGCCGGGTGGGTGTACCAAAGCAGCAGGGCTGTGGCTGACAGCTTTTCGTTCTGCAATGCGAGGGCGCTGCCTGCCAGGCTCAACGCGATCAAGGTAGTCAGAACTGCTTTTCCCAGCTTGGTGTTCATATTCAAAGCTCTGTTATGCCAGGCCATTCTTATGAAGGATTTACATCCACAGCAATTCGAAAGACAACAACGAGCAAGGTCCACTTCAGCCGGCCGGGCGCTGCGATTAGGAAGTCGCAGCCGAAGAAACGCCAAAGGGCCCGCGGTTCGCGGTCAGTAAGTTCGTCTGAATAAGTCCTGCAGACTTTCGCGTTAATGCGCCGACGATCCCGCCGGCAGGTTTTCTTCGAGAAAGCGTGTCAGCAACCCGTACACGTGTCTGGTAGTGTTCTCGCCCTGGCTGATGTCGTGCCGGCGGTTCGGGTACTCCATCATGGTGAACTGTTTCTTGGCGGCGATCAGCGCATTCACCAGCACCTCGGTGCTCTTGTAGTGAACGTTATCGTCACCTGATCCGTGGACCACCAGCAGCTTGCCCTGGAGATTGCCGGCGTAAGTCACGGGTGAGCCGCGCCGATAGTCCTCTTCGTTATCCTGCGGCAGACCCATGTAGCGTTCCTGATAGATCGTGTCATAGAAATGCTGGTCGCTAACGGGCGCTACTGACATGCCCACCTGATAGATATCAGGGTAACGAAACATCTGGTTCAGCGTCATCGACCCGCCACCGCTCCACCCCCAGATGGCGATTCGTTTCGGATCGACGTAGGGCCAGCTCTGCACCACACGGGCGGCGGCCGCTTGCTCTACTGACGCGAGAGATCCGATTTGGCGGTAGACAATCTTGCGCCACGCGCGGCCTTTGGGCGCCGGCGTGCCGCGATTGTCAAAACTCATTACCAGATAGCCTTGTTGGGCCAGCATCTGATGCCAGAGATAGTTTCTTGAGCCCCACCGGTCGACCACGGTCTGAGCCGCCGGCTCGCCATAGACGTGGATCAAAACCGGATACCGCTTGGCCGCATCGAAGTGAGGCGGCTTGATGATCCAACCGTCGAGCGTAACGCCTCCACCGATGTCCACCTGCATGAACTCGGCGGGCTTAATATCGAGCGCTTTGAACCGAGCGTTCAGTGCGACATTCTCAGCCAGCGGGCGCACCAACTCATGATCCGGCAAACGCACCAGCTCAATTCGCGGCGGTGTGTTGATGCCCGAATAAGTATGAAACGCCCAGCCCGCCAGCGGCGCGATTGAGTAGGAGTGGGAGCCCGGCTGCGTCGCCGGCGTGAGACGTTCAAACTTGCCGCTGCCGCTGAGTTGGACCCGGTAGAGATAACGCTGCGTGGCGTTGTCCGGCGAGGCAGTGTAATAGAGCCACCCGGCTTTTTCATCCACTCCCTCGATAGTCAGGATATCGAAGGCGCCGCCAGTAATGAGTTGCGGCGCTCCGCCGTCCCGCGGCGCGGCATAGACGTGCCGCCATCCATCGCGCTCACTCACCCAGAGAAAC
>JBBRYU010000014.1:0-34677 GCA_038237345.1 Pyrinomonadales bacterium
GTCACGCGCGCTGACCGCGTCCACGATACAGGCCAGCACCGGCTCGACCGCCTGCTCGTTACGCCCCAATAACACGTCTAGCACGTCCTGCGCGATGCCGCGCTCCAACTCTTCGGGCGAGACGCGCGGCGCGTAGATGAAAGCGCGGCCGTCTTTGCGCCGGGCAAGCAGGTTCTTTTTGTAGAGGCGGTCGAGGGTGGTCATCAAGGTCGTGTAGGCGACGCGGCCGGCGAACTCGTCATGCACGTCGCGCACGCTGCACGCGCCGCGCCGCCAAGCGGCCTGCATCACCTCGCGTTCGAGTTTGCCGAGCGCGGGCAGCACCGCGTCAGACGGACGCTGGAAGCCGAACAAACGAAAGGTTGGGACTCTCATACGGGTTGCAAGTTATAGATTGATTCGGGCCGCGCGGTCAATGCGGCGGGCGTAAAAGTTTGTCGGCCGCCGGATGTCCCCCAACACCCGGCGGCCAACGTTTGCGAAGATCGCGCTGCCGTTCACTCTTGCCTGACGCGCATTAGAAGAGCGGCGCACTTGGGACCTTCGCGTTTCCATCAACCGCCGCCTCCCCGGTTAGCGACATGGCTGACAGAAGGCTCACGCTTGCAGCATCGCCTGCCCCCTGAATCTCCGTGTTTGCCCGATGCTCCAAGCGACCCTACCCACTTACAAGCGCATCATCGGCCGCGCCCCTTGAGGAAAACTTGAGCCGCGCCACTTAGAGTCCGCGCTTTGACGCACTAACCCATTCTCTCTGCCACATTTATTCGGCGGCGAAAAAAATTTAGCGCGGCTAATAAAACTCACCACAAAGGCACAAAGGACATAAAGAGGTGCAAGCTTCCTTTGGGCCTTTGTGGTTATGTCATTCCTGCGAAGCCATACGAAATAGTGCCGACCTTGCACCATCTCGCATAAGACATCTGCAATCGTTATTTAAACTTTCCGGCGAAACGCCGTGGGAAGTTTGCGCGTCTTCATAAAGGCCGACGCGGGCACGGGCTTTGCTCTCGCGTCGGACAGCAAATCGCGAAGCCCAACGCTTGTGCGGGTCAGCTCGGGTGCGCCGGTTGTTCTCGCCTTCTCTAGCGCCCGCCGCCGACACACGCAAGCGCCGCGACGACTGACTCTCCGTCCAGTAACACAAAAGGAGCGTAGCTATGCGCTACAACAACACCACTATCGTCCGAACTCTCTTGCTCTCGATCCTGTTGCTCACACTCTTTGCCGCAACGGCCGCCGCGCGGCCCATCAGTGCTGACGATACCAAGTATGACTATGACGAGACCGCACGTGTCGCCCGCGTCAGTCTACTGACGGGCGACGTATCTCTGCGCCGCGCCGGCAGCAATAAATGGGAACGCGCGACCTTGAACTTCCCGCTCGTCGAAGGCGACCGGCTGGCGACCGGCGCAGGCTCGCGTGTCGAGATACAGATCGACGCGCGCAACTTCGTCCGCCTCGGCGAGTACGCGACGCTCGATGTCATCACGTTGCGCACCGAAGGCGTCGCGCTCAGTCTGCCCGAAGGCACGGCCACTCTGCGGCTCGCGCGCTTCGAGCACGACAAAGAGTATTTCGAGATCGATGCGCCGAAGACGACCATCGCCGCCGAACGGACGGGACTCTTCCGGCTCGATGTCGCGCAGAACGGCAACGTGCGCGTCACCGTCCGCGCTGGCGCACGCGCACGCATCTATTCCGACACGTCCGGTTTCACCCTGCGCGACGGCCGCACGGCCGAACTCGCCTACGACAACGCGGGCGAAGGCGATTGGGAATTCTCCGCCGCGCGCGATGGCGACAACTGGGACACGTGGGTGAACGACCGCGAGCGTTATCTCGCCGCGCGGCTGCGCTACGATGATCGTGGCCGCTATTACGATCAGGACATCTGGGGCGCGGAGGAACTCAGCTCCTACGGCGACTGGGTCTTTGCGCCTGATTATGGCTACGTCTGGCGACCGCACGTCACCGTCATCAACCATTACAACAACTGGGCCCCGTATCGCTATGGGCATTGGACTTGGTGTCCGCGTTACGGCTGGACGTGGGTCGGCGATGAAGCGTGGGGCTGGGCGCCTTATCACTACGGGCGTTGGGTCAATTACAACAACTATTGGTGCTGGGCCCCGCGCGGCTACGACCACTATCAACATCGCAGTTGGTGGCGACCCGCGCTCGTCGCGTTCGTCTTCATCAACAACAACTCGAACATCGCCTGGTATCCGCTCAGCTACCATCAACCCGATCCGCACGCGCGCTACTACCGTCAACCTGATCGCTTGACGCCCTTGCGCGCAGATCAGATCGCGGGCTTGCAACGCATCAACCCGATCTACCAACGCGCCGTCACCAGTCTGCCCGCGCGCGAGTTCGGCACGGACAGAGCGCGGGCGCAACCGGCCGATAACGATCTCGCGCGCAACGCGCTCAACGCCAATCCCGTGCGCGGTCGTCTACCCGTCCGGCCCGTTGACGACAATGCGAACAACGGCAACACGCGCCCGGGCCGCCCCGCGCTCACAGAGCGGCCGCCGCTCGGCGCTGCGGCCAAGACAGAGCGCGGCGATCCCACGCTCCGCATACCTGAACGGCTGACCGGCGCGGGCAAGCGTCTCCCCGGCGTGCCGCTCGACGACGAACTACAACGCGGGCGTATCTTCAACAACCGCGCCCCGCGCGTCGTCGCACCCGACCCGAACAGCGGCACGGACACCAGTCGCGACGAGCGCAATACCGGCGCAGTCGCGCGGCCCGCACGCCCGGCGCGCATCGCCAATCCTGATCCGAATGGCGACAACGGCACGCCGAACACGACGCGCCCGAACCGGCCCATACGCAATGCTGACGAGAACGAGCGCCCGCGCGAACCTACGATCAATGATCGGCTGGAGCGCAAGCGCACCGTGGAGCAACCGCCGGAGCAGAACGACAACAGCGTACGGCCGCAACCGGACGCGCGCCGCGAACGGCCGCGCATAGAGCGGCCCGACCCGTCGGAGGAGCGGCAGGCCAGCCCTGCGCCGCGCGTCGAGCGGCCCGAGCCGAAGCTTGAGCGGGCGCCCAGGTACGAACGGCCCGAACCGCGCGAAGAGCGCGCCCCGCCACCGCGCGAGGAACGCTCGCAGCCGCGTGAGGAACGGCAGCAGCCCCGCGAAGAGCGACAGTCTGCGCCGCCACCGCCGCGTGAGGAACGCAGCGCACCGCCGCCCCAACGCGAGGAGCGTAGTGTGCCGCCACCGCGCGAAGAGAAACACGTAGAGCCGGCCCGCGAACGTGACACGCCATCGAAGGAGCGTCCGCCGCAGTCGCGCTAACGATGCACTCTGCGCAGCCGGCGCATGCGATGAGGCTCAACTCGGCGCATGCGCTGGCTCAGTCCTAATCTGTAACGGACTCCCCGGAAAGGCCGTGCCCCGATGTTGCTCGTCCGTCTCAGCCTGCGCCTCGCCGCGCTCATCTGCGCGCTCGCACTTGCTGCTTATCTCTTCGCCGTCATCACGCACGCGCAACAGCCCGCCGCGCGTGCCTTACAACCAGACCTGCGCCACGCGCTCGCCACGCGCACGACGACAGACCAGACAGACACAGTGCGCCCTGATGGCTACACACCGCAGCGCGCTCTGTCTACGCGCAAACAACGACCCGTGCGCAACGCGAGCGACAGCGGCGCGCCGCGCCAGCCCGCGCATGCACCCATACGGCTCGCTGCTCCTTCTGTGCAGATTGATCCGGTCAATGCTCATGCATCATCTGATGTAAGCGCATCTCTTATCACTAATCGCATCACGCCGGGCACGCCCCTGCGCCGCGTCCTGCACACCGCGCAGTTGAGCACGACTTCGTCTGCCGGCACGGACGAACAGTATACGGACGCGACGGGCGACTTGCGCGCTGACGAGCGCGCGACCTTCGATACGCGCGGCGGCTCGTTCGACCTCGCGGTGGGGCGCACCGGCACGCGCTACGAAGTCTTCTCCGCGCTCGATGATCGCGGCACGCAGACGCCGAACGATGACATTCCCATCGGCGTCATCGTCACCGCCTTCGACACAAACGGTGACTTCGTGCGCGACTCGGCCAGCACCTACGATCTGCATCGCGATTTCAATCTGCCTTCGGCTGCGGCCGTCGTCGCGGGCACGTCGGCCGCTGGACGCGAGTTCGTCTGCGTCTCTTCGAGCGGCTTCTACGACCGCAGCAACCCGAACAATCCCGACAACGAGCCGAGCGCGGGCGTCGTCCTGCTCGTGCGCGATCCCGCCACCGGCGGCTTCGACAATTCGCGCTCGCGCACGCTCGTCACCGTCGGCAACAATCTGCTCAGCGAAGCCAATGCGCTGGCGCTCATGCCGAACAACGATCTCTTGATCGCCGACTTCGATTCTAACGAACTGCGCGTCGTGCGCGACACAAACGCCGACGGCTTGCCCGACACGCTCGACTCCGTGCCATTCTATTCATATCAATTTTCGAACGACGCGCCGCTCGACATCGCCGTCAACTCGCGCGGCGTCGTCTTCTCGCATTCGGTCGGCAACAACACCGTCCTGCTCGCGCTCTACGACACGAACGGCGATGGTCGTGCCGACACCGACGAGGTCGCCGTCGAAGGTCTCTCGCTTGATAACAACCTGTTCCTGCACGGGCTGACCGTTGATCGTGAAGGCACGGTTTACCTTATCGAAGATGCTACTGGCGCATCCGACACTGTCGCATTAGGCGGCAACGGCGGCGTGCCCGTGATTGACGCCTTCCCCGATCCCGCGCTCAACGGTTTCCTGCGCGACGGCGCGCTCTACGTCGCGGCCGACAATCCGACGGCGCAGTCGCTCACCGGTCTCGCGTTCGGGCAAGACGCCTTGCTCGCGCCGGTCGCGCATCTCACGCTCACGAACAGCGCAAGCCGGCGCGGCGACGCAACGCGCGACGGGCTGGGCACGATCCTCGGCACGGCATTGACGCTTGGCCGCAACGGGCGCACGGCCGCCGAGGCAAACGCGCGCAATGTCCGCGTAACGATTGAAGGTCGCGCCGCACCGGTGCATTCGTTCAATGATGGCCAACTGCACATCTACGTGCCGAACGAAGTGGGCACGGGCGCGCGCTCGGTTGTTGTCCTCGTTGACAACGCGGTGACGGCGGCCGATGACGTGAACATCACGAGCGCGAATCCGGGTCTGTTCACGATAAACGGCACAGGCGCGGGCGAAGCTGTCTCTCTGCTCGCGGCGGGGCTGCGTTTCACGCCGGGGCCGTTCGCTGCACGCTTCGATAATCAACCAAGCGTCATCACACTGCTCGGCACGGGCTGGCGCAACTCCGTGCCAGTCAGCGCGACCATCGGCGGGCGCACGGCTATAGTCGAATACGCGGGCGCGGCGGGCGGCTTTCCCGGTCTCGATCAACTCAACCTGCGCGTCCCCGACGGCACGACGGCCGGCGCAGCGGCCGTCATTATCCGCGCCGCCAACGGGGCAACGAGCCGCAGCGACGTGACCGTCACGTTCAAATAAACGAACAGATGCCAAAACCGACTGGGCGCCGCACACCATTGTGCGGCGCCCTGTCTGTTTTAAAGCAATTTGCACTTGCATCTGCACTGTAAAGTCGCACCAAGAAGTATGAGACAGGCGAATTGCTTGATAATTTTCATGGTTTCGATTTCACTTTAGTGCAAATGCAAGTGCAAACCGCTGTAGTATTTCGCTTGTCTAAGGCTACCGCGCTTTCCCGAATCATCTGTACTCATCCGAGTTCATAAAGCCGTTGACCATCGTGCGCGCATCGGTCGGGTGCGCGGTCAGATAAGTCAACCACGAATTGTAGCCATCGGGCTCCGGCGTTACGGCTGCTTGGGAATTGGCGGATTTGTGGGCGCGTCGGTGGCTTTTAACTTCAGTTTTGCCCGGATGAACTGCTCGGCCTCCGCTTCAACCAGTTCGCCATTGACGACCCATGCCTTCTCCGTCAGCACGTCGCCATCGTGCTTGAGTTTCTTGGGCACGAGAAAGATGTTGTAGGGCGAACCCCACTTGCGCTTGTCGCCGGTCAGTTGCCGGTAGCCGTAGTGCGTCGTCTTGTCGCGTTGGTCGCGCGCTTCCGATTCGATGACGACCGGATAGATGACGGGGCTATCGTGAAAGAACATCTGCCGGTCTGACGGCGTGGCGTATTCGCTGACGGCGATCACGTCGAAGCCGTAGGGCTTGTACTTGTCGTAGAGGCGCGCGACGACCGGCGCTTCGTTGCGCCAGTTGTGACACCACGGCGCGAAGTAGACGACGAGCGCGAGTTTCTTGCCTTGCGTCCACGCGCGCAGATCAACCGGCGCGCCGTCGGTCGTCTGTTTGAACGTCCAATTTTTGTAGTTGATCTTCTCTGCCTTGATCGGCGCATACTCGTGGGAGTCATCCTGCGCGAAAGCAGGCAGGGCGCAGACGAAGATGATGCCGACGAGGATAAAAGCTTTGCGCATGATGTCACTCCTAACTAATCGTGTGCGCGCCAATTGACGAGCGTGCATTTTGATGTCTATCGCGCGCTCGCAGTTGCGGGTGCTTCGTCGAGTAGTTGTTTGACGATGGTCTCGAAGGTGGCGCGATCCTTTTCGCCGATGAAGCGTTGGCGGATGTGGCCGGCGCGGTCGAGGATGAAGGTGGCGGGACGACCCGGCCCCGTCTTGAACTCGGCGGGCGCGTCGTCGCCGCTCAACAAGATTGTGTAGTCCTGCTTGATCTCTTTCTGAAACTCGCGCACCTGCGCCACGTCGTCGTGCGACGTGATGCCGACGACACTGAAGCCGCGCGCTTCATATACGCGTTGCAGCTCGTTGAAGTCGGGAATCTCGGCGCGACAGGGCAGACACCAAGTTGCCCAAAAGTTCACCAGCACCACGCGCCCGCGCAAGCTGGACATGCGGAATGCCTGCCCGTCGAGCGTCTTCATTTCGACATCAGGGGCAACATCGAACGCCGCGGCTGCATTGGCTGTCTGTGGCGGCGCAACTGCGGGCTGCTTTCGTTGCGCCCAGCGATTAACGACGGACTCCATACTCGGTAGGAACGTCGCCGCGCTCGCCAGCCGCGTGATCGTGTTCGTGGCGATGAGCAGCCCGATCACAATGAGCAGCGCACCCGACGCCACTTCGACCTTATGCAGATGACGACGGAATTTGCCGTAGAAGCCGAGGAACTGATTGATGGCTAGACCGGTGACGAGAAACGGGACAGCGAGACCGATGGCATAGAAGGCTGACAGGAAGAGGCCGCTGCGCCAACCGCCGCTCGTCGCGGCGAGACCGAGTATGCCGCCGAGGATCGGGCCGATGCAGGGCGTCCACCCGGCGGCGAAGGCCAGTCCGAGCGTGAACGATCCCAGCATACCGCGCGGTTTCTCGTCCGAGAACTTGCGCGTGTCGCGATAGAGCGCGCCGATCTTCAGCACACCTATCAACTGCAAACCGAACGCGATGATGATCACGCCGCCGCCGATGCGCACCCAACGATTCGACGTGATGGCCGCGCCGACCGCGCCCGCCGCCGCGCCAAGCAGCAGAAAGATCAGCGACAGCCCCGCGTTGAACGCGAGCGAGTTCAACAGCACCGCCCGCCGCGCCGTCGCCCGCGCATCGCCGGTGCCCTTCAGATGCTCTACGCTCACGCCCGAAATCAGCGAGATGTAACCGGGCACGAGCGGCAGCACGCACGGACTAAGAAACGACGCCAGCCCGCCGACGAATGCGATCAAGATCGTAAAGAAACTCAAGCTTTCCATATACGCTTAACTGTACAACGAACCCCGCGCCGAAGCACGCGCGCGGGCGCAACCATCAATCGCGCCGCCGCCTGCGCCAGAGCGCAAGATTCAGATAGATGCCGGAGAGCGCGGAAAGGGTCGCCAGCGCGGCCAGCAAGACCAGCAATGGCACTTGCCACGCGCCCGCGAAGAAATAGAAGTGCGCCTGCCGAAAGTAGCGTGTGCGTGCGCCGGGCGGCGGCGTCTTAACCACCGCGCCGGTCTCGGCATCGATCAGCAACGAGTCCGCGCCCATGCCGCCGACGGCTTGATAGACGGGCCGCCCGTCGCGCATGAGCAGCGTCAAAGCCGTCGTCGGCAAGCGCCGCCCGGCAAACTCGTCGGCACGTTGCAAAGCTTCGGGCGCACTGACGCGCACACGCGCCGCGTCGATCACTTCGACCTCGCCGCCTTCGACCGCGTTCGGCCACGCGTACAGCAGCCCGCTCGTCGCCCACGCCAACACCGGCACGGCGACGAGCAGACCGAGCCACGTGTGTACGCGATAGATGAATGAACGCATCAGCGTGTATGGCCTAAAGTTATGTTGGCGTCGCTCAAGGCCATGCGGCTTGTTGGAGCACGATGCGATAACCGTCCGCATCTTCAAACGTTTTGCCGCGCACGTCCCAATAAGGATTGTACGAGGCGACCGGGTGATAACCACACGCAACCATGCGCGCGACGGCGCGCTGCCACTCAGCTAAGACCGGCAGATAGAAGACCAGCAGATGATCTTTGGTTGGCGCACGCCCTGCTTGATGACCGCGCTGCCGGGTAAATTCCAGATGATAAGCAAGCTCCGTATGACCGAGCATGACACCGTCGAAACCGTCGTGGTCGGTGAATGAGCCAATGACCGCGAAGCCGAGTCCGTCGCGATAGAAACTAACTATCTCCGGCAGATTATCTGTCGGGCGCGCGATCCGCACGTGGGTCTGCGTAATGGCGCTCATAGTTTCGTTTGCACTAGCCCGGTAACGCGCAACCGGCTTATTGCTCGGCTAAGAGTTGCTTGATCGCTTTATCCAGCGCGTCGGCGCTCGTGTCGCTTGCGCCGACGGTGATGAAGCGGAGCCGGCCCTTGCGATCAATGAGCACGGCGGTGGGAATGCTGCGCACGCCGTAGCGCAACTCGTTCGCGCCGTCCGGGTCAACGGCGAAACCGTAAGGCAGGCGCATCTCTTTTTTAAACTGGCGCAGGTAGCCAAGCTCTTCGCCGGGCGTGAGCGGCGCGTTGCGCACGCGCCCGTAGAGTTGCGTCACGCCGATGACCACCAGCCCCTTGTCTTTGAACCGCTCGTGCAGCGTCTTCAACTTCGGCATCGTGAGCCGGCACGGGCCGCACCACGTGGCCCAGAAATCCAACAGCACCACTTGCCCGCGCAAGGCAGCGAGCGTCGTCGGCTTTTGATCGATCCAGTCAGTGATGCCCGCGACCTCCGGCGCAGTCGCCGCGCTGCTTGCGCTGGCGGCGAAGGCTTGCCACGCCGCGTCCGCGTGGCCCTGTTCGATGAGCAGATCGAGCGCGGCATCATAGACGTGCGCGGCCGGCAAGGTCAGACCCAGTTGCAATAGTTCTGCGAGCAGCGCGGTCGCTTCCGCTTCCTGCTTCAGTTTGAGTTTGAACTGCACGAGCGCGATGCCGGTGTTGCCGATCAGCTTTGCGCGCAAGGCCGCGTCGCCGAGTTTCGTCTGCGGGTCTTTCACTAACGCATAAGCGGTGGCGGCGTGGGCGGCGGCCGGCTCAAGCTGTTTGGCGCGGTAGTAGCCGTTGCTGATGGCATTGTGCAGGCGGAACAATTCAAGCGGCGTCCGCGGCTCAGCTTGCGCATAGGCGACGAGCATCGCCTCCGCTTCGGCGAAGCGGCTCACGCCCGCCGCCTGTGTGCCGAGCAAGAGGCGTGTGCGTTGCAAGAATTCCTTGTTTGTGTCCGCCGGCTCGGTGAGGAAACGGCGCAACGGCGGCATCCCCGTTTCGGGCTGGCCCGCGAGCACGTAGAGCAGACCCAGATAGTAATTGTCCGTGCCTTGCAACTGCCCGCGCGCGACAAGCTGGGCCGCGTGTTGCGTCGCCAGCTCGCGCTGTTGTTGATTAACCTGTGATTCGAGCAGCGCGTTGTAAGGGACTTTGTTGCGCTTGAACTCGGCGAACTTCCGTGCGGCGTAACCCTCCGCATCCGCATAAAGCGTCGCTGCATCACCCGGCAAAGTCGCAGGTGGTAGCACGATGGCGACTGGTGCGCTCGTGGTCGGTGTATCTTGTTGCACACCCCGCGCCGCATCTGTTTGCGCATACATAGGCAACGCGACGCTCAGGCTCACACTCAGCGCGCCGGTCAACAGAAAAACCTTTTTCATCGCCCTCGCCTAATTAAAAACCGCTTGCCCGTATCACTGCCCACTATTGTTTGTGTCGGCCGGCTCAGCCAATAACTTTTCGATCATCTGCCCGATCTCGCTCATGTCGGTCTCGGTCGCGCCGACGCTGATGAAGCGGACGCGCCCGCGTTTATCGATCAAGAAGGCGGTCGGGATGGTCGTGACATTGTAGCTCGCGGAGGTCGCGCCCGTGCCGTCCACGCCGACCGCATAGCTCATCCCCTCGGCGCGCTTGAACCGGCGCAGCAGAGACAACTCGCCGCCGGCCGACCCCGCGCGCCCATTGCTGCTGCCGCGATATTGCGTCAACGCCAGAATCGTTAAGCCGCGATTTTTGTAGCGCGCCTGCCAGTCGTTCATGTAGGGCAGCGCGACGCGACAGGGCGTACACCACGTCGCCCAGAAGTCGAGCAGCACGACGCGCCCGCGCAAAGAGGCGAGCGTCGCCGGCTTCTGATCGATCCAATCGCGGACGAAAATCTCCGGCGCGCCGGCAGCGGCGAGCGGCCCGTGCAAGACCGCATCATCGGGCGCGGTCATCAGATTCGTCAGCGGCACGATGCGCTCCTGCAAGATCGTCGCGCGCCGGTAGAGATCGGCCGAGGGCAACGCGATGGAGACTTTGCGTAGCTCTTGCAACGCGCCGAGCGCCGCGCCGGTCTGTTTGCATTCGAGTTCGAGATCGGCGAGATAGGCGGCGGCTTGATAGAACAGCTCATCGCGCGTGCGTGCGTCCAGCGGCTGGCGCAAGTGCCATTGCTGCGCGGCAGTGAACGCGGCCTGCGCGTGCGTCACCGCCTCGTCATAATGCTTGCGCGTGCGGTAGCCGTTGGCGAGCGCTTGTTCGAGTTGATAATGGCGCGCCCAGTCGGGCGTCGGCTCGTGCGCGAGGTAATCGTTCAGGACGCGCTCGGCGTTGGGGAACTGCCCCGCCTTCGCCGTCTGCAAAGCGATGTGAAAGCGCGCGGTCTGCGTATCTGCCGGCGCACTCTCCGCATGATCTTTCAGCCAGCGGCGCAGCGTCTTGATCGCGCTCTCCGACTGATCAGCCAGACTGTAGAGCTGGCCGAGGTAGAACACGTCCGCTGCGGCAAGCGGTTCGCGCGCGGCGACCGTGGCGGCGTAGCGCGCGGCGAGCGTGCGCTGTTCCTGCGCGAGTTGCGCGCCGAGATTTGTGTTGTAAGCGCGGCCCGCCTGTTCGAGTTCCGTATAACGATGTTGCGCGTAAGCAGCGGCTTCCATGTAGAGCGCGGCGGCATTCGTGCGCGCGTCGCCGGTGGCGGAGCGGACGGCGTTGACTGCATCGGTTTGCGCGGGCGCGCTTGCTGGCGCACAGAGCGCGAGCAGGGTGACGAGCGCGCACGTTAGACTCTTCGGGGGATAGTTCATGGAATTAAACAGGGTAGTGATGAAAATATAATGCGGCCCTACTGCTTCGCCGCAAAGCGGCGGTTGATTTTAGCCGTGCGTTTCAACGCACGGTAGACAAGTCGGGAAATCCCGCGTCGCGTGAGCGACAGTTGAATTCAGGCGGCGCTCACGCGACGCGGGTCAATCTCGCCATCCGTTCCCGGCGTTGAAACACCGGGCTAAAGTCAGACTGCCGCTACGCGGCAGGATTGAACAGCATTACATTTTCATCCCTGCCTTAAACAGTTCCTTTACCTACTGGCTGACACAGACAACTTGCTGTAGGGACATGGCGTGAAGGGAGCAAGCGCCCTCGGTGTATTGTGCGTGACGATCAGTTCGGCAAGCAAGTCGGCGGTGCGCGGCGCGAGCAGGATGCCGTTGCGGTAGTGGCCGGTGGCGAAGAAGAGGTTCGGCACTGCCGCCGTTGCACCCAGCACGGGCCAATCAGTCGCCGCGCGTGGCCGCAGCCCCGACCACGCATCTACGAACGGCAACGCGCCGACGGCGGGCGCGATCTCCAGCGCGTGCGTCGTGATCGCGTGCAAGCCGGCGGCCGTCACGGCCTTCTCGTAGCCCGCGTGTTCCGAGGTCGAGCCGGCGAGCAGCCGACCGTCGCGGCGCGGCACGAGATAGCCGCGCGGGCCGTAGACGACGTGACGCACGATAGGCGGGCGCGCTGTGAAGCACAACATCTGCCCGCGCACCGGCTCGACGCGCGGCGCGATGCCGTCTTGCGCTACGCTTACGGGCGTGAACTCAAACGGCAGGAGCGACGACCACGCGCCGCACGCGACCACCACCGCGTCCGCGTTGACCGGGCCGCGCGCCGTTTCGACACCGCACGCGCGCTCGCCTACAACGCGCACCGCAGTCACTTCCGTATGCTCGAAGATGCGCACGCCGTAAACCTCGGCCGCGCGCTTGAGCGCGGCCACGAGGCGACGATTCTCCACCTGCCCGTCGTGCGGGAATCTAAGGGCCGCGCACACACGCGTTGATAGTTGCGGCTCAAGCGCACGCGCCTCGTCCCCGCTCAAATGTTCGACCGCCAATCCTGCGCCGCGCTGCCATTCATAACGGCGCGCGATCTCAGCCGCTTCCCACCCATCGAAGGCGAGATAGAGCGTGCCCGTGCGATCAAGCTCGATGTCAACGCCGGTCTCGGCGTGCAACTCGGCAGCAAAGGCCGGATAAGCGTCGCGGCTTGCGCACGCCAACTCGAAGAATGGATCGGCCGCGTCGGCCTCGGCCTGCGGCGCGAGCATGCCGCCCGCCGCCCACGAAGCCTCCGCGCCTGTCTCACCGCGCTCGATTAGCACGACGCGCGCGCCCCGTCGCGCCAGCGCACGCACCAGCGCAAGACCCACCACGCCGCCGCCCACCACACACACGTCCGCGCTCTCTTGCAACTCGCTCACGTTCACTCTCACGGCAACTTGCGGTATGATTGCGACCAAACAAAACGTCAATTGTTCGTGGTCAGTTGTTCGTTGTTTCTGCTGCGCGAGCGCGCGGCTTGAGCGCGACTGACAACGAACAACGGACAACTGAGCGGACAAACAAACATGGCGCATACTATCACACTCATTCCGGGCGACGGCATCGGGCCGGAAGTCAGCGCACAGGTGGTGCGCATCATCGAAGCGGCGGGCGTCGCGGTGGCATGGGAGACGCACTACGCGGGCGCGCAGGCGTTAGAAAGACAGGGCGACACGCTGCCGCAGGAGTTGCTCGATTCGATCCTGCGCAACAAGGTCGCGCTCAAGGGCCCGATCACGACACCCATCGGCAAAGGCTTCACGTCGGTCAACGTGGGCTTGCGCAAGGCGCTCGACCTCTATGCGAATCTGCGCCCCGTGCGCGCGTTACCAAACGTGCCGTGTCGCTATCCCGAACTTAATCTGGTGGTCGTGCGCGAGAATACGGAAGACCTCTATAGCGGCATCGAGCATGTCGTCGTGCCCGGCGTCGTGGAGAGCATCAAGATCATCACGGAGAAGGCTTCGACGCGCATCGCGCGCTACGCCTTCGAGTATTCCGTGCGCGAGGGGCGCAAGCAGGTGACGGCCGTGCATAAGGCCAACATCATGAAGCTCTCCGACGGTCTCTTCCTCGACTGCTTCCGCAACGTGGCCAAAGACTTCCCGGATATCGCGGCCGACGACAAGATCGTGGACAACGCCTGCATGCAACTCGTCATGCGCCCCGAACAGTTCGACGTGATGCTCCTGGAAAATCTCTACGGCGACATCGTCTCCGACCTATGCGCGGGCCTCGTCGGCGGTCTCGGTCTCGTGCCCGGCGCGAACATCGGCGAGCGCGGCGCGGTCTTCGAGGCCGTCCACGGCTCTGCCCCCGACATCGCCGGGCAAGGCATCGCCAACCCGACCGCCCTGCTGCAATCCGGCATCATGATGCTTCGCCACCTCGGCGAGCGCGAAGCGGCCGGACGCATCGAGAACGCAATGTTTACAGTCTTCCGCGCGGGCAATGTGCGCACCCGCGACATCGGCGGCACGGCCAAAACCTCGGAGTTCGCCCGCGCCATCATCGAATCGTTCGCCGACCGCTCGGCCGGGGCAAATTCGTAGGCGCAAAGGCACGGGCCAGACCAACCAAAACGGTGGTTAAGTCATCTACTTTAGTTGGCTTGACCCGTTGTGCTATCCATTAGATTGTTTTTCTCGCCCGCTCATGGCACCGCGCCGCGTGCGTCCGGCGATTAAAGAGTGCGCACGTAAACCCTCGCGCGTGTGGCGGCGTCCGCGTCGGCCCCTTGCGCTCACGTTAAGGTAGTCCTGAGATTTCCAAGGTTAAGAGGCTCACACATGAATTCGATGAGACACCGCAGCGCACGATTTGCGCGCCGCCAGCCGCTCCGGCGCGTCGCCCTACTGACGCTCGCCTGCCTGGTCGCCATGGCCGGCAGCAACTTTAAGTTTGACGGTGGTCGCACCGGTGCGGCGACGAAACAGCAGGGCACGAAGCTACCCTCGCCGATGCGCAAAGTGCCGTCCGTCGAGACAGCGCAGGGCAACAAACCAAGCAAGGACGCGAAGTCGCTGACGGTTGTGCCGGCCACTACGTCCTGTCCAAACAAGACGCCGATCAGTCCGGGGCAGCCTATCAACGGCGCGCTCGCCGGCACCGATTGCGGCATCGGCGACGGCTCGTTCTATGACGAATACACCTTCAACGCCACTTCAGGCCAGCAGGTCTCCGTCTCAATGTCCTCGACGGATTTCGACACTTATCTGTTCCTGCTCAAGCCGGGCGAGACGGCCCCGACACAAGCAACACTTCAGGACGATGACGGCGGCGGCGGCACGAACTCGCGTATCCCCGCAACGAGCGGCGTCATTACGCTGCCCACGACCGGCACATATTCGATCCTCGCCAACTCCTTCGTCGCAGGTGCAGTCGGCAACTACTCCGTCACGCTCACCTTCGGCGGTACGGGCGGCACGATCTGTCCGCCCAACCCGACGCCCATCGTGAACGGACAGACGCTGACCGGCACGTTGGCCTCCGGCGACTGTACGCTCACAGACGGTTCTTTCTACGACGCTTACTCGTTCAGCGCGCAGGCCGGGCAGCAGGTAACGATCACGATGACGGGCACGGCCCCGCTCGACCCTTACCTGATCCTGCTCGCGCCCGACACCAGTGACCTCGCCGAAGACGACAACGGCGGGGGCGGCACGACCGCGCGCATCCCGGCCACCGGAGGCTTCGCCGCGCTGCCCCAGACCGGCACATACACCATCAACGCCAACTCTGCGTTGTCCGGCCAGAGCGGCAGCTATTCGATCAGTCTGAGTTTCGCGGCCACAAACTGCCCGTCCACCGCGGTCAACATCGGGCAGACCGTCAACGGTTCGCTCGCCAACACAGATTGTCGCTTGCCGGCCGATGGCTCGTTCCTCGATGCTTACACTTTCAACGGCACTGTGGGGCAGCAGGTCGCGATCACGATGACCTCGACCGCGCCGGGCTTAGACCCGTTCCTCTTCCTGCTCTCGCCCACCGGCTCTGCGCTTATCGGTGACGACAACAGCGCCGGTGGCACGAACGCGCGTATCCCCGGCCCGACCGGCTTCTTCACGCTGCCCACGACGGGCACATACACCATTCTGGCCAACTCGGCGGCGGCGAATCAGACCGGCGCTTACGCGCTCGCGCTGACCACCGCTGCTAGCTGCACTTACACTTTCGCGCAGCCGAGCCGCAACGTGGCAGCGGCGGGCGGCAGCTTCAGCGTCGGCGTTACCACGCAGGCGGGCTGTGCGTTGACCGCAGCGCAGGTCACGAGCAATGCGAGTTGGCTCACGGTCAGTTCCGCGGCGGTGGACGGCACGGGCGCGGGCACGGTCAATTATACGGTCGCGGCCAATCCGGCCGGAGTCGCGCGCACCGGCACGTTGACTTTGGCCGGGCAGACTTTCACCGTCACGCAGGACGCCAATTGCACCTACGCGATCTATCCGACCATACGCCCCTTCCGTGCCGACGGCGGCACACAAGGGCGCTTGACGGTCGTCACGAGCGGCGGCGGTTGCCCGTGGACGGCCGCGAGCGACGCGCCGTGGCTCACGATCACGGCGGGCACGACGGGGACGGGCACGGGCCGCGTTCGCTACACCGTCGCGCAGAACACCGGCGCGGCGACGCGCACTGGGCACATCATCATCAACGCGAACAGCACTAATCCCATCACCCACACTGTCACGCAGACGGCCGTGGGCACGACGCCGATGGTGCAGTTCAGCGCGGCCACCTACACCGTGGCGGAGAATGATGCGTCCAACTCCGCGACTATCACCGTCGCGCGCTTAGGCGATACGGCGGGCGCGGCCACGGTCGAATACTCGACCATAGACGATCCGGCCGCCGTCCCCTGCGACCCGACGATCACCAATAACGGGCAGCCGTTCCCGCAAGGCAAGGCCTACGCGCGCTGCGACTATGCGACCACGGTGGACACGCTCACGTTCGCGCCGAACGAGACCACCAAGACATTCGTTATCCCGCTCATCAACGACGTACACGTCGAAGGCAACGAGACGTTTCAAGTGCAGTTGGCTAACGCGGAGGGCGCGACGCTCGGCACGCAGACGAGCGCGACCATCACGCTCACGGACAACGACACCGTGCAGCCGACAACCAATCCGATCAAGGCGACGAACTTCTTCGTCCGTCAGCAGTATCTCGACTTCCTCTCGCGCGAGCCTGATCCGGGGGGCTTCAGCGGATGGGTGAACTTGCTGAACGGCTGCTCGAACGTCGAGAGCAATCCCGCGTGCGACCGCATCAACGTCTCGTCGTCCTTCTTCGGCTCGCCGGAATTCCAGTTGAAGGGCACATTCGTCTTCCTCTTCGAGAAGGTGGCCTTCGGCAACGCCGGCAATCCGAACTACGTGCCGGAGTACGCTGATTTCGCCACTGATCTGCGCCGCGTGACGGGCACGACCAGTGAAGAGGTATTCGCCAAGCGGCTCGACTTCACCGAAGACTTCGTGACGCGCCTTGCGTTCACGAATCGCTACAACGGCCTGACGAATGCACAGTACGTGGACACGCTGCTCGCCAACGTCAACGCGACGCTCGCCACGCCCGATCCGCAATCCGGCGTAACGCGCACCTCGCTCGTCAACGATCTCAACGCGGGCACGAAGACGCGGGCCGATGTGCTGCGCGCCATCGTCGAGAGCGCGGAGGTCGGGCAGAAGCAGTTCAACTATACCTTCGTCGCCACGGAGTATTACGGCTACCTGCGGCGCACACCCGAAGCGGTCGGCTATCAGAACTGGCTCAGCTATCTGGCGGCGCACCCGACCGACAACCGCACGATGGTCAACGGCTTTATGAACTCGGTCGAGTACAAACTGCGCTTCGGCCCGAACGTGCCTTAAGCACGACCAACAAAAGCGTGCGCCGGCTGTACGCGCGCACCAAACACAGGCGCGGGGTGAAAGTTATCGCTTTTGCCCCGCGCCTGTTTATTTGCCTGTTAGCCTGCCGCCACGCCTTGCTGCTATCATGTGCGGCTCGTTCATCAGCCATTTTTCATCCGCGAGTCTATAAATGAAACTGCGTCTGCTCTATCACGGTCATTGTTTCGACGGCGTGGCTTCGGCCGCCGTCTTCACGCGCTTCTATCGCGCCCGCATCCGCCCCGCCGCCGAGG
This sequence comes from Pyrinomonadales bacterium, assembly GCA_038237345.1. GTDB lineage: Bacteria > Acidobacteriota > Blastocatellia > Pyrinomonadales > Pyrinomonadaceae > QHXQ01. The sequence continues at coordinate 17,783 of JBBRYU010000014.1, forward strand.
TCGAGTATCGCGGCTTGCTCCATCGCCCCGGCGCGCTCTTCGACGAACAGATGTTCGACGGCGACGAGAACGCCATCGTTGATTTCAAGTACGCGCCCTCCGATAAGTTGACGTGGTGGTTCGATCATCATCAGTCCGCGTTCCTCACGCCCGCCGACGAAGCGCACTTTCACGCCGACCACACGGGGCGCAAGTTCTGGGACCCGGACAGCAAATCCTGCACCGAGTTCATCGCGCGCATCGCCTGCGAGCGCTTCGACTTCGCCGACGAAAGCCTAGCGCCGCTCATTGAATGGGCGCACGTGATTGACGGCGCGCTCTATGAATCGCCCGCGCAGGTGGTCGAGCTACGTGCGCCCGCGTTGCAACTCATGCAGGTGATCGAGAACGTACCCGAAGATGAGTTTATCGAGTGGCTGATTCGTGAGTTGACTGTGCGTTCGCTTGATGAAGTGGCGCAGAGCGCGGAGGTGCAGACGCACTTCCAACCGATCCTCGCGCGCCACCGTGAGACGCTTGAACTGGTGCGGCGCAAAGCCACTTACGCGCGCGGCGTCGTCAACTTCGATCTTGCGGACGAAGGACTCGCGGGCTTCAACAAGTTCATCCCTTATTACTTGCATCCGGAGACCACTTATTCGGTTGCCGTCACGCGCGGCGCGCAACGCAGCAAAATCTCCGTCGGCTCGAACCCGTGGAGTCCGCGCCCGCGCACGCACAACATCGCCACGCTCTGCGAACGCTATGGCGGCGGCGGGCACGCCGTCGTCGGCGCAGTCTCGTTTGCGCCCGACGAACTTGAGCGCGCACGTGCGGCAGCGCGCGAGATCGTCGCGGCGTTATCGCTGCCCGCCGATGCCTGAGGAGTGCGCGCGGACTCGCCTTAATTAAGGCACTCTCTTATCGAGGTGCGCGGATGGAAATCAAAACCGTCGAGCCGTTTTTGGCCTACTACGAAAAAATCCGGCAACGCACAATGCGCGTCGTGCAATGTATTCCGCCGGATAAGCTTGAGTGGACATACAAGGCGGGCAAGTTCACGCTGGGCGATCTGCTGCGCCATCTTGCGGCCATCGAGCGGTTCATGTTCGCCGAGACGGTGCAACATAATAAAAGTCGTTATCCCGGTCACGGGCAGGAATTGGCTGCCGGCTATGATGCGGTGCTGGCCTACATGGACAGCATGCACCGCGAGTCAATGGAGATTTTTCGTGGTTTGAGCGCCGCAAGTCTCCAACAGAAATGCATCAATCCGGACGGCACGCCCATTACTGTCTGGAAATGGCTGCGCGCCATGATCGAGCATGAGATACATCATCGCGGCCAGATTTATCTGTATCTGGCCATGCTGGACGTGCCCACGCCGCCGCTTTATGGTCTGACTTCCGAAGAAGTGTTGGCCCGCAGTAAATAGCAAAGCCAATGCTGCTTAACTAGAGGCGATGAGGCTATATGACTGAAGCAGCCGCGTCCCTGATCCGGCAAGCCGGCCCGGTTGATGCTGCGTTGTTGGCCGAGTTGGGCGCGCATACCTTTAGCGAAACCTTTGCCGCCACGAACAAACCGGAAGATATGGCAGCGTATCTGGCCGCCGCTTTCAGTCCGGCACAGATGGTCGCCGAGTTGGCCGACCCTTTAGCAACGTTCTTCATCGCCGAGGTTGACGCACGCGCGGCCGGTTACGCCAAACTTTATGCGGGCGCGGCGGAGGCAGGCATAGAGGGTGAAAAGCCTATCGAGTTAGTGCGCTTGTACGTCGCGCAAGAGTGGTTCGGACGCGGCGTGGGCGCAGCTTTAATGGATGCGTGTGTGGACGAAGCGCGGCGGCGCGGCCATCGCACGCTCTGGCTCGGTGTGTGGGAGCATAACGGGCGGGCGCGGGCGTTCTATCGCAAAGGGGACTTCCGTGATGTCGGGCAACACATCTTCCAACTCGGCGACGACGCGCAGACCGACATCCTGATGGCCCGCGCGTTATAGATTAAGACAGGTCAAGCACAAATCAGTTTTCGCCTGCGTGTGCCCGCGCGCCCGGCTGCCCCTAACTATTAACGCGCCATCAATCCTTCGATCTCTGCGATCTGCTTCGGCGCTTTCGCCGTCAGCACGCGATGGCCCTCGGGCGTGACCAACACGTCGTCCTCGATGCGCACGCCGATGCCACGATACTTGGCGGGGATGTTCTCAGAATTTCCGGCGATGTAGAGACCCGGTTCGACCGTGATGATGATGCCGGGCGTGAGCGGTCGGTCTTGCCCCTCCACTTGATAGCGGCCTACATCATGCACGTCCATGCCGAGGAAGTGCCCGACTGTGTGCATGTAGAAACGCTTGTACTCACCGCCCTCGATCAGTTGCTCCGGCTCGCCCTTGAGCAGCCCCAACCGCACCATGCCCGCGGTCAACATCTGCGTCGCGCGCTTATTCAACTCGCCCATCGTCACGCCCGGCTTGACCAGCTCGACGCAGGCCATTTGCGTCTCCAACACAACGTTGTAGACCTCGCGCTGCGCGTCCGTGTAGCGCCCGTTGACGGGGAACGTGCGCGTGATGTCCGAAGCGTAGCCCTGATACTCCGCGCCCGCGTCCACGAGCAGCAGATCGCCAGCGCGCAACGGCGCGTCGTTCGTGATGTAGTGCAGCACGGTCGCGTTCGCGCCGCCGCCGACGATGGACGTGTAAGCGGGCGCGGCCGCTCCGTTGCGCCGGAAGTGGTATTCGATCAAGGCTTCAAGCTCATACTCGTTCATGCCGGGGCGCACTGCGCGCATCGCTTCGACGTGCGCCTCGGCCGCGATGTCAGCCGAGCGTTGCATCAACTCTATCTCCGCGTCCGTCTTAATGAGCCGCATCTCGTGGAGGACGACGCCGGGATCGGTGATCGCGTCGGGCGCGCGAAACAGACGTGTGCGGGCGCGCATAGCGCGGACGTGCTGGATGATCTCTCCGTCGAGGTCCGCATTGACGCCAAGCCGGTAATAAAGATTTCGTGCGCCGTTCAAGAGATCGCGCGCTTGCGTTGCAAACTCCGCGATGGGGAAGGCTTTGTCCGCGCCAAACTCTGTGACCGCGCCCTCTACGCCCGCGCGCCGGCCGTCCCAAGTCTCGCGTTCAGGATCGCGCGGGCGCACGAACAAAGTGTACTTATGCTCCGGATGCGCGGGCGCGATGACCGCGATTGCTTCCGGCTCGCCGAAGCCGGTCAGATAATGAAAGTCCGAGTCCTGCCGGTAGCGATAGTCTGTGTCGTTCGAGCGCGTGCGCTCCGGCGCGCTCGCGATGATGGCAATCGAGTCCGGCTCCATGCGCCGCATGAACTCGTCGAGTTGGGGTCGTCGCAATTCTTTGCTCCTTCAAGGTTGGTACATTTCGCGGCACATTGTAACCGGGCCGCGTGGGGACGGAGAAACGAAGAGGTATGCGGAGTAAAGTTTGTAAAGTTTGGAGTACCGCCTTCAGGCGGAATTCTTCGCGTGGTATAAAACCCGCCTAAAGGCGGTACTCCAAACTTTGACTTCCCCTCAATTCGTTTTCGGTTGATAATTCAGCACTAGCCCCTCGCGCGGAAAACTTTATGGCAACACAAATTCAAGCCCACGCGCCGACAGACACGACGCGCGAAATCATCTCTTACGATCCGGCCACCGGCGCGGAAGTCGGCCGTGTACCTGTAAGTTCCGCCGCGCAAGTCGCGCAAGCAGTCGCGCGGGCGCGGGCCGCGCAAGTCAGTTGGGGTGCGCTGTCATACGGCGAGCGCGGGCGCGTCGTGCTGCGGGCGCGCGAGATCGTGCTGGCGGAGTTGGATCAGATCGCCGAGTTGATCGCGCGCGAGGCGGGCAAGCCTGTGGCGGAAGCGATTGCGATGGAGCTTGTGCCCACGCTCGATCTGATGCAGTTCTTCGCGCGGCGCACGGCGCGACTTTTGCGGTCTGAAAAGATCGCCATCGGGCAGTACGGGCTGATGGGCCGCTCGTCGCGCATCAACTATCGCCCGCTCGGCGTGGTCGGCATCATCTCGCCGTGGAATTTTCCGTGGGCCATTCCGCTTGGCGAAGTGGTGATGGCGTTGATGGCGGGCAACGGCGTCGTCTTGAAGCCGAGCGAGTTGACGCCGTTCGTCGGGTTGCGTATCGGCGAAGTGTTCCAGCGCGCGGGACTGCCCGCAGGACTGTTGAGCGTCGTCGCGGGCAACGGCGCGACCGGGGCGGCGCTCGTTGAGGCGGGCGTGGACAAGATCATGTTCACGGGCAGCGTCGCGACCGGCAAGCGCGTCGCGCTGAGCGCGGCGGAAAAACTCATGCCGGTCGTGCTTGAACTTGGCGGTAAAGACCCGATGCTCGTGCTGGCGGATGCGGACGTGGAAGCGGCGGCCCGCGCGGCCGTGTGGGGCGCGTTCGCCAACTCAGGGCAGGCGTGCGCGTCGGTCGAACGTTGTTACGTGCATGAAGGGATCGCGCCCGTGTTTCAAGCGCGCGTCGTCGCTTTGACGCAGCAACTCAAACAGCGCGCGGGCGCGGGCGCGGACATCGGCGCGATGTCGAGCGAGCGACAGTTGCAGATCGTTGCGGCGCACGTGAGCGACGCCATCGAGCGCGGCGCGCGTGCGCTCACGGGCGGGCGGCGCGTGGGCGGTGCTGCGAGCGCGGGTTGGTTCTACGAACCGACGGTGCTGGCGGGCGTGGATCACACGATGCCCGTCATGCGCGAAGAGACGTTCGGCCCCGTGCTGCCGTTGATGACGTTCCGGACGGAAGACGAAGCTGTGCGGCTGGCCAACGACAGCATCTTCGGTTTGACGGCGAGCGTGTGGACGCGCGACATCGCGCGCGGGCAGCGTATCGCGGAACAGATCGCAGCGGGCACGGTGATGGTCAACGAAGTGCTCTACACGCACGGCATCGCGCAGACGCCTTGGGGCGGCGTCAAGCAAAGCGGCATCGGGCGCACACACGGGCGCGCAGGGCTATTGGAGCTCGTCGCCGCGCAACACATCCACGTCAACCGCATCACACTGCTGCCCGACCTCTGGTGGTTCAACTACACCGAGCATGCCGGCACGCTCTTTCGCGGTCTCGCCCGCCGCTTCACCACCGGCTCTGTGTTTCCGACTTCATTGCTCCTGCCGCAGATGCTGCGGCGCTGGCGCGAGCGGCGACGCCTGTGAAGCTATCTTCACGCCGGAAAGTTCAACTACACAACAAACTTACGATTCATTCTATTTTTATTACAGCATGATAATTTGCTTGCGCGGTGGCAGATATAAGCTTATATTTGCTCTCTTCCTATAGTAGGCGCTGTTGTTTGTACTTGAGGATGTTCACTTCTGCGCTGGCATCATTGTTAAGTCCGTCCAGCGTTTCATCAGACAACCAGTTCAGCTTTATCACGGTCAACCTCGCAATTTAGCGTTGCATACTATCTTTTCATCTCCGGCCGCACGATCTCACTTGATCGGCCCTTATACTCCTGCTAACGGGTGGCCCCGCGGGCCACAGCCCGTCAGCAGACGTAACCAAACGAGGGAAATACCTTCCATCCTGTCCGTGCGTGCGGACATCCCTGCAACCAGTATCCACAAAAGAATAAGGAGCTTCTAAATGTTCACATCTTCGCGTATACGTTCCCTGTTAGTCTTGACGGTCTTGACCGTTTTCCTCAGCTTCGTGGCCATCAGTCACGCCACCCACTCATGGGGCGGCTATCACTGGGCGCGCACTACCAGCCAGTTCACCCTCAAGCTCGGCAACAACCTGACGACCGCCGACTGGATCAGTCACCTCACGCAAACGTCGAGCGACTGGAACTCCGGGAACAGTGCGGTACTCACTGCGATTATCGCCGGCCAGTCCAACAAACGTTGCTCAATGGTCGCCGGGACAACGCAGGTCTGCAACGGCAGGTACGGTAATAACGGCTGGCTCGGGCTTGCCTCGATCAATATTACCGGCGGCACGCACATCACCCAAGGGTCGGCGAAAATGAACGACACGTACTTCGACACCGCCACCTACAACAATCCCAACGAGCGCGAGCATGTGATGTGTCAGGAAGTTGCGCATACCTTCGGCCTCGACCACCAGTCCACCGATGGCAGTTCGCAGAACTCCTGCATGGACTACTTCTCAAACACGGGCGCGAACGCCGGCAGCACGCTCAGCACAAAGCCGAACGCGCATGACTTTGAAGAACTGAACATCATCTACCAGCACCTTGACAGCACGACCACGGTCGCCGCGAGCGCCGCCAAGGCTAACGGCGCGGCGGACGTTTCGGACGACGCGAACAGTTGGGGCCAGTTTGTGAGCCAGTCCGCGAACGGCCGCAGTTCGACCTACGAGCGGGTTAACGGGAACGGCTCCAAGACCATCACTCACGTCTTCTGGACGGAAGAGGCGGCGGAGAACTGCCCCGGTTGCGATCACCGGTTCGATCACTAATTGGTTAGCCGATCCTTATCAACGGGTGGGCGCGTGTTATGTACATGCGCCCGCCCGTTACTTGTATAGCTTCGGCCAAACACGGCGGCGGCTTGCGGGGCGCGGCCCTTATCACAAGCCAGCGTGAGTCCCGGCTTGCGCTCCGCGTTCGCTCAGACTATATTGACGTACCTCCTCCTCCAAGGAAGACAGTTGTTCAGCTTTTGTGGTTAGCATCTTGCGCCGAGAAGTTTGCTCAGGCTGATCCGACCGGCGCTTTTATAAAGGTTAACGGTTAGCACTTCATACTCCGCAGGACGATAGTATTTTTTCTCCGCAATATTCCGGCTTTATTCGGTTCGCTTGCCCACTCCTCATAGCAAGATCGCCTATGCCGGGCGGTCTTACCCAATCAACGTCCAAACAACTCGGAGGAACGATGAAGAAGACCTTAACCTCGCTTGCGCTAGCAGCTTTGTGCGCCGTCGTATTACTGCCGGCAGCTTATGCCCAGAGTGCGACGGCTGATGAACACCGTGCGGAGATAATTCCCCCCGACCGTCAGGATGTTTCGCCGCCGTTGCGCGACATCACACCTAAGCATCACGTCAGCACCAACCCGGAACATGAACTGAAACGTCTGCCCGCGCAGGCCAATGGCGGGCAAGACACGCTCGCCGCGCGCGGCACCTCCACGAGCGCTGCCACGGCCACGACGGGCAGCAACTTCGATGGCGTCGGCATCGGCGGCGGCTATACGCCCAACGCGGCCCCGCCCGACACCAATGGCGCAGTCGGCGCGACCCAGTATGTGCAGTGGGTGAATGAAGATTTCGCGGTTTATGACAAGGCGACGGGCGCGCGTATCTACGGCCCGGTGGCCGGCAACACGCTCTGGAGCGGTTTCGGCGGCCCGTGCCAGACCTACAACGATGGCGATCCGATTGTGCAATACGACAAAGCGGCGAATCGTTGGATCATGACGCAGTTCGCAGTCTCCGCCACACCCTATACACAATGCGTGGCCGTCTCCGACACGTCGGACGCGACCGGCACTTACAAACGCTACTCGTTCTCCTATGGCACGGACTTCAACGACTATCCGAAGGTCGGCGTCTGGCCTGATGGGTATTACATCACCTACAACATGTTCCGCCGTGGCCGCACCTTCATCGGCTCGAAGGTCTGCGCGCTTGATCGCGCCGCGATCCTCGGCACGGCGACCCGCGCTGTCACGCAGCAATGCGTGCAGTTGAGTTCAAGCTTCGGCGGGCTGTTGCCGGCCGATGTGGACGGCGCAACTCAGCCGCCCGCCGGCGCGCCCGAAGTCGTGCTCAACTTCGGCACGAACTCGCTCAACATGTGGAAGTACCACGTGGACTGGACGAACGCGGCCAACTCGACCTTCACCGGCCCGACGAATATCCCGGTCGCAGCTTTCAGCCGCGCCTGCGGCGGCGGCACGTGTATTCCGCAACTGGGTACGAGTCAGCAGCTTGATTCGCTCGGTGACCGCCTGATGTATCGGCTCGCCTATCGCCGCTTCGCGGACGGGCACGAGGCGCTCGTCGTCAATCATTCGATCACGGCGAACGGCGCGGTCGGCGTGCGCTGGTACGAGTTGCGTAGCGTGACGAGCGGGACGCCCACAGTCTTCCAGCAAGGCACATTCGCGCCCGACACACAGTATCGCTGGATGGGCAGCGTCGCGATGGACAAGGTCGGCAACATCGGCCTCGGCTATAGCCGTTCGAGCAGCACGGCGAAGCCGTCCATTTATTTCACTGCCCGCAACCCGACCGATCCGGCCGGCACGATGAGTTTGACGGAGACGACCATCGTGATCGGCGGCGGCTCGCAGTTGGCCACACTCGCACGTTGGGGCGACTACAGCAGCCTGTCCGTCGATCCGGTGGACGACTGCACCATGTGGTACACGACCGAGCACCTGAAAGCTGACGGCACGTTCAACTGGAGCACGCGCATCGGTAACTTCAAGATTACCGGTTGCCAGTAAGTCGGACGCGCAAGTCGCCTAGCAACTATTGCCTACGGGCGGGCACGTGACAGACAAACGTGACCGCCCGCTACTTCTCACACACAAACACGGCCGTGGCTTGTATGGGCGCGGCCCTTAGATCACAAACGGCGGGCCAAGCTCTTATCGTGCATTGCGCTCGCCGGTTTTACGCCGACGCTGGTTGAACCTTGCTTTTCGCTCAGCCGGCGCTCACGTCCAACGCTCATCACGCAATAACGCAGGCGACCCGTGCGGGCTGCCTGACAGATAATTTCGCACACCCACCTTGAGGAGGAGTTATGAAGAAACTGTTCGCGTTCGTTATTGTCCTCGCCCTCGCCGCGCTCGCGCTCACGCCCAACTCCGTGCGCTCGCACGCGCAGTTGAAAGAGCCGCAAGCGAAACTGCGCCGCCACGCTAAGCCCATCGCAGGCCAATATCGCAGGCCAATATATCGTCGTGCTCGATGACGCCTACGTCGGCGCGAGAGGCGATCTCTCCGCCGCGCCCGTCGTCGCCGCCGATCTGGCCGCGGCCTTCGGCGCGAAGGTTGATAAGGTCTACAAGCACGCGCTCAACGGCTTCTCAGCGCGCATGACGGAAGAGCAGGCGCTGGCCTTGAGCCAGGACCCGCGCGTCAAGTTCGTGCAGGAGAACGGCGAGTTTCACGCGACGACCGTGCAGTCGGGTGCGACGTGGGGGCTTGACCGTATTGACCAACGCAATCTGCCGCTCGACGGCAACTACACCTACACGCCCACGGGCGCGGGCGTCCACGCCTACGTGATCGACACCGGCATCCGCGTCACGCACACGCAGTTTGGCGGGCGCGCCTCCGTCGCCTTCGACGCGATGAACGACGGCCAAAACGGCATCGATTGTAACGGGCACGGCACGCACGTCGCCGGCACTATCGGCGGCTCGACCTACGGCGTCGCCAAGGGCGTCACGCTCCATGCCGTGCGCGTGCTCAACTGTGCGGGCAGCGGCACGAGCGCGACCGTGATCGCGGGCGTGGACTGGGTGACGGCCAATCGCATCACACCGGCGGTGGCGAACATGAGCCTCGGCAGCGGCGCGGACGCTGCGCTCGACACTTCCGTGCAGAACTCGATCAACGCGGGCGTCACCTACGGCATCGCCGCCGGCAACGACAACGGCGTGGACGCCTGCACCGAATCACCGGGGCGCGTCGCCGCCGCGCTCACCGTTGGCTCAACCACCAGCACGGATGCGCGCTCGTCGTTCTCCAACATCGGCTCGTGCGTGGACATCTTCGCGCCCGGCTCGTCGATCACTTCGGCATGGTCAACGAGCGACACGGCCACGAACACGATCAGCGGCACTTCAATGGCCACGCCGCACGTCGTCGGCGTCGCCGCGCTCTACCTGCAAGGCAACCAGACTGCCTCGCCCGCGACGGTCGCCAATCAGATCATCACCACCGCGACCACGGGCGTGCTGACCAACGTCGGCACAGGCTCGCCCAATCGTCTGCTCTATTCGTTGCTGACCACGGGCGGCGGCGGTGGCGGCGTACCGTCCGCCTGCACCGGTGGCACGCTCTACACCGGTACGCTCTCATTCACCGGCGACTACGACTATCACCCGAATGGCACTTACTACTTCAGCAGCGTCTCCGGCGCGCACAAGGGCTGTCTGGTCGGGCCGGCTTCGGGCGCAGACTTCGATCTGTACCTGCAAAAGTGGAATGGCTCGGCGTGGGTGATCGTGGCGCGCAGCGAGAGCACCACGTCTAGCGAGACTATCTCTTACACCGGCACGTCCGGCTACTATCGCTGGCAGATTTATTCCTACAGCGGCAGCGGCAACTATAACTTCTACCTCTTGCATCCGTGAGGCAGCGAACCGGCCGAAACAGTCGCTAGTCGCTCATCAGGCGGGCGGCTGGTAACCACAGAGTTCACAGAGGCCACAGAGAGTTGAATTTCTCTGTGGCCTCTGTGCGGCCTCTGTGAATTCTGTGTTAATCAAGCCGTGCCTGATCTCTCAACCTGAGATTTGTTCGTGCTGCCTTCTCCTTTTGACCTTTCTTGCTCTGCCCCTTAAATTCTCTGTGGAGGTTTACGCAAAGATTTGCTGACTCGTCTCATGCATGCGCGCGAGCGCCGGCTCGCGCAACGCGACACCAATCGGCTCGTGCGCCCGTTCGAGTGGGGCGCGGACTATGTCATTGAGCACGCGAACGGCGACGATCCGCGCCAACTCTTGCAAGCGCACACCGCGCGCGTGCTTGCCCGCAGCGACGACTTCTACGCGCTGCCGCCCATCAACGACTATCAACTTACACACAACCTGCTCACGTGGACGAGCGCCATCCGCACACCGTCGCCGGAGAACGACCTCGTGCGCGCCCGCTTGTTCGCGCCCACCACTGTGCAAGCAAATGATCACCCGCGCCGCGCCGTCGTGTTGTTGCCGCAATGGAACGCGCAACCGGCGAGCCACGCGGAACTGGGCCGCCTCTTAGCGCGGCTCGGCATCACGGCGCTGCGCCTGTCGCTGCCCTATCACGACGAGCGTCGCCCCGCCGGTCTTGAGCGCGCGGACTTCCTCGTCTCGCCCAACGTCGGGCGCACGTTGCAATCCATGCGGCAGGCGGTGGTGGATACGCGCGCCGCCGTCCACTGGCTACACGCGCAAGGCTACGAGCGCATCGGCATTATGGGCACGAGCATCGGCTCGTGCGTCGCCTTCCTCACCTTCGTCCATGAGCCGCTCATTGACGCAGGGGTCTTTAACCACGTCTCCGGCTACGTCGCCGACGTAACGTGGCACGGCTTGTCCACGCAACACGTCCGCGCTGGTTTTGATGACAAGCTCACGCTCGCCGAACTGCATCAATACTGGCTGCCCATCAGCCCGCTCGCCTACATTGATAAACTTGCTGCCCTCGCGCCCCGCCCCATGCGCTTCATCGCCGCCCGCTACGATCTAACCTTCCCCATCCAGCTCTCGCACGACACGATCGACGCCGTCCGCGCCACCGGCCATCCGCTTGACGTGCAATGGCTCTCTTGCGGCCACTACACGCTCGGCTACACGCCGTGGAAATATATCGACGGCTGGAAGATCATCACATTTCTGCGTAACAATTTATAACGCGCGCGGGTAGCTACCGTATGTGTCATCAATCATGGGGCGCGTCGCCGCGGGTCGGTTAGCGGCGATTGTTATGCGGGGTCAAGGCGGTCGGGCGGTAGATGTTTGTGCGGCCTATGTCTATTTCAGCCGGCCCATCCTTGGGTCGGCAAAGGCGGCAAGTCCAACGCGCGGACGGCCCAGGGCAGCGCCGTTGCTAGCTGCTGTCGCTGCACCAGACGCACGCGCGGGGCGTCACTTATGTCCGGCAGACCCGCGCGAGCGGCGAAGAAACCCGATACCCAAGCGGCGACTTCCGGCGCAGCGGGCAAAATCTTTTCCGGCTGCGGCCCACCCTCGTAAGCCAGACGGGGCAGCCAAAAGCCGAGATCAAGTTTAGGATTCGACAGACAGGCCAAGTTCCAATCAATGAAAATAGCGCGCTCTGCCGTGAGGCAGATGTTATCGCTGCGCAAGTCCCAGTGAGTCAGACTGTCACCGGCAGTGGGGCAGTTCGCTTCCTGCTGGATCAGGCTGGGGAGCGCCGCCGCGAGCCAGCGTTCATCTGCTATGCCGAGCGTCAGGAACGGCGCGGGGTCGGCGGCGACCGTCTGCCAGTTCGCCGCGCGCGGCCCATGTAACTGCGCATGTGATTCCAGTGCGGCCGGCGTGTTGTGCAGCGCATTGATTTGCGCCAGCGTCAACTCCACCTGCCGCTCACTCCAAGGCGGCGGCCAATGTTGCTGAGATAGGTCTTCAATGATGAGGACGGGCGCGGACTCGTGATCTGCGCACGCCACGAGGCGCGGCATAAACGCGCCGCGCAGACAATTGTAAATGCCTATCTCGCGCCGCAGTTGTTCGCTCGTCAAAGCGGTTGCGCCGATTTTGACGAAGAAGCTGGCCTTGTCTGTCCGGCACAACAACCGCAACGCCGGAGTATAACCACCTACAACCCGGCGATAAGATTCAACTTGCGTCCCAGTGAGTCTTTCTATACGCGCCAGTAGTTCGCGGCTAAGCACATCTTCATTCATCAATTATTAGCCGCCGCGCGGCTATCGCTTCTCCCAACAGACAAACTTGCGATTAGTTGTCGAACCCATCGCGGCTATGACCGCTTCATTATCGAAGCCGGCCAAACTCTGCAACTTCGCCAACAACTCGTCCTCGCCCGTTGCTCCTTGCGGCACCACACAGCCACCCGTTTCCCCGACCAGTAACCACATCACATCTAGCGCAAACGGCCCTTCATCATTCGTCACAATAGAAACTTCTTTCAACTCAGCCCAAGCAACAGTCTCGACCAAACCGCTGGCCCGCGCGCATGACACACCTTCATCCGTGACTGAGACGACATACGCAACTTCAGGCTTGCTATCAATACCACCGGCTGCTCGATATTTATCCTTCAACCGGGAGAACTAACTCATATTTTATCTCCCTCAAGTTGGCAGCCAGCTAATTCTCAAAATCAGCGGCGGCGAATTTGTCCGCTGGATTGAATTGATAAGGCTTGCTGCTGCGGCTGGCTTTCAATGGGGCTGCGCGAGCGTATACTCGAAGTCGTAGCAGTGCTTGCCCGCGACGATGTTGATCGTCATTTTGCCTGCGAGTCCAACGAGTTGATCAGTGCCGGAATCCGGCACGACCGTGATCGTGAGTTGGGCAGCGCCGCGCGTCATCGTGCCGCTATGCTGTAGCGCGAAGCTGCCGTTGCGCCCGTGTAGCTGGCCGCTGACCCGCTCAAGCGCGACGTAGCCGGCCGAGCCTTGCACGTCCGTCATGGCAGTCAACATCTGCCCCTTGCTGGTAGCTGCGAGATCGCCTTGGAACTGCTTATCAATTGCCAGCCGGCCCACCGTCGGGTCGCCGACTTTGTCCGCCGCCGCTTGCGGCTGCAACTTCACTTCAAACGTGCCGCTGGCATGCTTCCTCATGACCGTATCCTTCTGGTCTGCACTTGCAAATGGCAAATGGATTTGTGTGCCCGCTAATGCACTACAGCTAAGAGACGGACACAGACCCACGATGATACCAGCTACAGTGCGAGCTTGTTTTTTCATCCTTGCTCCATGCAGTACGATTATGCTTGACTAGCTTTACGCGCGCTGGTCGCCGAGTAATTGCGCGAGCGCGAGTTGCTCGTCTTCGGTCAGGTAGGTGAAGGCGAGGCTGAAACCCGTCTGGGGATCGACCGAGGCGACTTGTCCGCGCAGGCGCAGGATTGCGCCGTCGGGCATCTTCAATGACAACAGTGTGAACTCGCCCACGTCGGCCCGGCCGACGCTATCGATGAAGCAGCCGCCGAGACTCAGGTCGCTGATGCGCGCCTCATGACGGCCCGATAACCCTTCCCAGTACGCCTCAATCGAGACGGCGCGGCGCGGGTCTTCCCTGCGTTCCTCCGGCATAGTCGCTACACCTCCGCCCGCGCGACGTGCGCGGCACTAGCTCAACCGAGCGCATCCAGCAACAACTCTTCGACGCGGGCCGCGATGCCGCGCGCACGTGCGAGCAGATCGTCGGCGCGGGCGCGATGTTCGGCGACGAACTCTTCGTCCTCGATCTCGGCCGTGTTGACGAGCACGTTGTAGCGCGCGGCGACGACCGCCGTGTGCGCGAGTTGCGCGCCCACGCCCACGTCCGACAGCCACGCCGCCTCGCTCAACTCCGCGAGCGTCTCCAACAACTCGCCCGCCTGCACCGCGAGGCTCGCCACTTCGAGCGGCACAATCGCCGCGCCCTTCAACGCCTCTTCGACCGCATGCGCGCGTGCGCGCTGCTCGTCGTCGCCTGCGCGCGGCAGCCGGCGCGCAGCCAGCACGCGCGCGAAGGCGGCGGCATCTTCATCTACGGCCTCAGTCAACCGTGCGTGTAGATCGATTAATGTCTGCAACGCCTCGCCGGCCTCGCGCTCCGCCCCGCGCCCACGACGTATCAGCAAACGCGCGCATGTCTCGCCGAGCGCGGCCGCCAATGCGCCCGTCTGCGCGGCGGCCGCGCCGCCGCCGGAGGCAGCCGCCGCAAGCGTAGGCGACTCGCTACGCGCTGCTCGCTGCTTATTGCTTACTGTCGCCGCGATGCGATTTTCAAGCACGAGTTCAGGCGCAAAGTTTTCGAGTTGCAGAAAGTATTCGGCGCTGCGATCAAGCGCGGATTGCGGGATGAGACCGACGATCTCGCTGCCCGCGACAGCGACGCCCCAGCGCGCCGCCTCGCGCTTAACGGCCGCGAACGCATGATGCAGCGTGGTCTGTTCGTGGCGCACGAGGTTCATCGAGACTTGCGTCAGCCCGCGCGCTGGCAACGCGAAGCCGAGCGCCTTCAGATAGCGCAAACCGCCATCGCGCCCGCGCACCGCCCGCGCGATGCGCCGCACGACGGCGACATCCGTTGTGTGCAGGTTGACGTTATAGGCAACGAGGAAAGGCCGCGCGCCAACGACGACTGCGCCCGCGCGCTCATGCACGCGCGCCGCGCCCACATCGGGCGCGCGTGCGGGATCGACGCCGATCTCCGCGCGCAACTGCTCGAAGCCCTTGCGCCGCACGTCTTCCAGATTCACGCGGTCGGGGCGCAAGGCTGCCGCTTCATAAAAATAGACCGGCACGCCAAGCTCGTGCGCGATCCGTTCGCCCGCCTCGTGCGCAAGTCGCACACAATCATCAAGCGTCACGCCACGCACCGGCACGAACGGCAGCACGTCCAACGCGCCGACGCGCGGGTGTTGGCCCGTGTGCGTGCGCAGATCGATCAACTCCGTCGCCAGTGCAGCGGCGCGCACGGCCGCCTCGACCACCGCGTCCACGTCGGCCACGAACGTGATGACCGTGCGGTTGTGATCCGGGTCGCTGTGCGTGTCGAGCACGAGCGCGCCCGCGACCGACTCGATCACCGCGCCGAGCCGCGCCACGGTCTCCAGCTTGCGCCCCTCACTGAAGTTTGGTACACACTCGACGATGCGTGTCCCATCTGTCACTTCTTCTATCGTCACCCCCTGCAAAGAGTTAAGTCTTGTTCACCCAGCTTGACTAAAGTGCCCTGTGACCCAAACGTGCCCATTTTCCTCTGCCGGCGCTTGTGCGCACTCAACCGCAGCGCATTTGTCCTGCTCTTGGCTTCAGCTTGCAGGGCCTGTGCCTTGGTACGCGCTTCGGAGATTGTGCCTCGATGTCTGATGCCGCGCGCGCAGGTCATACAACCAGTGCCCGCTGCCCTTTGGTCTCTCTCTAACTGTGCCACCTGCCTGCCTCGCCTTTCCGCGAGTACAACCACAGCCGGGCTGCATCTTAGCGCGATAACGGGGTCACCGTAACAGAATTTTTCTCCCCGTCGCCGCGCGTCCGCTCGATCAACTCCGTCCGGTCGCAGAGGGTGAAACGTCCGGCCTTGCGGAAAGGAATGCGCCCCTCGGACACCCAGTAGTGAATGGTGCGCGGCTTCACTCGCAACAACTCGGCCGCTTCTGTGACCGTGAGAAAATGCGCTTGTTCTGTCAATAACTTTACTGGTGCGTTCATGGGTTCACATTCTCTTTTGTGTGCCGCACTCCTGCTCGGCATACATGCGCTCAATATCTTCCTTAAGAACAAAGAGGCTCGCGCCGACGCGCAGACTGGCGTTCAGCTCCACCCCGTAGCGCCGACGCGCATTTTGCCCTTGCCTACGTCAATGCGCAGACAGGGCGCAGCCGCGCCGTGCAGCTCAGACTCGATCTTGCGCTTGCGCTCACGTCCCGAGTGGATGAGTTATGCGAGATCAGTGTGGACATTGCCCGACAGTTGGTCGCTCAATACAAGAAATGAGCAAGCCTGAACCTCGTTCGAAATTCCGACGATGAAGCCAGACGATGATGGTAGGTTTTAGATTAGCTCTAACAAGACTAGCGCTATTTGCCAACCGCAAGGCATAAGCGACTCGCCGGCAACTGTGTTAAACGCCTTTCGGCATCACAGGATCGTCACCCTTGCCTATGGTTGGAACTGCCCCGCTTCAAGCGTCTGCTTGACGTAGGCGAGGAAGCGTTCGGCGTCCGCGCCATCCACGATGCGATGATCGTAGCTAATGGCGAAATAGGCCATCTGCCGGATGGCGATCAGGTCGTCGCCTTCGGGCGTGGTGACGACCTTCGGCCGTTTCTCAATCGTGCCGACGCCGAGGATGGCGACCTGCGGCTGATTGATGATCGGCGTGCCGAAGAGACCGCCGAAGACGCCCGGATTCGTGATCGTGAACGTGCCGCCCGCGACCTCGTCCGGTTTGAGTTGCTTCGTGCGCGCCCGATCCGCGAGGTCATTGGCGGCGCGGGCGAGACCGGCGATGGAGAGTTCGTCGGCGCGTTTGATGACGGGCAC
>JBBRYU010000015.1:0-33961 GCA_038237345.1 Pyrinomonadales bacterium
CGCGCCGCTTCAACCGTCCCCTGGCTCAACTAAAAATGAATCACCATTCAGTAACACGAGTATAACAGAACGCGCGCGCTCTTAAAAAACGGCAATGAGCGTTAGAATGGCAACTAACATTCAGTTCCGAAGGATAAGATTAATGGACGAACATAAGCACACAAACCGACTCGCGCACGAGACCAGCCCATATCTCTTGCAGCACGCAAATAACCCAGTGGACTGGCATCCGTGGGGTGAGGAAGCATTAGCCAGAGCGCGCACGGAGCATAAGCCGATCCTGCTCAGCATAGGTTATTCCGCCTGTCACTGGTGTCACGTAATGGAGGTCGAATCGTTCGAGAACGAAGAGACCGCACGGTTGATGAATGAGCATTTCGTCAACATCAAGGTTGATCGCGAAGAGCGGCCCGATCTCGATCAGGTTTATATGAACGCAGTGCAGTTGATGACCGGACACGGCGGCTGGCCGATGACCGTCTTCCTCACGCCAGACCTCGTGCCCTTCTACGGGGGCACATACTTCCCGCCCGTTGAGCGGCACAACTTGCCCGGCTTCCCGCGCCTGCTCGCCGCCATTGCCAATGCCTTCCAGCAAGACCCCGACGGTATCGCGCAGACGGCCACTAGTATTCTTGCCGAGTTGCGTCGCATGAACGTCACGAACGAATCAAGCGTCACGCCGTCCGCGACAACTCTCGAAGCCGCCCAACGCGGACTGGCCCGCACCTATGATGAACGTTTCGGCGGTTTCGGCAGCGCGCCCAAGTTCCCCGCGCCGATGAATCTCGAATTTCTACTGCGTGTGTATCACACCACCGGCGACAAGGCTGCCCTTGAGATGGTCACAAATACGTGCCGGCGTATGGCCGAGGGCGGCATGTACGATCAACTCGGCGGCGGCTTTCACCGCTACTCGACCGACGCGCGCTGGCTCGTGCCGCACTTCGAGAAAATGCTCTACGACAATGCCCAACTCGCGCGCCTCTATCTGCACGGCTATCAAGCGACAGGCGAAGACTTTTATCGCCGGATAGCAGAGGAGACGCTCGACTATGTCGCGCGGGAGATGACGGATGCAACGGGCGGTTTTTACTCGACGCAAGATGCTGACTCGGAAGGCGTCGAAGGCAAGTTCTTCGTCTGGTCGGTGGCAGAGATCAATGCGCTGCTCGGCCCGGCGGACGGTGCGCTCGTGTGCGCCTACTACGGCGCGACAACGGCGGGCAACTTCGAGGGCGAGAATATTTTGCACGTGCCGCGTCCGGCCAACGTTGTTGCGGGCGAATTACATGTAACGGTTGCCACACTGATCGCCGCTGTCGAGCGTAGTCGCCCGGTTCTCTTTGCCGCGCGCGAGCGGCGCGTGAAACCAGGGCGCGACGAAAAGGTCTTGACCGCGTGGAACGGATTGATGTTGACGAGCTTTGCCGAAGCCGCGGCCGTGCTGGAGCGCGCAGACTATCGTCAGTTGGCCGAGCGTAACGCAAGCTTCATCCTTAATGAGTTGCGCCACGATGATACGCTGCTACACGTCTGGAAGGACGGGCAGGCAAAACAGCAGGGGTTTCTCGACGACTATGCTTGCGCGGCGCAGGGACTCGTTGCCCTCTACGAAGCGACGGGCACGATAGGCTGGCTCGAAGCGGCGTTGGCCCTGACGGAGGAGATGCGCGCGGAGTTTTGGGATGAGACGGAAGGCGGTTTCTATTACACCGCACGGCGGGGCGAGCAATTGATCGTGCGGCAGAAGGATTATCTCGACAACGCTACGCCGTCAGGCAATTCAGTCGCTGCCGAAGTATTGTTGCGCTTGGCCGTGCTAACCGAGAAGCCCGACTATCAACGTCAAGCCGTCACCATCTTCAGGCTCGTGTACGACACGCTGACGCGCTATCCGTCAGCTTTCGGCTGTCTGCTCGGCGCACTGGATTTTTATCTTGCGACCCCACAGGAGATCGCCATCGTCGGCGACATCGATACGGAAGCGGCGCGGGCACTGACACGGGAGGTTTGGCGACGGTATCTGCCCAACAAGGTCGTCGCACAGGCGGGCATGACAGCTGAAAGGGCGGCTGCGCTCGTGCCCCTGCTACGCAACCGCCCGCCGCTCGACGGGCAACCGACAGCCTATGTTTGCGAAAACTACACCTGCCGACAACCAGTGAACACGCCGGATGAGCTTGCGGCACAACTCGACCCCGCACGGGGCAGAGCGGCTGGCAGTTAAGAAAAACTTGCCATTCCCTTTGCGCCTTTGCATCTTCGTGTGAGGATCAAACGCTCCAAAGCATGACCTCGCGCACAGATGCGAAGAAACGCAGAAGCGGTTTGACGAGCTGAGCTTTTTCAATTGAAAGCGTCGCTGACGGCGGCAAGGAGGTCTGCGCCGTAGCCGGCGATCTTACTCTCGCCTAAACCGTAGATTGTTTTGAGGGCGTCGAGTGTGGTGGGGCGCGCATGCGCAAGTTCCGCCAGTGTGCGGTCGGCACAGATCATGTAAGCGGGCAGGCGCAGTGCGAAAGCGCGTTCCAGCCGCCACTTCTTCAGCCGCGTCACGGCCTGTTGCTCTTCTGCCGTTAGTACGGGCGGCGGTGTTTTTAGTCTCGGCTTGCCCCGCGGGCGCGACGAGGGCAGCGGGGTGCCGGTCAATGTTGCGGCATGAAGTAATGACTCCCAACGCCCTTCTGCTTCGAGCCTCTGCTTCAATTCGTCGAAAACGCGCAACGTCATGATGGCATCAGCCGCCGCGTAATGGAGTTGCACGCGTGTCAAAGGCCGTCGCCGCCAGTTCGATTGTTGCAAGCTTTTATCGAGCGCGAGACCGAAGAGGTGCGCCACGACGGCCGCCAAACTATAGGACGGCAGGGCGAGCGCCTGGCGCGCGAGGCGCAGCGTGTCCACCAGCGCGGCCGGTTGCAATCCTGCGCCAAGCATGACCAACTCATCGAAGCGGGCATTGTGCGCAGTCATCAACACGGCCGCTGATTCTACGAGCGGGCGCACAACTTCAACGCCTGTAGCCTGCACATCGATCACCAATGCTGCGCCGACCCGGGGCGCGAGTTGCACGAGCGAGACGCGATTCTGATTCGCTGCTCTATCCCAGAAAGTTTCCGTGTCCAGCCCGAGCACAGGTTCGTGCGCGAGTCGGGCTAACGCCGTCTCAGCCTCCCCCACATCCACGATGTAAAGATAATCCGGCTGCTCATCCATGATCACATTGTGCGCCGTCTTTTTACCCTGCGCTTAAAACGAAAGGCGCGCCTGAAACCTGCCAGCGCGCCTGCTTCGTGCCTTTCATCCGACAGACTCTATGGCGTGTTATGGTTGTTCGTGTTGTGCGCCATGTTGCTATTACCGTTGTGATTCATGTTATTCGAATTCATGTTGTGATTCATGTTATTCGAATTCATGTTGTGATTCATGTTGTTGGCATTCATGTTGTTCGAGTTCATGGTCGTGCCAGTATTCGAGTTGGCCGGCGACGCCGTGGTGCCCGTCGTGGTGGTGGTTGTCGTAGACGTACCGGTTGTCGTCGTCGTATTAGCGTTGACATCCGTCACGTTAGTGTTGTCGGCGGTGGTACAGCCGACCCATAAGCTTGTCAACGCCAGCACGGTCAGTAGAGCCAAAATTCGTCGCATCGCTATTCTCCTTGTGCCCCGCAGGGTCTTGGTTATTTCGAGCAGCGCGTCGGGTCATCGTGTCGCGCAATTGACCGGCCCGCACCGGTTCTGTTTTAAGACTGCAAGTTGTCGGACGGAACGATCCCAACGGAGGCTGCAATAGCTTCGCGGCATGTCCAACGCATATTAGTTATGACAACGGGCGCAGTTTAACATTAGAGCAGGCTGATAGACACGACTTTTTATCGATCAAACCAACGACTACGATTGAGCCTTGGACTTTCTTAGCCGTCATGTCTACAAACTCTGATTCAAATTCGCACCTAAAATGCGTTCACCTGCATATCTGCTACGACAGAACGGTTGTTATAAGGCTCACTTGCGCTTCAACTGCGCTCTCTTTCTTTGCAGGCACCGGACGGCCGCAGAACTAGCCGCACTACCAGCACAGCCAACTTCCGGTTCATTCTATTTGAAGTATGTAGCAATCTCCCATTTACGCACATTAGATCGTTTCCAGCGGTAACAGTTGACTATAAGGCTGACAAACGGCTATTTTATCCATGCCAACATTGTTTGGCACATCTTATATCGAATTAAATTCATCTGTGCGTATGGCCGAAGCCCGCAACGGCAGAAAGGGCGGCGGCTGGCACACTTACAATGCGCGTGGTTCTGCCCAACAACACGCATACTTCAATTTGATTCGGTATTATTCACCCGCCCATTAGCTCGCGCGTGCTGCCTGTTAAGTCTACGCAGCTCAGCCTGAAAATATTCATTGGGCGAACCTTCACTCGCAGGACACTACCCGACATGTCGGACGGAAACTGGAAACCTCTCGCGCTAATCTGTGGCGTCGCGGCGCTGGCCGTCGCGCTGCTGCTCATTACAGTTTCGGGACTGCTGACGCTGCCCACGAGCGGCTGGCTCACCTTCGCCGCGCTCTGCTGCCTGACGGTGGCGGCGGGCCGGCTCACAGTCCGCGTGTCGGATGTGGCAGGAACGGGACAAAATCACAAGTCCATCGCCGACTCGCTGATCATCCTTACGGCGATGCTGTATGGCGTCGCGCCGGCTGCCATTCTCGCAGGCATTGACGGCTTCTACACTTCGCGGCGCAATGGTAGACGCGTATTCGCTACCGCCGCCCCAATCGCAGCCACGGCCGTGGCCGTCATCTGTTATATCGCACTGGCACATCTACTCATCACGCACAACGGCGCGGTCTCTTGGTCTGATGCGCCGCTTGAGGCGTTGTTACTCCCCTTGTGCGTGTTGACGCTCGTGCAGTACGGGCTGAACACGCTGGCGACGGTTGCTTACTCGGCCTGCGAGACCGGCCATGCGCGCTTTCATCTCTCACGAGAGAGTCTGGTTTGGACGGCCGTCACGCAGATGGCGGGCGCGGGCGCGGCGGCGCTCTTTTATTATGCGCGGCAGGGCGGGCGCTTCCCTTTCCTCGCCCTCGGGCTGCTCATGATCGGTCTCGTCCATCTGCTCTACCGCTTCGACCGCCAACGTAGCGATGAGACGAAACACGTTGAGGCAGCGAAACTGCTCCACATGCATGAGATCGCAGACCTGCACATGAACACCATCGAGGCGCTCGCGATAGCAATCGACGCGAAGGATCAGACCACGCACGGGCACGTGCGCCGCACGCAAATTTATGCGCTTGAATTGGGCAAGCTGTTAGAGATTAAAGACGATGAGTTGCGGGCCCTACGGGCCGGCGCATTGCTGCACGACATCGGCAAGCTGGCTGTGCCCGAGTACATCTTGAACAAACCGGGCAAGCTCACAGCGGCTGAGTTCGAGAAGATGAAGATTCACACCGTCGTCGGCGGCGACATCGTCAAGCGCGTCAATTTCCCTTATCCGGTCGAAGACATCATCCGCTTTCACCACGAGAAGTGGGACGGGACAGGTTATCCGCGCGGTCTCAAGGGCGAGCAGATTCCGCTGGTCGCGCGCATCATCGCGGTCGTAGATTTTTACGACGCGACGCGCTGCGACCGTCCCTATCGCGTCGGCATGAAACGCGAAGACTCGCTCGCGCTGCTGCTCAGCATGGCGAAAACTTCATTTGATCCGCAGGTCGTGGAGATGTTCGTCAAGCACATAGACTTCTTCGACAATCTGATCGCCGCGCAGGATATACAGGAGCAGGTGCAGTCCAGCGCGGAGGGGATGACGAACGCCGCGCCGGATGCGGGTCTTGCCGCCGATTTACTCGGCGCATCCGCCGCCGCCGACTCGGCCGGTTACCGCTCCATCGTCGAAGCGCAGCGCGAGGTCTTCGCGCTCCACGAGATAGCGCAAACCATCGGCTCGTCGCTGAATTTGCAAGACACGGTCACGCTCGTCGCCAGCAAACTGCACGCGATTGTGCCGTTCGATACGTGCACCATCTATCTGGTGGACGAGCGCAGCGGCAAGGCCGTGGCCGCGCACGTCGCCGGACAAGATGCGGACGCATTTACGCATCGCCGGGTCACGCTCGGCGAAGGCATCACCGGCTGGGTTATCGCTAACGCGCGTTCAATGTGCAACTCACCGGCGGAACTCGATCTAGTCGGCGTGGACGAAGAGATTGCCGCCCGGATCAAAGGCATTCTCGTCTCGCCGCTCATACGCGAGGACGGCGCGTTCGGCGCGCTCACGCTTTACTCAAAGTCGCGCGCCTCCTACACCAATGAACAGGTGCGCTTGCTCGAATCCGTCGCGCAGTACGCCGCGACCGCGCTCAATAACGCGCTCACCTTCGAGCGCACTAAAGAGAGCGCGCTCACCGATCCGCTCACCGACTTACCCAACGCACGCTCGTTTCATCTCATGCTTGAACAACGTCTCGCCGAGTGTCAGCGCCTGAACCGCGAGCCTTTGACTGTGCTGAGTATGGACTTGGACGCCTTCAAATCGATCAACGACACTTACGGGCACGGCGTGGGCGACCGGCTGCTGGCGGTTGCCGCCGCCGTCATCAAACGTCAGTTGCGCCAGATGGACATACTGGCGCGCTACGCGGGCGACGAGTTCGTTGCGATCATGCCGATGGCTTCGGCCGACGTGGCGTGCATAGTCGCCGACCGCATCCGCACGGCCATCGAAGCCCACCATTTCCCTGTGCGCACGGGCCGCTCCACACAGATCGGCCTTAGCATCGGTATCGCCTGCTTCCCCCGCGAAGGCGAGACGGTCGAAGCGCTAATCAATGCCGCCGGGCGCAACATGCAACAGGATAAACACACCCGCCGACTCAACCCCCCCCGCCACCACCAGCGTCTTGAGTACCATTGATGCGTTGCGTTGATCAATAACTTCCATCTCCCCCTTCGCGTTCCCCCTTTGCGCCTTAGCGTCTTTGCGTGAGTTAATTTCTTAGCACTCAGGCACCTCACGCAAAGGCGCAAAGCGCGCAACAGATTTATCCTTAACTCAAATCTCTATCGGCCGGCGCAGCATGAACTTGCTCAAGCTACGCCTGTCTGTTGTGTCCAGTTAGGCCCTTTTGCGCGTGGGCTGACATCTCGCGTATAATTCACATCGTATTCACCCGTATCAATCATTTCGCAGCCCCGCGTCGGCGCACGCATGCGCCGACGTGTCGCAGTGAGTGCTCTATGCACGAGAGAGTGTGTTTCGATGAGTGAACTCAAAGTCAAACCTTTAAAACCGCGCGGCGCGGGCGCAGAAGCGGCGGGCGCGGGCGTTGCCACCGAGACCGCAGAACCGGACGTGATTAACCCGGATGAACTGGGCGAAGAGCATCGCGAGCGCCAGCAGCGTCAGCGCACCGCCATTGGATCGTTGGAACGTGCGACGCTGCTCGACATGCTTTATCAGATGATGCACATCCGCCACTTCGAGGAGAAGGCGGCCGAAGCTTACACGCTCGGCAAAATTGGCGGTTTCTGCCATCTCTACATCGGGCAGGAGGCGGTCGCCGTCGGCTCAATCGCCGCGCTCAATCATGATGACTATGTGATGACCAGCTATCGCGATCATGGTCATGCCCTTGCACGCGGGACTCCGGCCGATGAGGTCATGGCCGAATTGTTCGGCAAGGCCGGTGGTTGCTCGGCCGGTAAAGGCGGCTCGATGCACATGTTTGATCGCGACAACTATTTTCTCGGCGGGCACGGCATCGTCGGCGGTCAGATTCCACTCGCCACGGGCGTCGCCTTCGCCGCGAAGTATAAAAGCACAGGCCAAGTTTCGGTCGTCTATTTCGGCGAAGCAGCGGTCAATCAGGGCGCTTTCCACGAGTCGCTGAACATGGCGCAACTCTGGCAACTGCCCTGCATCTATATTTGCGAGAACAATCAGTACGGCATGGGCACGGCCCTCAAGCGCGCGATGTCTTTAAGCGACGTCTCGCAAAAGGCTTGCGCTTACGGCATGGCCGCAGAGTTTGTGGACGGGATGGATGTGCTCGCGGTCTATGAGGCGACGAAGCGCGCCGTCGACCGCGCCCGCAATGAAGAGTTGCCGACATTAATTGAAGTGCGCACCTATCGCTTCATGGGCCATTCGATGTCTGATCCCGGCAACTATCGCACCCGCGCCGAGATTGAAAAGTATCAGGAGCGCGATCCGATCAAAGTCTTCGCCGATAGTCTCAAGCAACAGAACATGCTCGACGACGCTGCGCTCAAAGAAATCGCGGAGCGCGTTAACGCCGAGATCGATCAAGCGGTCAAGTTCGCTGACACCAGTCCTGAGCCTGCGCCGGAAGAGTTGTACACCAATGTTTATGCGAACCCGATAAAACAGTGACGAGTAACGAGCCAGAGCTTGTCTATAGCTTGTCACATGTCACTCGCCACTTGGCACTGTTCTGGGAGGTTTCATGTCCGTTATCACAATCAGAGAAGCGCTCAATCAGGCGTTGCGCGAAGAGTTGGGACGCGACGAGAACGTATTCCTGATGGGCGAAGAGGTCGGCGCTTATCAGGGCGCGTACAAAGTCTCGAAGGGTTTATTGGACGAGTTCGGCGACAAGCGGGTGATCGATTCGCCGATCACAGAGTTGGGATTCGCGGGTCTCGGCGTGGGCGCGGCGATGGCCGGCTTGCGGCCCGTAATCGAGTTCATGACCTTTAACTTCTCCATCCTCGCCACCGATCAGATCATCAACTCCGCTGCAAAGATGCTCTATATGTCCGGCGGGCAGTTCAAAATTCCCATCGTCTTTCGCGGCCCGAACGGCTCGGCTTATCAAGTCTCGTCGCAACATTCGCAGGCGCTGGAATCCTGGTACGCACACTTCCCCGGCTTGAAGGTCGTCATGCCCTCAACGCCGGCGGATGCGAAAGGCTTGCTGAAGAGCGCGATCCGTGACGACGATCCGGTGATCTTTCTTGAGCAAGAGCGTATGTACGGCATGAAGGGCGAAGTACCCGACGATCCGGATTTCCTCGTCCCGCTCGGTGTCGCCGAGGTGAAACGGGAGGGCAAGGACGCGACCATCGTCGCGCGCTCGATGACCGTGCCGCTCGCGTTGAAGGCGGCGGAAGAGTTGGAGAAGCAGGGCGTCTCGGTTGAGGTGATCGACCCACGCACGATTCGCCCGCTCGACATCGCGACCATCATCAAGTCGGTGCAGAAGACGAATCGCGTCGTCATCGCTGAAGAGTCGCACGCCTTTTGCGGCGTGGGCGCGGAGTTGAGCGCGCAGATCATGGAGCGCGCGTTCGATTATCTGGACGCGCCCGTCAAGCGCATCTCCGGCGTGGATACGCCGATGCCCTATGCTAAGAATCTGGAAAAGCTCGCGCTGCCCGATGTCGAACGCATTATCGCAGCCGTGCGCGAAGTCGCGTACTTGTAAAGAGGACAAACCAGTATGGCAACGCAAGTGGTGATGCCGAAACTCTCGCCCACGATGGAAGAGGGCCAACTCACACGTTGGTTGAAGAATGAAGGCGACAAAGTGAGTGTGGGCGAGCCGCTCGCTGAGATCGACACAGACAAAGCGACGATGGAAGCGCAAGCGCTGACCACCGGCGTGCTGCGCAAGATTCTCGTGCAAGCGGGCGCAACCGTGCCGCTCGGTCAGATCATCGCGATCATCGGCGAGGCGGACGAGGACATCTCCACATTTACGGCCCAAGCTGAATCAGGCGCAGCAGCGGCAGCGAACAAGCAAAACATTGAGGCGAAAGTCGAAAGCGGGCAGGATGGCGCGCAGCAAGAGCTAGCGCAGGTCGTAGCGGACGGCGCACGCACGCAGGCCACCATCGCAGGGCAACCGCTCAAAGGCGACGTAGGCGGCCAGCCGACCGCAAGCCCGGTACAAGTTCAACCTGCATCGACTGACAAAGCCCAGACTGAGTTGCAAACTGCACAGCATGCTGAAGGCGGCAACGGGCAACGCACCGGCGGGCGCATCATTGTCTCGCCGCTGGCCGCGCGTATGGCGGCGGAAGCGGGCATCAACCTGCAAACCCTCGCGGGCAGCGGCCCCGGCGGGCGCATCGTCAAGCGCGACATCGAAGAAGCGATCAAAGCGGGCGGGCAGCAGTCCGCACAGGCTCAAGCGCCAACAGTACAGCCCACGGCCGAACCTCGCACGCAACAACCCGCGCAAGCCTTTCAACAGGCCAAGGTCGAAGGCGCGTCGCCCTTCCGTGATGCGCCGGTCACGACGATGCGCGCAACGATTGCGCGCCGCCTTACCTCATCTATCGGCCCCGTGCCGCATTTCTTTTTGACGACTGAGATTGAGATGGATGGCGTCGCGGAGTTGCGCCGCAAGTTTAACGAGCAGGACAAAGAGAACAAGATCAGCGTCAACGACATCATCATCAAGGTCGCGGCCGTCGCGCTCGTGCGCCATCCGCAGGTCAACGCCTCGTTTCAAGAGAAGGTGGTGCGTTATTACGAGCGGGCCGACATCGGCGTCGCCGTCGCCATCGAGGACGGGCTGATCACGCCGGTTGTGCGCGCGGCGGAGACTAAGACCATTGGCGCGATCAGTCGCGAAGTGCGGCAACTGGCCGAGCGCGCACGCAATCGCAAACTGCAACCCGACGAGTACACCGGCGCAACCTTCTCGATCAGCAATCTTGGCATGTTGGGCATTGATGAATTCACGGCCGTGATCAATCCGCCTGAAGCCGCGATCCTTGCTGTCGGCGCGATGGGGCCGAAGCCGGTCGTGCGCGAAGGCGAGATTGTTGTGCGGCAGTTAATGCGCGTCACGATGTCCTGCGACCACCGCGTCATAGACGGCGCAACCGGCGCGAAGTTTTTACAAACCTTCAAACAGCTACTAGAGAACCCGCTACTGTTGTTGCTTTAACGACGAACTGCGGAGGGGAGAACGAACAAAAATGGACGAACAACTTAGCCGCCAACGCGCAGACGCGCAGGATAAAGCGGGCGCAGGACAGGATGAAACCAGCGGCCAAGTCGGCGCGCTGCCCGATCCGCAGGGAACTATCCCGGCGCAGCAGTCTGAAGCAGGCAAGCCGGCAGCGAATGCAGCCGAGTCCGGCCCCGCAGATCAATTCACCGGCGAGGGCACTGGCGCACGCGCGGGCGAGTACAGCTAACAACGGTAAGTTCTCTGTTGATGTCTGCATCCACCCCGCCGCCGCCCGATAGCTACAAGCCGCACCTGGCGCTCGTCGCCGTGCAACTATTCTTCGGCACGTGGCCCATTATCGGCAAACTGGTGTTGCGCGTGCTGCCCAGCACAGGGCTAGTCGCCTTCCGCATAGTGGGCGCGGCCATTGCATTTGTCATTCTGCGCCGCATCGTGGGCGGCAGTTTGCGTATCCCGCGCCGTAGCGACTATGCAAGGCTCGCGCTCTACAGTCTGCTCGGCGTCGTCCTCAATCAATTTCTCTACGTCAAAGGGCTGGCACTCTCGACCGCCATCAATGCGACTATTCTCGGCACGACGATTCCCATCGCCACGCTACTAGTCAGTCTGTTGCTTGGCTACGAGCGCGCGTCGGCGCGCGTCCTATTTGGCATGGCAATCGCTGCGGCAGGCGTCCTCTATCTCGTCAACCCGCTGCATGCCGATCTGTCGCATGACAAGATAATCGGCAACCTGCTGCTCGTCCTGAACACCTTCGCTTTCGGCGCGTACATCGCCATCTCACAGGACATGATCAAGCGTTACGGCGCGCTGACAGTTATTACGTGGGTCTTCATCTTCGCTTCCCTTGCGGCGCTACCAATCGGCAGCTATCAGCTTGCAAGCACGCCGCTTTCGCACCTCGGCGCGCACGTCTGGCTCGCGGTTGCTTACATTATTCTCGTGCCCACGGTCGGCGCATATTATTTGAACGCGTGGGCGTTGGGACGCGTCGCGCCCAGCATCGTCGCGATCTATATTTACCTACAACCGCTCATCGCGTTTGCGCTTGCGCCGCTGGTGCTGGGTGAACAGGTGAGCTCGCGCACGGGCATCGCCGCTTTGTTGATCTTCGCCGGCGTCGCGCTGGTCACGCTCGGCGGACGCAGCCGCGCGGTCGAAGAGGTGTCCGAACGGCCCGAAGCGCTTGGTCACTAGAATTTGTTAAGATACGGCGATTCACGAGAGACCAAGCGACTTGGCAGCAACGGCGATGACACTAGCGGTGAGCGGGCATGACGAAGAAGCGGCGCTGAAGAATTCCGCCGCGCGACTCTCCATCATAGCGGCGGCCTTCTTGATCTTGCTCAAGACCGCGACCGGCTTTCTCACCGGCTCGATCAGCGTCTGGGCTTCCCTGCTCGACTCGGCGATGGACATCTTCGCCTCGACGATCAACTTCTTCGCTATCCGTGCTGCTGCTCGCCCGCCCGATGACGATCACGCCTACGGTCATGGCAAGGTCGAATCGCTGGCCGGTCTCTTTCAAGCGGTCGTCATCACTATTTCCGGTCTCTTCCTGATCCGCGAAGCGATCTTGCGCCTCTTGCACCCGCAACCGACGAGCGGCGAACTGCTCGGCATCGTCTCTATGCTTATCGCCACCGGCGTCAGCATCGCGCTCGTGGCGCGCCTGCGCCGCGTCGCGCGCCAAACCGACTCGCCGGTGCTTTCCGCCGATGCGCTGCACTACGCCACCGACGTGTTTACCAACGGCGGTGCGCTCATCGCGCTCTTATTCCTGCGCTTAACCGGCTGGCAACTCGCCGACCCGCTTATCTCCATCGCCATCTCGCTCTATATTCTCTACTCCGCTTTCAATGTCGCACGCGATTCAGTTGACGTGTTGATGGACAAGCGTTTGCCGCTCGAAGTGGATGAACAGATCGCGGAGATCGTCAGTCGCTTCCACACGCAAGGCGTCATCGGCTTCCATGATCTACGCACGCGTCGCTCGGGCGCGCAGAAGTTCATCGATCTGCACCTTGAAGTTGCCCGCATAATGAGTCTCGAAGAAGCGCACGCGCTCACGGTGCAAGTACTGCGTACGCTCGAAACTGAAATCCCCCGCTCCCGCGTGCAGATTCATACCGACCCGGCATAAGTTTTATTGGTGAGATGGCCGTTCAGGCCGGCGTTTGCTGAATACCCTATTGCTCGATGATCACGCTCTGCGCAACCTCCACGTCTCTGTCTCAGCTGTATCATCATCCGCGGCCAAACGACGAAGTTCGTAGAGCTTCATCAATGCCTCTACCGGCGCGAGCGTGTTCAAATCAAGCTCAAGCAAAGCATTGGCGAGCGGCGCTTCATGGGCGGGTACAGGCGACGTGTGCAACGTTCCAATGGTTTCACTTTCAGCGGGTGGGCGCATACCCGATTGTGTTTCATACTCACGCAGAAGTTCTTCGGCCCGCCGCACGACGGGGCGTGGCAGACCGGCTAATTTCGCCGCATAGACGCCATAGCTGCGCTCGGCCGTGCCCGGTGTGATCTTGTAGAGAAAGCGCAACTCATCGCCTTCTTCCGCGATCTCGACGCGCAAATTCTCGACGCGGGGCAGCACGGCGGCGAGCGCGGTCAACTCGTGGTAGTGTGTGGCGAAGAGAGTTTTAGCGCGCAGTTGCGGATGGTTGTGTATGTACTCAAGGACGGCGCGGGCGACCGCCAGTCCATCGTAAGTCGAAGTGCCGCGGCCCAATTCGTCCAACAAGATCAACGAGCGCGGCGTCGCGTGATGCAGAATCTGCGCGGTCTCGACCATCTCGGTCATAAACGTTGACTCGCCGCTGCCAATGCGGTCGTAGAGACCTATGCGTGTGAAGATGCGGTCACATAAGCCTATGCTCGCCTCGCGCGCAGGCACGAAACTACCCACCTGCGCCAGCAAAACAATCAGCGCCGTCTGCCGCAGATAGGTTGACTTGCCGGACATGTTCGGGCCTGTGATAAGCGCGACTTCCGCCGCATCCGCGCCGCCCAACCGCACGTCGTTGGCCACGAACTGCCCGTCGGTCGCGGCGCGTTCCAGCACCGGATGTCGTCCTTCACCTATGCGCAGGGCCGCAGTGTCAGTTAGCGTGGGGCGCACGTAATTGTGCCGCGCGGCGACTTCGGCGAATGAGGCGACGGCATCGAGATAAGCGATTGTTGCCGCAGCCGCGAGGATTTCATCGCGCCGTTTGCCGATCTCTGCGCAGACTTGCCGGAAGACGCTCGCTTCCAGTTCGGCGATGCGCTCTTGCGCATTGGTGACGAGCGATTCATGCTCTTTAAGTTCGAGCGTGATGAAGCGCTCGGCGTTCGTGAGTGTCTGCTTGCGCGTGTAGGCGGCGGGCACGAGATGCAGATTCGGCTTCGTCACTTCAATGTAGTGGCCGTAGACCTTGTTATAACCCACGCGCAGACTCTTGATCCCTGTGCGGGCGCGCTCGCGCTGCTCCATCTCAGTGAGATAAGCCTTGCCGTTGCGCAATAGCTCGCGCAGGCGATCTAGTTCTTCGGAGAAACCTACGCGGATAATGTTGACGCCCTCTGTGCGCCGCGGCAATTCTTCGCGCAACGCGGCGCGGATCGTTTTCACGGTCGCTTCGCAAGTCGGCAACGCGGTCAGCGCCGCGCCGAAGCGGTTCACGTCCTGCTGCAATACGGCGCGCACGCGCGGGATAGCTTCCAGCCCCTGACAGAGCGCCAACACTTCCTGCGGCGACGCGACACTCGCGCGTGCGCGCCCCGACAGACGTTCCAGATCGTGAACCAACTCAAGCGCGGCGAAGAATTCCGCGCGGGCTTCTGCGTGGGCATGCAACCATGCGACATGCTCGTGGCGGCGCGTAATCTCCGCCAGCTCGAGCAAAGGCTGGCGCAGCCATTGACGCAAACGCCGCCCGCCCATCGCCGTGCGCGTCACATCGAGCGCAGCCAGTAGCGACGGCGTGCCGCCTGTGCTGTCAAAGATTTCCAAGCTCCGCAGCGTGTGCGTGTCGAGCAACATATAGTTGCCGGTGTGATAGCTCGTCAGGCGCGTGAGTTGGCCGGCGGCCGTCGTTTGCGTGTCGCGCAGGTAAGAGATGATCGCGCCGGCCGCGGCCGTGGCGAGCGGCCATTTCGTCAGACCAAACGCGCCCAGCCCCCGCGCGCCAAAGTGGTGCAGGACGGCCGATTTGGCGAGTTGCGGGGCGAAATAATCATCGTTGCAACGTGTGAGATAGCCGGGCAAGGTATCGCCACCGGCAGCCAGGCTGCGCGCGACGAGCAGTTCCGCCGGTGCGATACGCTGCAACTCCGGGAGTGCGGCCGGCGCGGCAACTTCGGTGGCGGCGAACTCGCCGGTGGTCACGTCCGCATAAGCTAAACCTGCGCGACGACCGTCAGTCGTATATGCCGCAAGATAATTGTTGACCTTGCTGCGCAGGAGTCCCGGCTCGATGATTGTGCCCGGCGTTACAACCCGCACCACATCGCGCTCGATGAGGCCGCGGCCCGAGCCGTCTTTCACCGGCGCATCCGTCAGTTGCTCGCAGACCGCCACACGATGTCCGCGTGCGATCAGACGCGAGAGATAACGTTCTAGGCTATGATGCGGGACACCTGCGAGCGGCACGCGCACGTCCTTGCCCATCGGCTTAGAGGTCAGCACGATACCAAGCTCGCGCGCGACGGTGCGCGCATCGTCGTCGAAGGCTTCGTAAAAATCGCCGATGCGAAAGAGGAGGATGGCGTCCGGATGACGCCGCTTGATGTCGAGGTATTGGGTGCGTAGGGGTGTGCCGCTCATCGCTCGAAGATTAACGCCAGCAAATCGGCGACGGAGGCGAGCGCTCCGTGCAGCCGGTGCAATTGGGCGAAGCTGAGAATAATGGTCACACGCCCGATCTCGTGAAATGCGCCGGTGCGCGCGAGGCTCAATTGCGTGTGCGCGCGATTCGTATCGCGCTCGCTGGCCACGACGAGAAAAGGTTTGGAGCGTTGCGCGTCGTAAGCGCGTTTTAGTTTGGCCAGCGCGGCGTCGACGTTTCCTTTCCGTTGCACTTCAAAGATGTGGCTGAGCCGTTGGCTGTCCGCGCTCGCGCGCCAGACCACGTCGTAGTAATCGAACTCGGCTTCGGCGTGATAGCCGAGCGTGCCGCCGATGTCGAGCAACATCTGCTGCACGTCCGCGTGCGAGAATGAGGCCGAGCCGGTCGTCGGTTGCGCGACGGCCGTGTCCGTGACAGTAAAACTCGGCGCTTCATCAGCGACGCGGCGACGCCCCGCGCTGGTGATCTTCCATTGGCCGCGCCGGTCGCGCGTGAGTTGCCGTTTTTCGTCTAGCGCACGCCCGGCGCGTTGCACTTGGTGCCGCCAGGCGTGCAGCTCGCCATTTGTGAGCGCGTGTCTTTCTGCGTCGGCAAATTGCGGGAAGTAGGCGACGAGCCGTGCGTAGATGAAGCGCACATCGTCCGCGCCGCCTGTGGCGACGAGTTCTTGCAGGATGGGGAGTTCGAGCCGGGCGATGCCGGGCAGTGTCATAGCATTGTTTGACGGGAGCGTAAAAGGGATGACGCGACCTGTTGCCCTTCGCCGGCAAAGTTACAGGAGAAGCGCGCGTTTAATCAAGCTGTGAGCGGGAAGAAGGAACCAACCGGCAATGCGGAAGGCAGCTGGACTACGGGCAGTCTTGATGAATCGAAACCTGAAAACAGAAAGCAGCAGGCAATCCGTTTCGACTGCCTACTGCTTGCTGCCTACTGCCTACAACTCAAGCCGCTTGCTTAGCTGCTTTGAGACCGAACGATTCTTGAATCTCGTCGGCGTCGAGCGTGTCGCGCTCCATCAGACCGGCGACTAGTTGCGCGATCTCGTTGCGTCGCTCCGTCACCATGTCGCAAGCGCGCTGCATCTGCGCCTTCACGATGCCGTTGGTCGCATGCTCGATGCGGTCGAGCAGAGTCTGGCTATGCGGGTCGTCCTGCTTGCCCAGATGAATCGGCCCGAGCGGACTCATGCCGTACTCGATGACCATCTTACGCGCAATCTCAACTGCCCGCTCGATGTCGTTCGACGCGCCCGCCGTCATCGTGTTCAGCAAGATTTGTTCGGCGGCGCGCCCGCCCAACAGCATTGCGATCTGATCTTCGAGATACTCGCGCGTCTTCATCAACCGGTCGCGGTCGGGCAGCGCCTGCGTGACGCCGAGGGCGCGCCCGCGCGGCAGAATAGAGACTTTATGGATCGGGTCGCCGTGCTTCACGCCAAGCCCGACCGCGACATGCCCCGCTTCATGCACGGCCGTCGCGTAGCGTTCGTCCTCGTCGAGCATAAAGCCATGCCGTTCCGCGCCCATCAGGATTTTATCGCGGGCGTATTCGATGTGCGGACGCGCGATGGACTGCGCGTGGTCGCGTGTGGCGGCAATGGCGGCCTCGTTCAGGAGATTCGCTAAATCCGCGCCGGAGAAACCGGGCGTGCCGCGCGCGAGCCAATTGAGGTCAAGCTCAGGCTCAAGCGTCAGCTTGCGTGCATGAACGCGGAGGATCGCTTCACGCCCCGTTGCGCTGGCGAGACCGACCGTGATCTCGCGGTCGAAGCGACCGGGCCGAGTCAGCGCGTAATCGAGTATGTCGGGCCGGTTGGTCGAAGCGATGACGACGATGCCATTCGCCTGTTCGAAGCCGTCCATCTCGACAAGCAATTGATTGAGCGTCTGATCTTGATCGGCGGAAGCAGAGTCGCCGCCGCGCCCACGACTACGCCCCAGCGCGTCGATCTCGTCAATGAAGATGATGCATGGTGCAGACTTACGCGCCTGCAAGAACAGACGCCGCACACGCGCCGCGCCGAGACCGGCGAACTTCTCTTGAAAGCTAGAGCCGGAGACGGACAGGAAAGGCACGCCCGCTTCATGCGCGGCGGCACGTGCGAGCAAAGTCTTGCCTGTGCCCGGCGGGCCCGAAAGCAATAAGCCGCGCGGTGCACGCCCGCCGAGCCGGCCGAACTTGGACGGGTTGCGCAAAAACTCTATGGTCTCGGACAATTCTTGCTTCGCTTCGTCCACGCCCGCCACCTCATCGAAGCTGACAAGCTGTTGCCCTTGCGCGTCGGCCACTTGAAAGGCGGTCTGTCCGCCGCCGAGACTTGCATAGACACGCCAGCCGATAAACCCGGCCAAAGCGAGCATGATGATGGCGATGCCCCAATTGAGCGAGGTCGTGAGCAGTCCCGGCTCAAGTGAGCGAAACTCGATAGGCACGTGCTGCCGGTCGAAGGCGTTGACGATCTCCTGCTGTGCGGCCATGTTCGTGACGATGGCTTGCGCGAGCGTGCCATCCGCCTTTGTCACTACCAGCAGCTCACCGTTAACACTGAGCGACTTTGCTTGCGTGCCTTCGCTCAACTTGCGCAATCCGGTGTAGTTGATCTTCTGCACCACGGGCGGGCGCACTTGTTGGTATAACGCGAAGCCGAGTCCGGCGAGAATGATCATTAGGGCGAGCAGGCCGAGCGCGAGGCTCGTCTTTTTCTGTGTGCGGGGGATCAGGCGTGATAAGGGCATGACAACAACTCCTAGCGCAACGCGGCGCACGCATTCGGGGGAACGCGCCGGGCGTGGCGACAAACTTACGTTAAGCTGAGAATGATTCGCGGCGGTGGAGTCACCGGCACTGCGGAGCGTGGGGTTTAATGCGCGGCTAAAGCGGAACAAACCCTCATAGCTGAAGCGTGATCGTCAGAAACAATCACCCTGACAATGTAACATTCCCCGCTCGCGCTCGTCTAGCCTATCTTTATTATCTGCCACCAGCTTAACTACGAACAGAGTTAACTGCTGCCCCTGACTGCCACATGGGTTCGGATGATGCGCGCACAATTCAGGTTGCAATGTCATTGCACACTGCGCTGCGATAGTCGCCACTTTTTCATTCATCAAATGGGAAAACCCGCGTTCCTTGTCTCCGGATAGTCATTGGCCGAAATTAAGACGCCAGCGCCCGCAATTGCCAGCTTTGTTTCCGTACAATCATGCGCCCGGAAAGAATCCGACCAGAAACTTTGCTGTTATTAGCTAACCGTCAAACTATGCTCCTACAGAGCTTTAGCGAGAATGCGGCGGTTTCTCCGCGTTATTGGCATGGTCGTTGCAATTCTTCAAGTGTGGCGGGTTCAAGCGAACCAAAGAGATTGATTGAAACCTGAACCAAAGGAGAATGCGATCATGTTGTGGACAATTCTGGTTGTGCTGTTGGTGTTGTGGCTGCTCGGTGTAGTCGGCGGCATCGGGGGCAGTTTGATTCACTTAATTCTCGTCGTCGCACTCGTCTTGTTCGTCGTTCAATTGCTGACGGGCCGGCGGACAGTTTAACGAACCGAGGGGGTTGGGTACAAGGCAGAAGATTCGGGGATGCGCCGTGATCATCACGGCGCATCCCCTTATCACTTTTGCCCGGCATGGCCGCTTTCAACGAATCGCACATTCAACGGCGTCGTGATGCGCCCGACCGGATAAAGATTCATCTGTCTGTCCCAGTAAGGCGAACGTTCGTAAAAGAAGGTCAGACGTTCGCGTGCGCTGGCGGCGAACTTCGGCTCGTTCGCCACGCGTTGTTCAAACTCGCGCCGCAGTTTCTCATCTTTCGCCAACATCTCGCGCGCCAACTTTTCCAGGACGTAGCTCTCGCCGAACTCTTTCTGCTCGAAGATGGAGTTGAAAAAACCCCATGCGATGAAGGAGTCGGGCGCGTCAGGCTCAAGCAGATTGAGCGCGACGCGCGCCCCTGCTTGCGCCATCGGCAAGACGACCGCGCCGGCCGGGTATAGTCGGCGCTCGCGCACCATTTGATTCTTCTGCGCCACCAGCACGCGCCCCTCGAACGAACTGCTGCCCCATTTCACATCGCTGAAACGATAGCTCTCGACTTCAAAGGTGGACGACTCGGACAGGCGATGCATCTCCAACCCATGTGCCGCCAGCACTTCGATCACGCTGCTCCATTGCGGCGGGATGATGTAAGCCAGTGGCGGCGCGACTGAAACGGTGGCGTGCGTCTCGTTGAAGAAAGGTACGCTGTAATCGAATGGCTTCGTGTCATAAACGACCCGCGCCGCGCCGGAAATATCACTCAATTCGGTGTGGAACTCTATGCCTTTGATCAAGCGCGGCACAGACTTCTCGGTAAAGTCTAAGCGCAAAGCAACCTTGTGTGCTGGATCGTATGTGCGCCCTTCGTTAATCACTTGCTCGTCTGCCATGCGCCCCGCGCGCATTAAACCTTCGGGATCGCGGTTCACCTCTTCGAGCGCGGCGCGCAAAAGATCGTAAGTGCCCAGCACGCGCGTGCGATAGTCCTTGAGCATGTGCGTCTCGATGAGCAAGCCGGGCCGGTTGCGCAGGGGCGTATAACCGGTGGCAAAACGCGGCGTGCCGATAAAGCCTTCGACGCCTTTATTAATCGGATCACGATTGTCGCGGAAAACAAGATAGGGGGAGAACAGCCGGCCCGCCGCTTCCGCCGCCGGCACGATGCGTCCCTCATAAGCAGTGCGCCACCAATCGCGCAAAGGCGTGGGCACACTCTCGCCCGCTTCATACTGGTAGGTCACGTCGTAGCGAAAGTCCGCGCCGTCCGTCACGTGGCAATCAATGAAGAGATCGGGTTGCCAGTTATTCCACAGGCGCAGCCAAGCGCGCGTCTCCGGCGCGTCGGCTTTCATGTAATCGCGATTCAGATTTAGATTCGTCGCGTTAGCGCGCCAGCCCATCTCGACGGGGCCGTTCTGATTGATGCGATTGTAAGGACTGCGCCGCTCGTGCCCATCCACGTTGTAGATGGGCATGAAGAGGACGACGACATGTTCCAGCAGACCGGTGCGCGTCTTCGTGATGGCGATGTCGCGCAGGAGCGCCAACCCCGCGTCTTTGCCGTCGGTCTCGCCCGCGTGTATGTTCGCCTGTATGAGCACGACCGCCTTGTGTGCGCCCCGCGCCGCTGCGGGCGTGAAGGTGTCGCCGGTCGTGGCGATGAGGAGCGGCAGAGCGCGACCCTCACCGCTGCGGCCAATCTCCGTGTAACGAATGAGCGGCGAGGCGGCGGCGAGTTTGCGACAGTATGCGACGGTCTCATCGTAGCGCGGCGTCTCGCGGTAGTCGGTCTGCTCCGCGTGCGTGCGCCATTCGGGGGGAATGGGCTTGGCTGAATCCTGCGCTGTGGCTTCGATAGTCAAGAGTAATAACAGCAAGGGGAGGCAGAGAAGTTTACCGTTGCGCATCGAATGATGTTTCCTCACATCACTGAAAAGCTTGCCCGCAGCCGCGACAATGCGTGCGCCGCTTCGCATTGAGCGTGCCGCAGGCGACGCAACGGTTGTACATCGTGCGCGCGAACCATTGCGTGATGAGCGCGCTCACGCCAAGGATGGCGACGAGGACGCTGATGCTGAGCAGCGTGTCCTTCAACCCTTGAAACGCTCCCGCATTTGCCCGGTGTACGTTTGCCCGCGCTCATACCCGCGCCTGAAGGCTGCGACCTCACACTCATCGCCATAGCATGCGCGTAGACGCTCCGCATCGTCGCCATAGGCCCGCCCGCGCGCCTGCGGATGCAACGCTGCCTCGAAGCCATGCCGGTAGGTTTGCTCGACTTGCGCGAAGTCGCTACCCTCCCCCGTATAAGCTTCGGCTTCGGTATCGCGCAGCCCGATCCACCATTTCTCGCGCGCGGCATCAACACTCTCTGCGCCGGTGTCAGCCAGCGCGGTCTGCGCCGGCTCACCTAGCTCCTCGTCGGCGACGGCGATGACGACCGTGCGTCCCTGGCGCAATGCCTCTTCATAGACGAACAGTTCGTCGTGCGGCAGACCTGTGGCGATGTTATCTTCCATGCTGCCGCCTGCCGCCGCGCCGGCCGCCATACCGCCCGCGCCGAGCAGCGCCGCGCCAATCGCGCCCGCCGCCAAGATAGGCCCGACGCCCGGCACAAGCAGGCTCGCCAACGCCAAACCCAGATGCGCCCCGCCCGCGATGCCCACCGCGCCGCCGACCACGCCGCCGAGCGTCTTGCCCATGCCCGGCTGCTCGGTCTCAGTCGTCGGCACACGCGCATCAATCTCCGCGGAGGTCGTGCCCGGTGTCAGCAACGAGATGTCGTTCTCCGCTAGACCAAGTGCGCGCAACCGCTCGACCGCCCGCTCCGCGTCCGCCCGTGCGCTAAAGATGCCAGCTACAGTTTTCATATCACAAGATTCGCGCCGCCGCCCTGCAAGCGTGCGGTCGCTGGTCGCCTTTCACCGACCGCGCTACACCTACGTCTGCTAGAAATTGATAGTATGATTATCCTGCGGGGCGCAGTATATCACGCCTATACAGAGTGATATACTGTGCCCCGCAGGATATCCGGTAGTTAGAGACTTTCCTCTTCTTAATCTTTGAGTTTCGTATAACACGTACTTTGTAGAAGCGTGCTATAAGTAGGAGCAATGACGCTGCTGCACTTGGACGCTAGTCCGAACATGTGAAGTTTGCGAGATGACAGATAATCACATCATAGTTGACCTAGAGCACATAACTAATTCGTGCTTCGTCGTGATGCCTTTTCATTCACTGTTTGGCGCCGAGTACGAAAGAGTTATCCGGCCTGCTATTGAAGACGCTGGCCTCGAGTGTATTAGGGGAGACGAAATCTATACCGAGCAAGCTATTGTCCAAGACATCTGGAGATCGGTTCGTCAGTCGCGAGTGGTTGTCGCCGAATTGTCTGGGAGAAATCCAAATGTAATGTATGAAATTGGATTGGCTCATGCCATCGGCAAACCGATAGTTTTTATTACGAGAAATCAAGAAGATGTTCCGTTTGATCTGCGGGCACTTAGATACATTTATTATGATCCCAATAATCCTTTTTGGGGGGAAGCGCTCCGATCTGAACTCACCAAAGTAGTCCGCAAGGTTTTAGACACTCCATCACTTGCAGCACATCTGGGAGGGATCAGTGTCAAAGCAACACTGCCGGAAACTCCCAAACAGCCTCTTAGCCGAACGGAAGCTGAGATTTCCGAGCAGGATTTCAGTGGCGTGTGGAACACTTCTTGGCTGAGCATCAAGCGGCAGCGAGAACATAAAGCAACGTTGGTAATCCCACCGGGGCACGGTCGGAATTTTATGGCAAACTTGACTATCACCTATATACGTGAAGAACAGCGGACAGTAGTTCAAGAAACCTTGACCGGAACTGCGATAGGATCACACCTGTCTTTAACCGGGGTAAATTACACCTATGTGGAGCAAGGAAGCTCGCATTCATACAGTTTGGATAGCTTTGAGTTAGAGTTTTCTGCTGACGGTAAAGTGTTGGTTGGTGCGGCTGTTTTAAAGCACGGAACACTGGAGGTGGTCTTTCGGCGCTTATCAAGCCTAACCCTGCCCGCATCTAGCGGCTCATCCAATCAGACGCTTTAATAGCAATTATTTTCCTCGTCGTGTGGAAATTTGTGGACTGTGTACTGCTCGCTCGGCGCGGCTAAATTTCAGCGTTGCGCCGCCACCTAGTGTATTGACATCGTATATACGCAAGCTTTATATCTTGCCTTGATGAATGTCAGCTTCACTCTGCATGAAATTGGATTTGCATGGGATAGTCGGAAAGCGACGGCGAATTTACGCAAGCACAAAATTTCCTTTGAAACGGCGTGTGAAATCTTCTTTGATCCATTCCTTCATGTAGTAGATGCTGGCGTTGTTGAAGGTGAGCGGCGCGCGGCGGTCATGGGCATGGCAGTGAGTTGGCGTTTGCTCTACGTTGTCTATGTCGAGCACGATGAGGTTATCCGTATCGTCTCTGCCCGGCCGGTTGAAAGAACTGAAAGAGAGGCGTATGAAAATCAATAAGTTGAAGCAACGGTTGCGAAAGGATCGCACCATGACAACCATTAGTTTAAGGATGCCCGAAGATGTGGTTGATGATCTAAAAAGCGTCGCTCCGCGCTTGGGGTTCTCGGGTTATCAGCCGTTGATTCGAGCCTACATTGGGCAAGGTCTGCGTGCCGACCTTGAACGGCTTAATGAGAATCCGGCAATAGCTAATCTGGTTGAGAGCTTACGTCGGCATGGTGTGAAAGATGATGTAATTGCTTCCGCTATCGCTGAGGTGAATGATTCCGTCGAGGCGGCATAGCAGCTAGTTATCTAACGAAAAGCGTGGTAGAGAACAGCTCATGCCCGAGTATAACCTCACGGCTCATTTCGAGAATGAGGTCTTGCGTAAACGTCCATAGCTAAAGAAAGAGTAGTGCATTCGGATAGTCGAAAACCCTTTTCGCGTTGAGTTGTAAGGCGAGATAACATAGTGGGCTGAAAACCAAAGAGACATGTCTGTTAGTAAAGCTATCCACATCCCGCGCAAGAAGACGGACACGTGTCGTCACGGAGGAGATCGTTTATGACCCACGCACTGTGGATCGTTCAGATACTGCTCGCGCTCCTCTTTCTGTTCGCCGGTGGCATGAAACTGGTGCTGCCGCTCGATGCGCTGAAGGGGCCGATAGCCATGCCGGGACTATTCCTGCGCTTCATCGGCGTGGTCGAGGTGCTCGGCGCGCTGGGGCTGATCCTCCCCGGACTGCTGCACATTCGTCCGGGTCTGACGCCGCTGGCCGCCGCCGGGCTGGTGTTGCTCATGATTGGCGCAACGGCGATCACACTGGCCGGCGGCACTGTCGCGCCGGCCCTGATCCCGTTGGTGGTGGGGCTACTTGCGGCATTCGTCGCCTACGGTCGCTGGCGGCTGGCACCGCTTCGCTGAGCATCACTGGCAACGATTACATACATCTGTTGATTTATGATTGTGACGCTTCCGGGGGCGTGTTAAATTACTCGCGCTCGTCATTCTTCGTAACAGCCGACGGGGTTTATACATGATTGAAGTTATCGAAAAACATTGGCCGATGTCGGTCGGCGACGGGAAGGCCACGCGGAAGAAGAAACCGCGCATCCTAGCGATCACGACTGACTGCTGCACCGGCTGTGCCGGCTCGCCCGCGTGTATCGAGTATTGCCCGATTGAAGCCTGCATGTTCTGGGTGCCAGATGAAGATCACCCACCTTTCGGGCGGATAGAGGTTGACCCGGAACTCTGCATCGGTTGTCAGAAATGCATCTCGAAGGGGCCGGAAGGCGCGTTCCTCGACGGTTGCCCGTGGGACGCCATCGAGATGGTGCCGACCGCCGATTGGGAGACCGCGCACGGTATCACGCTACCTGATGCGCCCGCCGTTGCCCCTTAGACCGTTTCATTTCTGCGCGCCCGTCTGCGTCGAGCGGTGCTTGATGGCTTCAGCCGTCAGCGCCGCTTCCTGTTTTATCTGCTCTGTCACTCCCGCCGCGCCGCCCGCATAGCGTTCGACCTCTGCCAAATCTGCCGCGCTCCCGATGTAACGCAGAGCCACGAGCGCGCTCAGCACAGTGTCGTCGTCCGGCGCGAGTGTAAGCACTGGTTGACCAACCGCAACCTGCGCGCCCGTTGCGACTAAGAGTTGCGCGATCCGGCCGGGCAATGGCGAACGAAGCTCGGCGCGTTGCTCGGGGCTGACCCGCACGCGAGCGAGCATGCCTTCACGCTTAATCGGCGTGCCGGCGGACAAGAGCGAGACTACTTCCCCAGCGAGCGGCGCGTTGAATGTGAACGGGCGCAACATGCCGTTTAGCTCCGTACGGCAACGCGCGTCGCCGTAAGCCACGAGGGCGAGCGCGGCGTTGCGCCGGACAATCGGCTCGTCGTCCACGAGCAGACGCAACAGCGCGGCGTGAAACTCGTCCACGCGCGCATCCTTGCCCATCACCCATGCGGCCGTCATGCGCACGTCCGCGTGTCTGCTCATGGCAAGCTGCGCGATCTGTGGATACCAACGGCGCGCGTCCGCGCCCGGCTGCATCATCCGCTCGACGATCTGCGACAACGCGTGCTGTTCGTGGCGCGGGCTTGCTTCGTCTGTCAGATATTGCTCGATCTGCGCGTCACTCAGCGTACGACCGAACCAAGTGCCGTACCAAGTCAGGAACGGCGCGATGACGAACAAGGCTGCGACCAAGGCCAACGACCAGGGCGTGCGGCGGCGCTTCTGCGCGGGCGGCAGCGTGGCCGGTGGCGACTGATGGCCGTTGTTCTCCGTCATACAGGTAGTGAGATTAGTGCGCCGGGTAAAACTGATAGAGGAACAGATAGACGAGCACGCCGGTGATGGAAACGTAGAGCCAGAGCGGGAACGTCCAACGCGCGAGCCGCATATGCCGCCCGAACTCGCCCCGCAAGGCGCGCCGGAGCGTGATGATAATCAAGGGGACGATGACGATGGCTAAGATCGTGTGCGTGGTCAGGATAAAAAAATAGAGCGGGCGAGCCGCGCCTTGTCCTGCGAAGCGGGTCGTGCCGTGATGCGCGTGATAGACGAGATAGGAAATGAGGAAAGTGGTTGACGCGCCGAGCGCCGCGAGCATGCACGCCCGATGCGCGCTGATCAGGCGACGACGGATGCAGAAAAAACCGACGACGAGCAGCGTGCCGCTCGTCGCGTTCAGCACAGCATTAAGATGTGGCAACGTATCGTAATTCATAACAGCAGAGGTCAGCGAGCAGAAGTCAGCGATTAGTAAAGACCAAGCACTGACCTTTGCTCTCTGACCTCTAACCTCTAACCTCTATTCTCTCATTCCCCGCCGGGCGGCAGTTCTTCTTTCTTCTTCGCGCCGTGCGCGACGGCCTTTTTCGCTGGCTGCTGCGCGCTCAGTTCTTCAAAACCGCAGCGTTCACACTCCCAGACGGGAAAGACGCCGCCGGGGTCTTTGCTCTCGTA
The DNA here is from genome assembly GCA_038237345.1 of Pyrinomonadales bacterium. GTDB lineage: Bacteria > Acidobacteriota > Blastocatellia > Pyrinomonadales > Pyrinomonadaceae > QHXQ01. The sequence goes on from JBBRYU010000015.1 coordinate 26,824, forward strand.
GACTGCGCGCAGCGAGGGGATAATCTTGCCGCCGCAACGCGGGCAGGCGCGCCCGCGTATACTGGCGCGCGTGTTATCCACTGTCGGCTTCTCTTCTTCTGCCATAGTTAATCCGCGATGGGGAGCGCGTAAGTTGCGCCGCCCTTCAGCGTGTGCCCCATTCCCAGAGGCCGTAAGCGGTCTGCTTATCAAGCGCGTGCCCGGCTTGTTTGAGCGTGAGCGCGATCTGCCCGCGATGATGCGCCTCGTGCGCGAGCAAGTAACCGAGAAACGCGACCGCGTGCGGCTTGAACCCTTTAACACGCCCGCCGGCCGCGAAACTCTGCCGCAATAGTGCGGCTATCGCCTCGCCCGACGCGGTGATCGATGCGGCTAACAGTTGCGCATCGGCCGCAGTTTCTTGCTCGATCTTACTCACGCCCGCGCGCAGTTCCGGCGCGGCGCTCTTCAACCACATCAAGCGCACGTTGTGTATGTGCGCGAACTGCTCGGCGACCGTGCGCCCCTTTGAAGCAGAGAGAGCATGCAAGGCAGCAGGTTCGAGCGCAGCCAGCAGATACAGGTTGATCCGGTTGTGAATCCGCCACGTCTCCAGCAATTGATCTTCCATGTCGCTCGATAAGGCAACCCGCTAAGTGTGGCCGGCGCACGGTTCACTCAGCATCGCCCGGCGGGCGGCGATGCTTGTAGGTGAGATAGAGGAACGCGCAGAAGATCGTCACCGGCGGCGAGACCATCAGCACAACGGCCATGTTCATCTGCCGCGCCGCTCTACTATCCAACCCGCTCGCCGTCGCCTTGCACATCGCGCACTGCGCGAGCGCGGGCACGCAGAGCAGACAGAGCGCGCACGTCGCCAACAACGCACACCAGATGAACCAGCTTAAACGTCTCTGCGACATGCTCATTCGTGCTCGGTGGCGGCAGCGGCCGGCGCGGGTCTGTCGCCGTAGGTGCGCAATTTCAACGAGCGCCGGCCGTCCGGGAAGAAGACGAGCAACAGACAGATGCAGACGACGAGCATCGGCACGACTGTCAATATCAAGCTCATGCGCTCGAAGCGCAGGTGCATGAAATAGGCGACGATGAGCGCGGCTTTGATAAGCGACAGCCCCAGTAAGATCGTGAGCATGAGCGTGAGCGGCACTTTGAAATAGGCTAACAGCACCTCGACGAGTGTCAGCCCCAGCAAAGCGCCAAGGATGGACAGGAATAGTTTCGTCGTGCCCTCGAAATGCAGATCGACGGCGGGCGGATGATTCGCATCCTCGGCCGCGAACAGCCCTTGCTCGTGCGCCCACAAGGCCGGGTTGATCATAAAGACGCCAGCTAAAAACAGGCAGACGGCCGTCATGAACAAACTGTCAATCGTCAGGAAGTTGCCCGCCCAGCTTAAATTCCCCAGCGCAAGCACGAGGAAAACCGTCGCCAGCAGCACGCAGATCGCGTTCAGGATCACGTCCTGCTTCCGGGCCAAGTTGCGTATGCCACCGCTCATCTGTGTTATGCCTCGCGTTAAAGTTTGTCGAGCAAAACGTTAGCCTTTGAAGTCTACCGACAGCAGATAGATCAACGGGAAGACGAACATCCAGACCAGATCGACGAAGTGCCAGTAGAGGCCGCTAATCTCTAAATCTTCGTGCGATATTTTGCGGATACGCAACGCGACGATGCCGAGATAGCAGAAGCCCGTGAAGACGTGGAACATGTGCAGCCCGGTGATCGCGAAGAAGGTCGCGCCAAAGAGCGGCGAAGCGTGGGGCGTCTCCTTGAGCCATTCCGCCGGCAGCGCGAATGGCCGCAACCCTTCGCCGATCAAGTGATTCCACTCATAAATGTGCAGCACGAGGAAAGCGAGACCGCCGAGCATCGTCCCGCCAATCCAACGGCGCGCGACGCGCTTCTTGCCGTGCGCTGATGCCCGCACCGCCATCACCATCGTAAAACTTGAAGCCAGCAGGCAAAGCGTCATCGTCGTCGAGAACAAGATGCTGGGGCTGAACTTGAACGGAGTCGCCCACGCATCGCTGGAGAGCCGCACATAGCTGTAGCCGATCAGGAGCGCGGAGAATGTCAGCGCATCCGAGACGATGAAGAGCCACATGCCGAGTTTGCGATGCCCGACGCGATAAGGAAGCGTGCCGCCGCCCCAGTCGGCGGTCGGCGCGGATTCAACGTGTGCGTGCGTACTCAACGCTTACCTCCAGAAGAATAGGAGTGCGAACAGATAGACCCACAGCCCGTCCATAAAGTGCCAGTAGATGCCGACCGCATCGGCCGCCGCGCGTCGTTTCAGCGCAGTTTGTTTGCTTACGTCGCGCATCGCGCGCGTCGCGCGCCACAACAAGAAACTCAAGCCCAATATGCCGCCCAAGAGATGGAGCGCGTGCAGCCCGGTCAGCAGATAGAAGAATGAACTATGCGGATTCGACGCGAGATAAATGCCCTGCGCCGCGAGTTGCCGCCACGCGCACACTTGCGCCGCGAGAAAGCCGAAGCCAAGCAGGAGCGAGACCGTGAGCCAGTGGCGATACGTTGCGTACTCATCACGGCGCAACGCACGCCGCGCCAGTTCTATCGTCACACTGCTGGTCACGATCAGCGCTGTGCTGACCCAGAGCAAGCCCGGCAACTGTATGTCGTCCCAACCGCTCCCACCCGCGCGCATGACGTATGCGCTCGTCAACGCGGTGAACAGCATGGCAATAGAGCCAACCGCCAACCACATGCCGATGCGATAACGCTGCGGCACGCCATCGTAACGCGAACCGTCCCCCCCATCGTCGCCGCCGGGATTGCGCCGCGAGCCGTTGCCGCCTGCGCGCGGGCCGCCCAAACCTAGACCTGTATCTTTACCACGGACGCGCTCGCGCGTGTCAGTGGTGACCGTTGTGGCCATTGCCTGTACTCCCCCCGCCTTGTCCCGGCACACCGGCCGGCACATTCGCCACAGTGACATCCGGTGTCGTCTGCATCACGTAATCTTCGGGCGCGTCCGGCACGGCGAACTCATATGCGCCGCGATAGACGGTCGGGACTTTGCCCGCGAAGTTGTCGAACGGCGGCGGCGAAGTGGTCGCCCATTCCAGCGTCGTCGCCTCCCACGGATTGTCGCCCGCCGGCTTGCCCTTGAATAGCGACCAGAAGAAGTTGAAGAAGAAAATGATCTGCGTGAACGCCGTAATGATGACTGCGATGGTGACGAGCATCACGAGCGGATGCGTCTTGTTCAGGAAAGTGTACTCGGCGAACGACGCATAGCGGCGCGGCATGCCCACCAAGCCCATCACGTGCATCGGGATAAAGATCGTGTAGACGCCGATGAACGTCGGCCAGAAATGTATGTAGCCGAGTTTGTCGTTCATCATGCGCCCGAACATCTTCGGAAACCAGAAGTAGACGCCCGCAAACATGCCGAAGATGGCTGCCACGCCCATCACGAGATGGAAGTGACCGAGTACGAAGTAAGTATCGTGCATTGAGAGGTCGAGCGACGTTTGCCCCAGCACCAAGCCCGTGATACCGCCCGCGACGAAGAGCGAGACGAAGCCGATGGCAAAGAGCATCGGCACGGTGAAGCGTATACGCCCGCCCCAGAGTGTGCCGAGCCAGTTGAACGTTTTGATTGCGGAGGGCACGCCGATGGTCAGCGTCAAGACGGAGAAGGCCATGCCTGAGTAAGGACTCATGCCGCTCAAAAACATGTGATGGCCCCAGACAAAGAAGCCGAGGAGGCCGATGGCGAACATCGCAAATACCATCGCGCGATAGCCGAAGATCGGTTTGCGCGCGAAGGTCGAGAGGATGTGCGAGGTCGCGCCCATGCCGGGCAAGATGGCGATGTAAACTTCCGGATGACCAAAGAACCAGAACAGGTGTTGCCACAAGATCGGCGAGCCGCCGCTATGTTCCGTCACCAACTTATCGCTCACGACCAGATTGCCGGGGATGAAGAAACTCGTGCCCGCGTGGCGATCAAGCAAGAGCAAGATGCCGCCCGCGAGCAGCACCGGAAACGAGAGCAACGCGAGGATCGCCGTCGTGAACCATGACCAGCAGGTGAGCGGCATGCGCATCAGCGACATCCCGCGCGTGCGCATGTTCAAGAGCGTCGTGATGAAATTGAGCGCGCCGAGCAGCGAAGCGACGCAGAAGATAGCGATAGAGGTGATCCAAAGCGTCACGCCCGCGCCCTGCCCCGGCCCCGCCGATTTGCCGAGCGCGCTTAAAGTTGGATAGCCTGTCCAGCCACCGATGGGGCCGACCGTGCCCGTGCCGCCGCCGTCCAGATACTTCGTGACGAATTTCGTCGCGCCTAAGGCCGCGCTACTTTCGACGAAGATGGCCGCGATCAGGACGACGAGGCCGACAAATGTGACCCAGAACGAGAGCATGTTGAGGACGGGAAAGGCCATGTCCTCCGCGCCGATCTGAATGGGTAGGAAATAGTTGCCGAAGCCGCCTTGCGGCGCGGTCGTCAGCACGAAAAAGACCATCATCGTGCCGTGCATCGTGACGAGCGAGAGGTAGAACTCCGGCGTCATCACGCCCTCCGGCGCGCCCAGCGGGAAAATCTTGGCCAGCAGCGGCCAGTGATGCGCCGGCCACGTCAGGTTCATACGCATCAGCACCGACATGACCATGCCGATGAAGACCGAGACCAGCGCGAGCAGCAGATACTGGATGCCGATCACCTTATGATCAACGCTGAAGATATACTTGCGTATAAAACTCGTCGGCGGACTATGGTGATGCACCGCGCCGTGCCCGGCTGGCTCGTGCGGGTCTGGAATGGGAACTTCCTCTGCCATTCTCTATCCTTCCTCTCGCTTGCGGCTTAACGGATCGGAAATTTCTATGCGCTTGCTCAATAGACTTGACCGGGTAGACCCAACGGCTGCTTATTCAACTCCGTGAGGCGCGCCTGAAACTGCGCCTGCGGAAGTTTGAGCATCGCGTCGTAGTCGGCTTGCGGCAACACGATCAGGAAGCTCTTCATCTTAAAGTGCAACTGCCCGCAAAGCTCTGCGCAGGCCAACTCGAAGCGCCCCGTCAGCACCGGCTTGAAATGCACTTTAATGTTCATGCCCGGCACTACGTCCTGCTTGAACCGCAACTCCGGCACCCACAGATCGTGCGTCACGTCTTTCGAGGTCATCGTTAATTCGACATCGCGATTGACGGGCACGATTAGCACCGGCACGACTTGATCGTCTTTGGCGGCCGGCTCTGTCTCATCAAGGCCGACGAAGTTCAAGTCCGCATCTTTGATCTTGGCCGGGTCAGCATGCCCGAACTGGCCGTCCGCGCCGGGGTAGTGAAAATTCCATTGAAACTGTTGCGCAATTACATGTATTTGTGCCGAACCGGGCGGAGCATCATGAAAATGGAGTTGCGCCCAGACGCTCTGCCCGAAAATGGCCATGGTGACAAAGATGAAAAAAGTAATGCCCGCACATAACATCTCGACGCGGTTGTTGCCGTGCGAGTAGGTGCCGCGCGTGGTGTCGTCGCGCCGCGCACCGTAGCGCCAGAGCATGTAGCCCAGCGCGATTTGCGCGCCCGCGAATGCGATGCCGACGATGATGATCGAAAGCATGAACTGCCGGTCGTAAGCCGGCCCATGCTCCGTGATCGCGGGCGGCAGCCACCACCTTTTGCTGACAAACATCCAGACCGTCAGCAGTGTTATCAGCCAGAGTAGAACTCCGAACACACGACCCATCGCAAGCACCTCGTTGGTGAGTGGTCAGCAGTAGACACGCTAGCCGGTTCTGCTCACTGCCTACTGCCTACTGATTAAGCACCATCAGGCCGAACAGGAATGGCAGGTATAGCACCGATGCGAGCAGCACGCGCCGCGCGTTGCGCCGCGAGAGCGTCAGAAATGCGGCGACGCTGCACCACAGAAAGAGCGCGCCCATAATCAATGCGCCCGCGAAATAGATCGTGCCGGAGAGACCGAGCGCGGCGGGCGCGAGGCTCACGGGCACGAGCAACAGCGTCCAGACCATGATCTGTTGTTTGGTCAGACGCCCTTCTGGTTCAACCACCGGCAGCATCAGGATGCCCGCCCGCGCATAGTCTTCGCGATACATCCACGCGATGGCGAAGAAGTGTGGAAACTGCCAGACGAACAGGATCGCGAACAATACCCAGCCCTCCGCGCTCACGTGCCCCGTCGCCGCCGCCCAGCCTAGCAGCGGCGGCACTGCGCCGGGAAACGCGCCGACCAACGTCGAGAGCGACGAGCGCGTCTTGAGCGGCGTGTAGCAAAACACATAGCCGACCACGACGCTTGCGCCGAGGAGCGCCGAGAGCGGATTCACTAAGAGCAGCAGATAGAGTTCCGCCAAGACCGTCAAGGCTATGCCGAAGATGTAAGCCGCACGTGGCGTCAGCCGCCCCGATGGCAACGGACGCATCACCGTGCGCCGCATAAGCGCATCAAGTTTGCGCTCTATCACTTGATTGAGCGCGGCGATGCCGGATGAGAGTAGCCCCGTGCCGACCATCGTGTGCAGGAAGCCGGCGTAGTTGAGCGTGCGCCCCGCGCCGAGGAAGTAGCCCGCCGCCGCCGTCAGCATGACGAGCAGCGTGATGCGCGGCTTCGTCAACTCGACATACGCGCCCACGCGCGCACGCAACGCCGCGCGCACGATGAGTGGCGTGGCCAACGGCTCTCTTGTCAGTTCAATCTCTTCAAGCACAATGTCAATTCCCGCCTGAGCTATCAGATTTGCCAGAGTGTCGCATTGGGCGCGTGTCGGCGACAAGCAAGGCGCGCCGGCGAAAGATGAAATAAACTAACGCGCTGTCGCTTGTCTTTTAATGTTTCATCGGCATTGGGATTTCGAGCGCTGGCTCAATGCGCAGCACGCCGCCGAAGAGTTGCGCGGTCGCCCCCGCCGCGTCGAAGGCGAAGTCCTGCATCTTGATCTCCTTCGCTCCGACCGTGACCGACATCGTCTTCTCGCCGTACTTCTCGTGCAGCGCGGCGACGGTGTAAGTACCCGGCGGCAAACCCGTGATGGTAAACTTCCCGTCTTCAGCCGAGACCGCGTAGAGCGGATTGCGCATCACGCCGACGTAGGATTTCATCCACGGATGCTGATTGCACTTGACGGGGATGACGATC